>JACQZT010000232.1 GCA_016213755.1 Acidobacteriota bacterium | reverse complement strand
GTTACCCATTGCTGGTGCTTGGGCTGTGGAACGCGAGCCTTCTGTTTTCGTTATCGCAGCCGCGGCCTGTCGTCCGCGCGATGATCCTGGGCGCAGCCGTGGACATGCTGGCCGGTTACCTGCTGTCGCGAGTGCTTTCCTACCAGTTTGCCGTCGTGGGCTTTGCCTTGGGCGCCGCGGCTTTTGCCTGCCTGTCCTCCTTCTCGGTGGTCAAGCGCTTCCGGGCACTGGACTACTACTATTTCGCCTCCGCCGCATGAGCTCGCTTACCAACTGGCTGGAACTGTTGCGCGTTCTGCTTGCCTTCGGGGCGCTTTTCGCAGGGGCCCCGGTGCTGGCCGTGCGCGTGGGAAGGCGCCGGGACCGGGCCTGGCATGAAGAACTGGCGCCTTCCTTTCTGCGCGCCATTCTGTTTGCCCAAATCAGCGTGACGATCCTGGGCCAGTGGCGTCTCTGCCTGCCCGGCATGATGACATTCGTCTATCTGGCCTGGCTGCTAGTACTGGCGTTCTTTCCGTTTCGCCGGAGCGGAGCTTTTTCGTGGTCGCCACTGCGCGGCGGGTTTCTCGGATGGCTTGAGAGGATGGAAAGAGGCGCTCACAGGAACTGGTTCCGGCGGCTTGCGAGCAGGCTGGGATCGCTTCGCTTCTCTCCGATGGCCACTCTGTTCTGCCTCCTGATTGCCGGTGTGTTGTTCGAGCGCGCACAGTTCCCGGTGCATAACTACCGCTTTTTGGAACAGCGGACTTACGCTCGCGCCCTTTCCTTGCAGACTTTGTTGAGCGGACAGCCTTGGGAACCCGACGGTTCGGTGGCATTCCTGGCGCCAGTCGCGTTCCTGAGCGGTCTTGACGGAGCCACGGTCGTGCGGCTCAGTGGCCCCGTCCTGTGGGTTGTGCTGGTGCTGGCAGCCGGGTTCTGCGCGTTGCGCTACTCTGGAAGCCTCCCGGTGGCATACCTGGCTTCCGGGCTGGCTGCCTCTTGGCCCTTGGCGACGGCCACGGCCTTGCCCGTGGAAACCGGCGCCCCCGAGATCGCGGCGATTTTCTGGCTGCTGGCTGTGGCGGCTCTGCGGGACCAGTGGCATTTTGCGCTGGGCAGCGCCGGAATTGCCGTGTTCGCCGACCGGAGCTTTGGCCTGCCTGTGATCGGGATGTTGCTGTGCGTGTTTGCGTCTTTGCTGGGGTGGAAGCTCGCGCAGCGGCTCCCGCGCTTTGTCCAGCCCCTGCTCCTCACCGCCGGCGCGACCGCTTTCGCGCTGGCTCTGGCGTCGGGCATGGCCCGCCAGGCGCCCGATGGACCGTTGCAGTACGAGGCGGCGGCTCGGGCGGTGAACACAATCGCGCGTGAGTTCCGCCGCAACGAGTGGCTGATCGTCTCGCCGGGTCACGAAGTGCCTGCCCTGATCGGCCGGGGCTGGCACGCGGAGCTTTCCGAATTCGTAACCGCCTACAGCCCAGCGCAGGTTTCACAGCCGGGCTTCAAATTCCCGTACGAGGTGAAGAATATCTTCCTATTCGTCGAGAAGCGTCCCTTGGCGCACGCTTCTCTTGCGCCCAGCGGTGTAACCAGCCAGTCTGAGTATTTCTATGGCACAAGGTCCGGCCGCGAATCGCTGGAATTCCAGGCCGCCGCGCTGGCGGCGGCCTGCGTGAAATCCCAGCCCAATGCGTCCATCTACTATGAAGACGCCGATTTCCTGGTGTACCACATTGTGCAGTGACGGGGGCGAGAGTGAGTGTCCCGCCCCGCGCTTCCTTTCGACCCTTCAGGCTTTGACGCCGGCCGCGGCCAGCAAGGCGCGCTTGACGGCCACCTTCGCAAGCTGGACCTTGTAGGCGTTGCCGCTGAGCGGCCGGGCGTCGGCCACCGCGGCCTGGCCGGCTTGCTCGGCGACATCCGCCGTGAGCGACTTGCCCGCCAGGAACTTCTCGGCCTGGGCGGCCACCCACGGCGTGGGTGCGACGTGTCCCAGCACGATGCGGGCGCCCGCCACCGAGCTGCCCTTCATGCGCAGGACCACGGAGGCGGTGGCCAGCGGCCAGTCCAGCGCCTCCTTCTGCCGCACCTCGTAAGTTGCGTTGCGCCCCGCCGCCGGAACCAGCACCTCGGTGACAATCTCGTTGGGCTGGATGGCGATCTCGCGCTGAGCGGCGGTCTTGGGGGCGACGAAGAAGCGGTCGGCCGCGACCGTGCGGTTGCCCTTGGGTCCGGCCACGGTGATGCGGGCGCCGAGCGCCACCAGCGTCGGCCCCAGGCTGGAAGCGCTGACAAAGCGCGCCGGCCCGTCGCCGAAGATGGAGTGATAGCGGTTGTCGCCGTCCACCGCCAGGTCCTTGCCCTCGTACTGAGGCAGCAGGCCGAAGCCCGCGCGGAAGTACCAGCAGCGGGGGCGCTGGCACAAGTCGCCGCCCGCGGTCCCCCTGTTGCGGCTCTGCGGGCTGGCGACGCCGCGCGCGGCGGCGAGCAAGGCCGGATAGGCCTTCAGGTCGGCGCTGGCCAGCAACTCGTCGAGAGTCGCCAGGGCGCCGATGCGGACGCCCGCGGCGGTCTTGGCGATGCCGCCGAGCTCCTTGATCCCCTTGATGTTCACCACGCGCTTGGGCGTGCAAAGGTAGTCCTTCAAGAGAGCCAGGAGATCGGTTCCGCCGGCCAGGATGTCGGCTTCGCCCCATTTGGCGCCCAGCAGAGCGATCGCCTCCGGGAGCGTGGCGGGAGATGCGTATTCAAAGGCCTGCATCAGGCGTTCCTCCTTTCCAGAGCGGCCAGCACTTTGTCGGGCGTGAGCGGCACAGTGGGCACGCGCACGCCGATGGCGTTGGCGACGGCGTTGGCGATGGCGCCCATGCCGGGAACCACCGGCGGTTCGCCCAGGCCGATGATACCGCGCTTGTCATTGTCGGGGTCGATTTCCAGGTGGCAGACGATTTCGCCGATATCGCCCGCTCCGGCGAGTTTGTAAGTATCGAAGTCGGAGTTCAACATGCGACCGGTGACGTCGCACATGATGCGCTCTTCGAACAGCGCGCCGCAAATGGCCATGATGCAGGCGCCGTAGACCTGGGTCTCCGCGGTCTTGGGATTGACGATCAAGCCGCAATCCTGAACCACGGTCAGTTTCTTCAGCTTGACCACGCCGGTTTCGGTGTCCACCTCGACGTCGGCGATTTGGACGCCGCCGACGCCCTGGGTGTTCAGCCCTTCCTTGGGCGCCAGTTTGGGATCGTTGGCGCCCATCTCGGTGATAGTATTCTTGCCCAGCTTGCGGCACGCCGCGGCCCAGGTGATGCTCTTGGCCGGGTTGCCGGTCACCCAGATCTTGCCCTCCGCCGCTTCCAGTTGATCGGCCGGAGCGCCGAGTGCCGGAGCCGCCAATTCAAACAGTTTCGTGAGCGCGTTGGTGGTCGACTTGCGCGTCGAGGACGACACGCCGCCGACGGTGGTCGAACCGCCGCTGGATCCCGATGGGGGATAGCGGTTGTCGCCGATCTTGACCTTGACGGCCTGCACCGGCAGGCCCAGCGTTTCGGCCGCCACCATGGCGATGATGGTGCGCGTCCCGGTGCCCAGGTCCTGGCTGCCCAGTTCGACTTCCACCGAGCCGTCGGCATGGATAATCGTGCGGCACTGGCTGGCATGGCCCGCTCCGCCCCAGGTGCCGAATCCGACGCCCAGGCCTCGCTTGACGACGCCCGAGCCCGATGCTCCGCGCGGATGCCAGAGCTTCTTCCAGTCGGACAGTTCCGCGGCTTTGGCAAGCTGGCGCCGGTAGGTTTCGCCGCGCGCGGTGTAATCCGCGTTCTTGGCCAGCAACACCAGCGGATCCATGTTCAGCTTCGCCGCCAGGTCTTCCAGCGCGCAGGCGGTGAGGAACGAGGCCTGCGGATGATTGGGAGCGCGCCAGGCGCGCGCGCCGCCGGCGTTAGTGGATACCGCGCTGTGATTCAGCCGCCGGTTGGGGATGTTGGTATAGACGTAGGGCAGGGGAGGCATTCCGCCGCCGCCCACGCCGCCCGTGGCCCAGGATTCCGACTGCCAGGCCACGATGGTCCCGTCCTTCCTGGCGCCCACCTTGGCCTTGATCCAGGCCGAAGGCCGGTTGCCGCCCGTCTTGAGGTCTTGCGCCCGGTCCAGGAACATCCGGACCGGTTTGCCGCCGGCGGACTTAGAAAGGTGCGCCGCTTCCAGCGCGCAGCGTTCGGTGGCGAACTTGCTGCCGAATCCGCCTCCGATGGCCTCCTGTATGACGTGCACGCTGGCGGCGGGGACCTTCAGGCCCCGCGCCAGGTCCGAGGTAATATCGGTGACGCCCTGCGTCGAGGGCCAGAACTCGACCTTCTCTCCCTGCCACTGCAGTACGCCGCCGTGGCTCTCCATACAGCAGTGCGTCAGCACCGGGCATCCGTAGACGCCTTCGCTGACGACGTCGGCATCCTTGAAGGCCTGGTCCGGATCGCCGGTCACCTGCTGGCCGGCGGCCTTGATGCGGCCGCCGGCTTTGCCCAGGTCCTTCTCATTGACCATGTGCGGCAGCACTTCGTACTCGACTTTGATCTTTCGCACCGCGTCGCGCGCGATCGCTTCGGTCGAGGCCGCGACGACGGCGATGTCCATTCCCTCCCACTGGATTTCCGTCCCGGCGGGAGCGACGATCCTAACCCCGGCGACGCCCTTGGTCTGCTCGGCGCCGCTGGCGTCGATCGACTTGACCCGCGCGTGCGCGTATGGCGAAACCAGCAGGGCTCCGTACAGCATGCCGGCCGGCTTCACATCCTGCGCGTACTTGACCCGTCCGGTCGCCTTGGGAGGACCGTCCAGGCGGTTCAGCCGCTTGCCCATCACGCGGCGTTTCGACATTTCCGGCCAGCGATATTCAGGCATTCTTGGCTCCTCTCATCGTCCTGGCGGCATCCAGCGCCGCCTTTCGCAGACCGACATAGGTGCCGCAGCGGCAGAGATTGCCGTTGAGGCCCTGGATCACATCGTTGTAAGTCGGACTCGGGTTTTTCGCCAGCATGGCCTTGGTCGCCAGGACCATGCCGGGCGTGCAGAAGCCGCACTGCTGGGCGTCGTTATTGTGGAAGGCCGCCACCACCGGGTCGAGCCGGGGCCCGGCCGAAAGGCTTTCGATGGTTTGAATATCCTTGCCTTGCGCATCGATGGCCAGCACGCTGCACGCGTACACGGCCTTGCCGTCCATGATCACCGTGCACGAGCCGCAGACGCCGCGGTCGCAGGCGCGCTTGGATCCCGTCATGTTCAGTTTGTCGCGCAGCGCGTCGAGCAGCGTCACCCGCGGTTCGACCGCCAGCTTGACCGGTTTACCGTTGACTTGGAGTGCGATCGGAACCTCGCCCGGGCCGGCCGGCTTCGCGCCGCCCGGCTGAGCTGCCGCCTCCGATTCGAGCAATCCAGCCCCGACCGCGCCGCCCAGCCCCACACCTTGCACGAAGCCGCGGCGCGAATACCCTTTCTTAGGAAGCGTGGATACCAGTTCCGGGTCTTTCTTGATACTCATCAGACACCGTCCTTTCCGCAAGTTGCGCGAATTTGCATCGAATATAGCACACCCGGAGTTTCGGGGGCAGGCTACGAAACCCCGAAACTCCGGCTTGCGGTGGGAGCCGCTTGGGAATATCCTTGAACGCGGGAAGGTGGTCGAATGAGGTTCGCGGCTTTTGGAATACTGTCTTTGGCGCTGGCGCTGCCCCTGGCCGGGCAGGAGTCCCGCGCGACGATCGTGGGAACGGTGACGGATTCGAGCGGCGCGCTGGTGGTGGGCGCCAAGGTGCGGACGACGCTGGTGGCGGCGGGCACGGTTGTCTCGTCGGTTACCAACGAGCAGGGCTACTACGAAGTCCCCTATCTGCTGCCGGGCGTTTATCGCGTCGAAGTCGAGTTGCAGGGTTTCAAAAAAGCGGTGCGCGAAAGCATCGAGCTGCGCGTCTCAGACCGCATGTCGCTCGACTTCGCACTGGAGGTGGGCGAGCTGGCCGAGTCGGTGGTGGTGACGGGCGAGACGCCGATGCTGGAGTCGCAGACCGCCTCCATCGGCATGATCATGGACGAGCGGCGGGTGGCGGTGCTGCCCATCGTGGGCGGCAATCCGTTCTACCTGATCCGGCTTTCGCCGGGCGTCATCTCGAGCGGCGGCCGTTACGCCGGCAACTCCATCGACCAGGGCGCGGCCACCGACGTCATCGTCAACGGCACGCGCAGCGGATCGAGCGAGGCGATGCTCGACGGCGCGCCCAACATGGCCGAGCGAAACCAGGTATTCTCGCCTCCGCAGGACGTTGTGCAAGAGTTCAAGACGCACACGGCGACCTTTGACGCCAGCCTGGGTCACGCCGCCGGAGCGGTCACCAACGTCAGCATCAAGAGCGGCACCAACTCGCTGCACGGCACCGGCTACCACTTCGATTCGCGCTGGCGCGCCGTGCCCTGGCATACGAACCTCTTCATTTACGACCCCAACACCGGCCCCATCACGGAAGAGAAAAAGCAGCGCGCCATCACCGGCTGGCTGCACCAGCATTGGGGCACCAGTCTCAGCGGTCCGTTGCGACTGCCCAAGATTTACGACGGGCGCAACCGCACCTTCTGGACCTTCGCTTACGAGGGCCTGTACATCCGGCGCAACCTGAGCGGCACCTACACCGTGCCCACCGTGGCGCAGCGCAAAGGGGACTTTTCGGATTTGCTCAAGCTGGGCTCGCGCTACCAGATCTACGACCCGGCCACCATCCAGCCCGCCGCGCAGGCGGGCCGTTTCAGCCGCCTGCCGCTCCCCGGCAACCTCGTTCCGGCCAGCCGCATCGACCCCATGGCCCTCAAGTTCCTGCCCTACTGGCCCGAGCCAAACCAGCCCGGCACCGCGGATTTCCGTCAGAACTTTTTCCGCACCCGCAACATCGACCGGGACAATCGGAACATGATCGGCCGCCTGGATCATGTCCTCACCCAGGACCACCGCATCTTCGTCCGTCTCAACAGCGCGCAGCACAACAACAAGGAAGACACCCTGCCCAGCATCGCTTCCGGGACTCTCCTGGACCGAACCGGCTACGGGATGGGGCTGGACGACGTCTATGTGTTTGGTCCGCAACTGCTGCTCAACTTGCGCTATGGCCTGACCTACCAGCAGCCGTGGACTTCCCGGGCGAGCCAGGGATTCGACGTGGCTTCGTTGGGCTTCCCGGCCAGCCTGATGGACGAGATCCGGCGCAAGAACAACCTGGCCGGCATCGCCTTTCCGCAGATTACCGTGGACGGTCTCCAGCAGTTAGGCGACAACGGCGGCAGCACCTCGACGATCTACTACCACACCTTCGGCGGCACGCTCACCAAGGTGCACGGCGAACACAGCATGAAGATCGGCGCCGAGTACCGTCTGATGCGCGAGAACGGATACGGCTACGGCAACGTGGCGCCGCGCGTCGACTTTTCCACCGGCTGGACCCGCGGGCCGCTGGACAATTCCCCCGCCGCTCCCATCGGGCAGGGCTTCGCGGCGCTGCTGTTCGGACGCCCCACCGGCGGCAACATCAACATCAACGCCTCGCGCGCCGAACAAAGCGGATACACTTCCTTCTTCTTCCAGGACGACTGGCGGGTGACCTCCCGGCTGACCGTGAACCTGGGGCTGCGCTACGAATACGAGAGTCCCACCACGGAGCGTTTCAACCGCACCATCCGCGATTTCGACTTCACCACGCCCAGTCCCATTTCGGCGGCGGCGCTGGCCAACTATGCCAAAGCGCCCATCGCGCAGGTGCCGGTGGCGAGCTTCAAGACCGCGGGCGGACTCCGGTTCGCCGGCGCGGGCGGCGGGCCGCGGGAGCTGTGGAGCGGCGACCGGAATAATTTCGCACCGCGCGCCGGCCTGGCTTACCGGCTGGGTTCCCACACCGTGATCCGTTCGGGTTACGGCGTTTTCTTCGACGTGCTGGGCATCGACCGGCAAGACGTAAACCAGGGCGGATTCAGCCAAGCCACCAACCTCATCCCCAGCCTGGACAATGGCCTCACCTTCCGGGCCTCGCTCTCCAATCCCTTCCCCGACGGGCTGCAAACGCCGGCCGGCGCCAGTGCCGGCATCGCCACTTTCCTGGGGCGCGGACTCTCGTTCTTCAACAGCAAGCCGCTCAACCCCTACATGCAGCGTTGGACCTTCTCCGTCCAGCACCAGTTGCCCTGGCGGGTTCTGATCGAGTCCTCCTACGTCGACAACCGGGGCACCAAACTGGGAGTGAGCCGCGAGGTGAACCCCGTCCCGGCCGCATACCTGTCCACGCTGCCGGAGCGCGATCAGAAGACCATTGACTTCCTGGGCGAACAGGTGACGAACCCGTTCTATGGCATCCCGGACTTCACCGGAAGCGGGCTGGGCAACGTGCGCACCGGCCGCTCGCAACTGCTGCGGCCCTATCCCCAGTTTCAGGGCATCTCGACCACCGAGCCGGCGGGTTACTCCTATTTCCACTCGCTTCAGTTCAGCGCCGAAAAGCGTCTCAGTTCGGGCGTCAACTTCCAGATGGCGTGGACCTGGTCGAAGTTCATGGCCGCCGACAGCTTCCTGAACAACTCGGATCCGGTTCCCTACCGGGTGATCTCGGACCAGGACTTCACGCACCGCTTCGTGCTCAGCGGCATTTACGAACTCCCCTTCGGCCAGGGCAAGAAGATCGCCGGCGGGGCGCCGCGCTGGCTCGATTCCGCCATCGGCGGCTGGCAGTTGCAGGGCTGGTTCGAAGGCCAGACGGGCGACGTGCTGGGCTTTGGCAACGCCATCTTCCGGGGCGATCTGAAGGATGTCCCGCTCCCTGTGAGCCAGCGCCGCAGCGAGCGCTGGTTCAACGTGGACGCCGGGTTCGAGCGCGACAACTCGAAGGCGCTGGCCAGCAACATTCAGACCTTCCCCCCGCGTTTCAGCGGCGTGCGCGCCGACGGCATCAACAATTTCGACCTGTCGCTGTTCAAGCACTTCCGCATCCGCGAGGGGCTGAAGGCGCAGTTCCGCCTCGAGACCTTCAACTCGCTGAACCACGTGCAGTTCTCCAACCCGAACACCTCGCCGACTTCGACGGCCTTCGGCACCCTCACCGGCGAGAAAGGCCACGGCCAGCGCCAGATCACCCTGGCCATCAAACTGATCTTCTGAGTTTGGGGGCGCTACTTGATGTGGCCGCGCATTTCGTACAGGCGGCGCAGGGCCAGATCCATCATCTGTTCGCCCGCGCCGATGGCGGCCGGGGCCATGGCGCTGTCGGCGCCGTAGCCGCCTTCGGCCACCGCCTCGATGGTGGGGAAGTACTGGTGGTAGCCGTTGGCGTCGCCGGCAAAGAGCAGGGTCTTCACCCGCGCCCGTTCCTTGAGCCGGTTCGCGTGGTTCGAGAAGAACTCGCCCGACACGGCCACCAGGGCCAGGTCGCCGCCCAGCGTGGCGACGGTCAGGCGCGGCTCGACGCCCTGCGCGTACTGGGCGGCGTAGTTGGCCACCAGTTCCGGAAAGAACGCGCGCTCGAAGGCGAAGCGATACACCGGGTTGGAGTGCGGGAAGCGCGAGGCGAACCAAAAACGCTCCTCGCGCACCTCCAAGGGCCAGCCCGCGGCATCTTGGGATTCAAGCGTTCGCGAGAGCTTCACGGCTTCCCGCCCCAGCGCCTCGCCGTAGGCGCGATGGTCGCGACCGCCCCGCTCGGCGGACTGATCGCCGTGGGCGCCGTTGAAAAACAGGGCCGCCGCGCCGGTCTCGCGCCGGACGGCGTCCTTGACCGCGCCAACATAGTCGGCCGAGAACTGGAGCATGCCGGCCGGGATGCTGGTGGGGTGCGCGGCGAAGTTGACGATGGTCGCGATGGGCTTCCCGCTCCGGCCGTCCAGGCGCACCACAACCAGGTCGCGGTCCGTGGGTTTGGATTCGAGCTTGCTGTGGCGGTTGCGGTTCCAGCCATCGAGCCGCATCGTGCCGGAGGCGACGCGCGCGGGCTGCGCCGTCCGGTCGGCCTCCGCCACGGCCTCGACGATCGCGTCCTCCAGTTGTTTGCAGTAGCGGATGGCGGCGTCGAACTTGCCGCGTCCCTTACCGGGCTCGTCGCTCAGCTCGAGCACCGGGCCGTGGTGCGTGTGCGAGCCGGCGATGACCGAATGCCGGATGCCGGTTCTCTCGCCAATCCGCTTGCGGATGCGCTCCAGGCTTTGGTCCGAGGGCGAGCGCCCCAGGTCCAGGCCCACCAGAGCCAGCTTGTCGCGGCCCGCCTGGAGCACCACCGCGTCGGCGAAAAGCGGGTCGAGCGTGCCCTGGCTGAGCGCGTCGTGGCGCGAGGCGTAACCCCACATCGGCACCGGCTCGCGCGGCGTAATGTCGCGCCGCGCGGCGCCCGCGCGAAAGACGCGCACCTCCTGGGCGCAGAAAACGACGGCCAGCGCGAAGATCGCGCCCATGGCGGAGATCAGCGCCAGCCGCCGGCGTTTCATTTGAGTAGGGCGTTCACCTGGGCCATCACTTCGAAGGCGTCGGCGACGTAGACCACGTCGGCCTTGCCGCGCGCCCAGCCGCAATTGGCGTCCAGGTTGACGGCGCGGCGTTCGGTGACGAAGCGCCAGCCCACCACGTGCGGCTCTTCGCCGTGGCAGCAGGTGGCCAGGCCCTTGCGGTGGCGCGGGGTCGAGCCGGTCTGCCCGATCTGGTTGAGGTGCGTCAGGAAGCCCAGCACCGCCTGCCCTTCGCCGCTCAGATCGACCAGCGACTTGCTGCTGCCGAGCGAGGCCTGGGTGGCGTCCAGGAAGCCCAGGATCAGCTTTTCGGCGTCCCCGATGTGCGGCTTGCCGTCGGGCTGGTTCTTGGTCCAGCCGGCGCCGGCCTCCAGCAGCAGTTCGGCGTCCGGCCGGATGGTCTGCTGGTCGCTCCTGGGCGCCTGCACGCCCGTGACTTCGGTGCGGGTCCGCGCTTCCACGGAGATGGCCTCTGCGGACGCTGTCCCCGCGGCGCCGCTGTACGCCTCGGCCGAGCCGCTTTCGAGCAGCACGACCCAGGGCCGGTGTGCGCGCTCGATCACGGCCTCCATACGCTGCCGGTAGTACCAGCGCGTGATGCGCAGGGTCCTGTCCGCCGCCGCGATCCCGGTGACGTGTGTGTCGGCGCGGCCACCCAGCCGGTGCGCCACGCCCGGCATCACCCGGTTCCAGCGCGAAGTGGCGGGAGCCAAAACCAGCGTGGCTCCGGCCGCGCGGGTCAGCGCTTCGGCGGCGGCGGCATCGGTGGCATAGCGGGGCTGAGCATACGCGGCGCCGCTAACCGCGAAGAAGTGCGTGGCGCCGCAGGCGGCAATCGAGTCCGCGGCCGCCTGTACGTCTCCGCCGGCTAGGCCCGCCGCGAACGGCAGGCCGAGCGCCCGCGCCGCGCCAAGCGTTTCCAGGGCCATCCGGCCCAGCGATCCGTCGCTTTCCGTGTGCAAAAGAACAAGCATGTTTTCCATGGCCCTTACCCCCGAATCCATTCCACGATTTCGCGCGCGATCTCGCCGGCCGGCGTGTCGCGCACCAGGCGCGTTTCGCGCTGCTGCTTGGGCAGCGCGACGCCGGCAAAGGTGACGCCAGCCGCGCCGGCGGGCGCGAGTTTGGCTTTCTGAAGCGCGGGCATGATGGTGCGCATGTTGGCCATGCCCACCTGCGGATTGTTGCGGGGTTCGGGCAGGTTGCCGGTGGCCCAGCCCAGCATCGCGGGAGGAGCCGAGCAGACCGACACCTGGTGCCTGCCGCCCTCGATGCGCTCGAGGATGCGGAGCGAGCCATCGGCGCCAATCGTCAGCTCGTCGACGCCCTGGAACTGTTCGGTGATGCCCAGCAACTCGCCCACAATCTGCATCGTGGCGCCGGCGCCGCGGGAGGCCGACTCCCACCCGCCGAACAAGAGCAGACGCGAGGGGTCCAATCCCGGGATGGCCTGGATGGCGGCGGCCAAGGCGGCGGCGACTTCGGCGGCCTCGGTGAAGCCGCCCGCGGGCCCGTCCAGCGCGACCAGTTCGAAGGGGACTTTTTGAGCCACGGTCATCATCACCTGTTGCAGCTTGGCTTTGGGCGCCAGGCTAACCAGGCAGACCTTGCTGCCGGGTGCGTTCTTGGCCAGGCGGGCGGCCTCGAACAGCGCGTGGCCCGCCCAGGGGTCCAGCACCGCCGGCAGCATCATTTCATTCTTGAGCGCGGGGCCTTGCGGTCCCGCCATGGGTTCGAGGGTCTGCAACGGGTCGGGCACAATGCTCGCGCAGACCACGATTTGGTATCCAGGATTCATAGGAGTGATACTCCCTAGTATCCCAGTTTCCGGGTTTCGGGGAGAGGCTACGAAGCCCCGAAACTCAGCGGTAAGCCAGCGCCGGGCGGGGGCGAAAGAGGGGTTCGGTCCGGGGGTTGAGAAGCACCCACAGTCCGTAGACCCCGATGGCGGTGCCGATGGGAACGTGCAGCAGGTCCAGGGCGGAGAGGACGATGCCCAGAACGCGCGCCCAGGGGCTGAACCTGTAGAGCCCGAAACCCACCACGATGCCGGGCGCCGATAGAACCAGGATCAGGAGTGCGATTGCGCCGCCCGCCACGCCGATGATCGGAACGGCGACCTGGGCATCGTGCCACGGCGCGTTGAAGTTGACGATCGCGGCGGCGCCGCCGAAGATCAGCAGCACTACCAGGGCGCCCAGGACTCCCATGGCGCCCAGCGCGATATGAAGAATTCCGAGGGCCCTTACATGGCCTTCCATGGATTCCAAGCCTCCGAACGGAATACGCCGGCCGCGAGGGCTTTGTTCCATGTCTCCTGTTTCACTCCTCTCGCAGCCAGGCCTTCCGGTGCGCCTTTTGCTCCTCGGTTGCATCGGGCCGGACTTCGAGCGACCAGGATGCCGGCTGGTCGGCCACGATCGCCAGCGCGATGTTCATGAGCCGGTCGCGCCGCGCCACCAGCACCTCGACCGTCTCGCCCGGCTTGTAGCCGGCCAGCCGCGCCGGCCACTGTTCCGGCCGCACTCGGTAGCCGTCGACGGCCAGGATCTCGTCGTCCACGTTCAGGCCCGAGTCGTATCCCGGCGTGCCTCGCCGCAGCCCCGTCACCCGGATGCGCCCGCTGGCGGCGGAGGTTGCGATGCCGGTCAGAATGCGCGGCGCGGCGCCGGGGCGCTGCGGCTCGGTTTTGAAGCGCAGCCCGTACCAGTCCAGCGCCTCGCTGTAATCCAGCTCTTCCGTGGTTTCGAGCGCTTTCCGGAACCAGGGGCCGAATTCCGCACCGGCCAGAGCGCGAAACTCGCCGGGCGTGTAGCCGCGCGCGCCGCCGTAGCGCGCGAAGGCGTCTTTCATGACGTCGTCGAGCGAGCGGGCACCGTTGGAGGCCTTGCGGATCTTGGCGTCCAGCAGGAACCCGATCACCGCGCCCTTGGTGTAGTAGCTGATGCCGGTGTTGGTCGAGTTCTCGTTGGGCCTGTAAAGCTTGATCCACGCGTCGTAGGAGAGCGACTCGACCGGCGCCGCCAGCCTTCCCGGCGCGGTCTGCAACTGCGCGATGGTGCCCGACAGCGAGCGCAAATACTGGTCCCGCGCCGACAGCCCCGCCCGGCGCAGCGCCAGCGGGCCGTAGTAGGACGTCACTCCCTCGGCCAGCCACAAGCTGCGCGTGTAGACCTCGTTCTCGTAGTCGAACGGCCCCAGCTCGGCCGGCCGCAGGCGCTTCACGTTCCAGACGTGGAAGTACTCGTGGCTCACCAGGCCCAGCCAGCTCAGACGGTTGGGCGTGCGGGAGCGCGCCTCGCCCGACCCCGGCGCGCTCTCCGGCGGGTCCTGCGTATTGCCGTAGGCCCACCGGCTGGCGCCCAGCCAGGTGGAGTTCTTGTGCTCCAACCCGCCGCCGGATTCCAGCAAGAGGTTAAAGAAGACGTACCGGTCATAGGGCAGGCCGCCCCACTGCCGGTTGTACTCGGCGACGATGCGCGCCGCGTCGCGCGCCGAGGCCGGCCCATCCCACATGGGGCCTTCGCCTTCGTTGACTAGGTGGTGTTTCTTTCCGTCCACCTCGAACTCGTGGATGGGCGCGTTGCCGGCGTAGATGGGGCAGTCCAGCAGTTCGTCGAAATCGGCCGCCACGTAGGTGTGCGGCGCGCCGCCGCTGTGCATGCCGCTGATGCTCTTTCTCCACGCCGGCGGCAATTCCAGCTTCACCTCGTAAGGACGCTTCTCGGCCCCCGCCAGGGTGACGAAATTGGGCGCTCCGTTCAGCATGGCGAACTCCGCATCTACCCAGTTGCCTTGCACGCTCAGCTCCCGCGCGTAGACCCGGTAGCTCACTTCGATGCGCGGCGCGCCGCCGCTTTCTATGCGCCAGCGGTTCTTGCGCGTTTTGGTCCAGGCCAGGGGCCGGCCTTCCGGCGTGCGGGCCTGGAAATCCTCGACGTTGCGCGAGTACTCGCGCACCAGGTACGAGCCTGGCGTCCAGACCGCCATGAACAACTCCACCGAGGGCCGGCCCGCCGGGACCGACGCCGCCACCTCCAGGTAGTGCGTGTGGGGCCGCGGGAAGCGCACCGTATAGCGAATGGGCTCCTGTGCCGGCGCGGCCAGGCAGAGGAAGAGCAACAAGGCTGGGAGTCTCATGTGCAAGGCCCAGGATAAGCGATTCAGACGCGCGCGGCGAGCACCCCGGCGATGGCTTCGACGAGGTCTTCCGTCCGGACCGGTTTGGCGACGTAGCCATCCATGCCGGCTTCGAGGCAGCGTTCCCGGTCGCCCTTCATGGCGTGAGCGGTCAAGCCCAGGATGGGGATCCGGCGGGCGGTGCCTCGTTCCCGCTTGCGGATTCCGAGGGTGGCCTGGAGGCCGTCCATTCTGGGCATCTGCACGTCCATCAGGATCAGATCGAAATCGCCGCCGGCGTGCTGTTCGAGCGCATGCTCGCCGTCGCACGACAGGGTCACCTGGTGGCCCAGCTTCTCGAGCACGCGAAGAAACAATTTCTGATTCACCGCGTTATCCTCGACCAGCAGCACCCGGAGGCTGCCGGTCGCGGCGCCGGGCGGGGGGCTTTCGGCCGGCGGGCGGGGCGGCGCCGGCGCGCCGAGATCGCCAGCCCAAGACCCGTTCCGCCATGCCGGCGGGTGTGCGAACCGTCGACCTGGTGGAAGGCGTCGAAGATCTTCCCCTGCTCGTCCGCCGGGATCCCAATCCCCGTGTCGGCCACCGAGAAGCGGAGTTCGACGAAGCCGTCCGGCCGGCATTCGGAGCTCACCGCCAGAGTCACACCGCCCTGCTCGGTGAACTTGATGGCGTTGGCGACCAGGTTGAGAATCACCTGCCGCAACCGGCCGGCGTCGGCCGCGACGAATTCCGGATCGAGCGTGGGGGTGGCGACGTGCAGGCGGATCCCTTTTGCCAGCGCCTGAGCCGACATGGCCTCGGCGCAACTTCTGAGCAGTCCGAGGGGCGACACGGTTTCGTCCGCGAGATCGATCCGATTGGCTTCGATCTTCGAGAAATCCAGAATCTCGTTGATGATGGTGAGGAGGTGTTCGGTCGAACTTTGCGCCGTATGGACGTAATCCCGCTGTTCCGGGCTGAGGGCCGTGGAAAGAGCCAGCGCCTGCATTCCGAGGATGCCGTTCAGCGGGGTGCGGATTTCGTGGCTCATGTTGGCCAGGAACTCCGACTTGAGCCGCGAAGACTCCTGGGCCACTTCCAGCAGCGAGCGAATCTCCCGGGTCTTGCCGGCCACCGAGCGGCGTAAGAGCACAATCCACAGTCCGGTGGCGCCGGCCGCTCCCAGCAGAGCGCCGGCCAGCGCCAGTATTTGCCAAAAGGCCCATTGCCCGGGAAGCCGTACTATCGTTAAGTCCGCCCTCCTGCGCATACGAATCCGGAAGTTATCCCGGCCCAGGGGGAACACGACACCGCTCACTTCGACCTCCGCGCCCGCGAGCGTCGCCGTCGCAAAGGCCGAGGGCTGGCCGGCCCGGCGGCGGAAGTATGCCTGATGCCTGCCTCCCTCCAGCCACAGGTCGTCCCGGCTCTCCCCCACGTTCGATGCGGCTACCGTGGACCGGATCCGCACCAATTGCCCAGCCACCGAGCCATCCAGGATTTCCGCGGGCCGGACCAGCCGGGGTGCCGGCGGAGGCCCCACGGCTTGTCGCTGGTGGCCGCTATGCCTCCGGTGGCGTCCTGGAGGTAGAAGTCGCCTCGCTGGGAGGTCAGGGAACCCGGGGCGAGGGTCACCACCCCTTGAACGCGGCCGGGACGTGCCTGTTTGGAGTGCACGGCAGCCCAACTCCGTACCGACTGGATCGATTCGACATCGGCCGGCGGAGCCGGTGCCGCGAGGCCGCAGCTCAGCAGCAGCAACCCGCGGAGGTGGCGCGACGGGAGCATCTCAAGGTGCTATCGGCGCGTTCATCCCGGGAGATTAGTCAAACAGCTCAAAACTCGCGCGATTTCCTCGCTGGTCAGGTAGAAGTGCGGCGACATGCGCACCCAGCCCTGGCGCGGCGCCGCCGCGATGCCCTGGTCTTTGAGTTTGCGCACGATCAGCCGACTGTCGATGCCTTCCTTGCGGAAGCTGACGATGCCGGCCCCGGTTTGCGGCGTGCGCTCTCCGAGAACTTCGCAGCCCAGGGCCGCGACGCCGGCGGCAATCTGGTCGCCGAGAGCCTGCACCTGGCTCGCGATGCGCTCCACGCCGACCTCCAGCAAGAACTCCATGGCCGCGCGTAAGCCATAGCAGCCAATGGTGTTTAGCGTGCCACATTCGTACCGGCCGGCATCCGGCCGGAGGGTCATGTCGCGCGAGGCGTAGTCGTTGTAGCCGGCCACGTTGGTCCAGCCGAACTCGACCGGCTCCACCTGGTCCTGCACGTCGTCGCGAATGTAAAATATTCCGCAGCCTTCCGGCCCCAGCAGCCACTTATGGCCGTCGGCGGCCAGGAAGTGGATGTTCGACCGTCGGACGTCGAGGGGAAAGGCGCCCAGCCCCTGGATGGCGTCCACCAAAAACAGGCAGCCCTGGAGGCGGCAGATCTCGCCGATGGCATCCAGATCGGCGCGGTAGCCGCTGAGGTACTGGACGAAGCTGATGGCGAGCAGCCGCGCCCCCCGCGCGGCGCGCTCGATCTCCTCCAACGGGGCGCGGAAACCGAGCCATTCCACAGTTACGCCTTTGGCCTCTAACCTCTTCCACGGAAAATAGTTAGCCGGGAATTCCTCGGCGAAAGCGACGATTTTGTCGCCGGCCTTCCAGTCCAGCCCCAGGGCCACTGTGGCGATGCCTTCGGAGGTGTTCTTGACCATGGCGATTTCCGACGGACGAGCGTTTATGAGGCGCGCGGCCGCCACGCGGAAGCCGTCGTAGGCGGCCAGCCACTGGTCGTAATGGAACGAGCCGTAATGCCAGCAGTCGCCGGCCAGAAACTGCATGGCTTCGACCGCCCGCCGGCACAGGGGGGCTACCCCGGCGTGGTTCAGGTAAATGAGCTTTTCGGTGACCGGAAACTGGTCCCGGTAGCAAACCGGAAAGGCCCGCCCGGCGCAAGTTGGGAGGATTTCGTAACCCACTCAGACGAGTATACGTTAATATGAGTGAGAGGCCTGCGTCCGGTCCGGCCGGCCGGGCATCTGGGAGAGTGTGGTCATGAAACTCCTCGTCAAAACCTCGGCGGTTGCGATTCTGGCGGTATTCCTGGCGGCTGTTCTGACTGCGGCCAAGGACAAAAAGAAGGATCCCGAAGAGATCGGCGCCCGGGACGTTGGCCGGGGCGTGAACTTCTACTCCCTGGAGAAGGAGATCGCACTTGGCAAGCAGTATGCCCAGGAAGTGGAACGCTCGGCCAAGATCGTCGAAGATCCGGTGATTGCCGAATACGTGAACCGGATCGGGCAGAACTTGGTGCGCAACTCCGACGCCAAGGTGCCTTTCACCATCAAGGTTCTGGATGCCGAAGAGGTCAACGCCTTCGCCCTGCCTGGGGGGTTCTTCTTCGTCAACACCGGTCTGATTCTGCGCGCCGAAAGCGAAGCCGAACTGGCGGGCGTGATGGCTCACGAAATCGCGCACGTGGCGGCCCGGCACGGCACGCGCCAGGCCACTCGCGGCCAGCTCGTCAACCTGGCCTCCATTCCCCTGATCTTCATGGGCGGCTGGGCCGGCTACGGCATCCGGCAAGGCGCCAGTCTGGCCATTCCCATCGGGTTCCTGTCCTTTTCGCGCGGCTTTGAGAGCGAGGCGGATCTGCTCGGTTTGCAGTACCTCTACAAGACCGGCTACGACCCCACCGCCTTCGTCGATTTCTTCGAGAAAATCCAGTCCGACGAGAAGCGCAAACCGGGAACCATGTCCAAGGTCTTTTCCAGCCATCCGCTGACCGACGACCGCATCAAGGGCGCCCAGAAGAACATCGAGGAGATCCTCAAGGCCAAGCCGGAGTACGTGGTCACCACTTCGGAATTCAACCAAGTGAAGACCCGCCTGGCGCAGTTGCACAACCGCCGCAAGGTGGACGACAAAGACCTCAACCGTCCGCGCCTGCGCAAGCAGTCGGGCGACGGCACCGGACCCATCGAGAGCGGTGGCGACGACAAGGACAAGAAGCAGAAGGGCGACCAAGACGAGCGCCCCACGCTGAAGCGCCGGAACTGACTACATCACCTGAACGAACGAAGTCAGGTGCGAAGCGCAAGAGGACTCCAGCGCCTGCCAGGGGCGGCGCAGCAGCGGACGAACCCGGTCTTCCCAATCCTGCAGCTCGAACCGCACCTCGTCGAAGGACGGGATGGAGGAGTCGGGCAGGGGAAAGCGCTGGCGCTTGTCCACCAGCACCAGGGCGTAGCGCAGCAGGAGGCTGGCTGCGTCATCGTGCGGAAGACTGGCCTGGTCCGGCAGACGGCCGAGCATGTTGAGCACCAGGCGGTCCATGTACGGCAGATCGACCGCCCAGGGCTCGTGGCGTTCTTCGGTGGTGAGCTGACCGTCCTCGATCAGCCATTTCTCAAGCTGGCTGCGATCCAGCCATAAGATCTCTTCCAGATCATCCGCGGTGAACCAGACGTCGCGCACAACCACCCTATCGGCAAAACCCCCACCCCGCTGTAGCCCCCGCAAATTCGGTGACAGGCTACTCTTTCCCCAATTTCAGACCTCGGTTCGCCGGTCGAGGCCATTCACTCCGGCGGCAGGTCAGACCGCTGAACGACGGTCGTTCGGCCTCCGGAACACAGCCACGTAACATGACTGATAAGAAGGGACTTATCGCGGATGCCCCCACGCGATCGGATCTCCGGCAAGAGCGCCGCGCGTAGCCGTTCGCCAGTCTCCGCTGTGCGGACTTCCCTGCTCAATCGGAAAACTCAGCCGAAATCAGGGGGCTGAAATTGGGGAAAGAGTAGCCTGTCACCGAATTGCGTGGTCGAGGTCGGAGAGGATGTCTTCGGGGGCCTCGATGCCCACCGAGAGGCGGACCAGGTTTTCGCGGATGCCCACCCGCGCCTTCTGCTCGGGCGGCACGTCGCGGTGGGAACTCATCCAGGGGTACAGCAGCATCGAATGGACGTCGCCGAGCGAGGTGGCGCGCACGATCATCTTGAGCCGGTCCATGAAGGAGAAAACGTCCAGGCGCGACGCGCCCCGGATCTCGAAACTCACCATGGCGCCGAACTGGCCGGCCGGCAGCAGGCGGCGGATCACCTCGGCGTCGGGATGCGCCGGGCCGGCGGGGAAGAAGACGCGCTCGACGCGCGGGTGCGCGGCCAGCCATTGGGCCACCCGGACCGCGTTGGCGCACTGCCGCTGCATGCGCAGCGGAAAGGTCTTGATGCCGCGCATGGCCAGGTAGGCCTCGAACGGCCCCAAAAGCGGGCCCGCCACGCGGCCCATGGCGCGCAGGGGATCATAGTGCTCGGCGTCGCAGGTGACGCTTCCGCCCAGCACGTCGCCATGCCCGGAGAGGTACTTGGTCAGGCTGTGCACCGAGAAATGCGCCCCCAGTTCCAGCGGGCGGACCAGCAGCGGAGTGGCGAAGGTATTGTCCACCACCAGCGCCGCGCCCGCTGCGCGCGCCAGTTGCGCGATGGTGTCCACGGGCGCCACGCGCAGGAGCGGGTTGGAGATGGTTTCCAGCAGCAGGCAGCCGGGGCGCGTCTCGGCGATGGCGCGCTCCACCGCCGCCAGGTCGCAGAAATCGGCGAAGCGGACGGCGAAGCCCAGCGGCTCCAGCACCTGGTGCAGCAGCTTGATGGTGGCCCCGTACAGCGCGTCGGCGGCCAGAATGACATGCGGGCGAGTCTGCGTGGCAATGCGCAGCGCGATTTCCAGGGCCGCCATGCCCGAGGCCGTGGCCAGCGAGCCGTGCCCGCCTTCGAGCGAGGTCAGGACCTCTTCGAGCGCCGAATTGGTCGGGTTGTCGTAGCGCTGATAGGCGTAGCCCGGCATCTCGAATCCAAAGACCTTGTCGAGCTGCTCGGTGGTGTCGTAGAAGTAACTCGCCGCCGTGTGGATGGGCGTCGTGACGGGGATCTGCGGGCCGGCTTTCTTGCGGTCGCCCGAGTGGACCGCGCGGGTTTCGATCTTCAAGCTATTTCCTCTTCCAGCGGACGCCGTCGCGGGTGTCTTCGAGAATGACGCCGCGATCGGCCAGTTCCATGCGGATCTCGTCGGCGCGTTTGAAGTCGCGCGCCTTGCGCGCCGCCGTGCGGGCGGCAATGAGGTCTTCGATCTCCGGGCCGGTGATGTCGCCGGCCTTGGCGGCGGGCTTCAGCACGTCGAAAACGGCGTCGAAGCGCGCCAGCAGGCCGCGCGCCTGGGCCGTATTGGCGGCGCGAAACTCGCCCGCGTCCATGGCCGTGTTGGCGTCGCGGACGTATTCGAAGACCGCGCCCAGCGCTTCGGCCGTGTTGAGGTCGTCGTCCAGGCTCTCCTCGAACTTGCGCAGCGCTCCGGCGGCCCGCGCGGCGAGCCCGTCGTGGGCGCCGTCCGGGAACTTGCCGCCGGCCAGGCGCAGGTCGAAATTGCGCAGCCGCTCGATGGCCGTGGCGGCGGCGTGCAGCCCGTCGAAGGTGAAGTTCAACTGCTTGCGATAGGGCACCGAGGCCAGCAGGTAGCGGATCGCTTCCGGCGTGTAGCCCATGCCCAGCAGGTCGCGCAGAGTATAGAAGTTGCCCAGCGACTTGGACATCACCTGCTCGCCCAGCATGAGGTGCTCGCTGTGCAGCCAGAAGCGCGCGAACCGCTTTCCGGTGAGCGCTTCCGACTGCGCGATTTCGTTTTCGTGGTGCGGGAAGGTGAGGTCCACGCCGCCGGCGTGAATGTCCAGGGTTTCGCCCAAATACTTCATGGACATCACCGAGCACTCGATGTGCCAGCCCGGCCGGCCGGCGCCGATGGCGGCCTCCCAGAAATGCTCGCCTTCCTTGCGCGCCTTCCAGAGGGCGAAATCGCGCGCGTCGGTCTTGTCGTACTTGTCGGTGTCGACGCGCGCGCCGGCTTTCATGCCGCCGAAATCGCTGTGCGAGAGCTTGCCGTAGTCCTTGAAACCGGACACCCGGAAATAGACCGAGCCTTCGCTTTCGTAGGTGAATCCCTTGGCGCTCAGCTTGCGGATGGCCTCGACCATTTCCGGAATGTGATCGGTGGCTTTCACCAGCCGCTCGGGCCGCTCCAGGCGCAGCGCGGCGGCGTCGTCCAGGAAGGCCTGGGTGTACTGTTCGGTGTACTCGTAGATGGTTTTGCCGGCCGCGGCGGCCTCGCGGATGATGCGGTCGTCCACGTCGGTCAGGTTCATGACGTGATCCAGCGCAAAGCCGCGCGCCCGCAGCCAGCGCCGCAGGATGTCCTGGAACGTGAAGGTCCGCAGGTTGCCGATATGCACGAAATTCCAGACCGTGGGGCCGCAGGTGTACATGCGCACCGTATGCCCGTCGGCGGGCTGGAACTCCTCGATCTGCTGTGTGAGCGTATTGTGGAAACGCAGTGCCATAGGGCGGTTATTCACCCATGGTACCAGCGCGGCGAGGGCGGTGGCTCTACAACCGGAAACGGTAGTTGGTGCGGCAGGCAACCGCTCCTCTCCGTGCGAATCACTCCATTGAGGCGTACAGTTCGGCCAGGCTGAGTTCGAAGGCCGGCTCGTCCGAGCGCAGCACGCCGTCCTTGATCTCGCGGCTGCCGTCGGCGGTGCAGGCGAAGGCGCGGCGCCCGCGCGGGTCGATGAGCCAGACGTGGCGCACGCCGAAGGCGATGTAATCCCGCAGGCGCTCCTGCATTTCGCTCATCCGGTCGTCCTTGGACAGGATTTCGAAGACCGCCAGCGGCGGCGTGCGAAAGATCTGTTCGGTGGGCCGGCCCACGACCAGGCAGACGTCCGGAACGCGGAACCGGCGCGCGGAGACCTGGACCCGCTGTTCCGGGAAAGCCCAAATCCCGAGCGTTTTTCGCCTGGTACGGAACCAGGTCACGATTTCGCCCTGCAAGTCACTGTGATCGAGTTCGCCCACATTGCGCTCCAGCACGACGCCGTCGACGTAGTCGCAGTCGGGCGAGTAACTCGTCGTCAGGTATTGCTCGACCGGAACGAGGGTTTCGACCGCCATGCCTTTATTCTACTCGAACCAGTTGCGCCGCTCGATGATGGTGGGCGGTTCGTAGGTGACGCCCCGGGCCAGCCGCTTTTCCTCGCGCCGGGCGGTCCACAACAGCACGGGCCCGGCGAAGGCGGCCCACATGCGGGAGATGCCCCCGAATTCGCGCTCGATGTCGCGGCGCAGGGAGTGGACCTGCGCGCTGACGGCTTCGTTGGTGCGCTTCAGCCGGCGTTCCATGGCCCACAGCACGGCGCTGTAGGCGTTCTTGAGCGAGCGCACTTCCCATTCGAAGCGCCGCCGCACGCGCTCGTCGTGATACGCCTTGTAGCGCATCCAGCCTTGCAGCGTGGTGCGGCAGATGCGGTACACGCTGGGTCCGTTGCGCTCGAAATCGCGCCAGAAGGCCCAGTCCAGGAACTTCTTCGATTCGTCGCGGGAGATGGCCTTGTGTTCGAAATTGAACTTATACTGGCCGTGGATGTCGGCCAGGTCGACGTCCAGCAGGCGGCCTTCCTCTTTCAGGCGATAGTAGAGGGGCGTACCCGGCACCGGGGTGTAGAGCATGAACTGGTGGAAGTCGGTCCCGTGCGCGATGGCGTGCTCGATCTCGCCGACGATGTTTTCCGGCGTGTGGTGCTCCAGGCCGACGATGGTCGAGCCCAGCAGCTTGATGCCGTGCTCGCGCAGTTCCCCGGCGAGCTGGAGCGTGTCGGCGCCGTCCAGTTTGGAGTAGTCCGACTTGGGCGATTCCAGCCCCATCCACACCCAGGAAACGCCCAGTTCCACCAGTTCCTGCATGGTGTACTTGCGAATGGCGTTGGCCGAGGAAAAAACGTAAAACGCCCAGCTCTTGTTGTGCTTCTTCATGCGCTCGAGCAATTCGAGGGCGCGGCGGCGCTGGAGCAGGAAATTCTCGTCCATGATGAAGAACGATTTGGCGTTGATGTTGCGCTCCATCTCGCACATCAGGCCGAACAGCTCCTCGCCCGACTCGTAGAAGTTCAGGACCTTGCCTTTGCCGCCGAAGAAAGCCGAGGTGGTGCAGAAGTCGCAGCCCATGGGGCAGCCCACCGAGGGGATGATGGTGGCGGCCGTGTCGCCGCCGCCTTTGGGGATCTTAATCCCCATGATGCGGAGATCGAAGCCGGAGACAATCTGTGGGTGGCGGATGGGCGCCGCGGGGTCCTCGCCGAGGTAGCCGCGCATCCACGCGATGCCGTCGCCGCGCACGATGCGATCGGCGTCGATCATGCGCTCGATGCCCGGGATGGCCGTGACGTGGCCGCCCACCACGATCTCCGAGCGCGGGGAGATTTCCCGCACCATGCGGCACATCTCTTTCACCTTGCCGACATTGACGATGATCGAGGAGATCCCGACGATGTCGTAATGGTGCCGCCGCAGTTCGCCGGCGAACGCCTCGCGGGTGGGAAAGTCGAGCACCGTCGACGGCGCCGAGACGTTCTCCTGGATCATCATGATGCCCCAGGAGCGGTGGAACATGCGCAGCGAAAACGCGCCCTGCGCCCGCGTCACTTGGTTGTGGTACAACTCCATCGGATTGATGGCTCGGCCGCCAAATTCGTCGTCCTGCGCGTAGGGGCCAAAAACGGAACTAAGGAGAATGCGGGCGCGGGCGCCCTTGGGGTGCGGAATCATCGCCAATACTCTTCACTGAGGGAGCATGCTCCCCAGCCTCCACTATACCAGGAGCGCGCGAAGGCGAAGGCCGGCATGTTAGCATAATCGCGATGGGCCTTCGGACCGTCTACACGGTGCTGGAACAGGCGGCCGCGAAGTTCGGCGGAGCGCCCGCGCTCCACCAGCCGCACGCCAGCCACGGGAAAACCTCATACTGCACTTATAGTTGGACGGATTATCGCGACGCGGTTCGCGAAATCGCCTGCGGATTGCGGCGCCTGGGCGCCGTCCGGGGCGACATCGTGGCGCTGGATTCGGAGACCCGCGCCGAGTTCTACCTGGCCGATCTCGGCACCATGACCGCCGGCTGCATCGCGGCGGCGCTGTACACCAGCATCCCGTTCCGCGACTTGGTTCAGACGCTGCGCACCTGCGGCGCCCGGATCGTCTTTGCCGAAGATCCCAAGACCATGCGGGCTTTGTGCGACGCCGGCGCCGGCGAGCTGGCCGCGCAGTGGGTGCTGCTCAGCGGGGAGGCCGAGGGCGCTATCACCCTGGACGGATTGCGGGCCTTGGGGCGCGAGGCACTGCGCGAGGAACCGGCTTTCTTCGAGCGCATTCGCGCCGAGGTCGCCGAATCCGATCCGGCCATCCTGTACCTGACTTCGGGCGCCACGGGCGAACCTAAAATGGGCCTGGTCACGCACTTTGCCCTGGTCAGCAACATGCAGATGGGCCCTCAGGTCCTGCCAGTCGGCCCGCGGGATTCGGCGCTGGTATTTCTGCCCTCGGCGCACATCGCGCAGCGGGTGGTGCTGGAACTGGTGCCTATTCCGCTGGGGCTTCCGGTCTGGTTTTCCGAGAGTCTGAGCAAGCTGCCGCAGGAGCTGAAGACCGTGCGTCCGACCATGTTCCTGGCGCCGCCGCGGGTCTGGGAACGCATCTATTCGGCCATCTATACCGAGTTGCGGAAGCGCTCGGCGGTGTCCCGGAAGCTGTTCTATGGCGCGGTCGGCCTGGGGCTGGAAGCGGCCAAGTGCCGCCAGGAAGGGCGGCCGCTGCCGGCCTGGATGCGCGCGCCGCTCAAGCTGGCCGACGCGCTGGTGTTTCGCAAAGTCCGGGAGCGGCTGGGCGGCCGGCTGCGTGTTGCCGCCTCTGGCGCGGCGCCGCTGAGCAAGGACTTGGCGCTGTTCTATGCCGCCGTCGGCATGCCGCTCATCGAAGGCTACGGGCTCACCGAGGGCGGCATCGTGTCGGTGAATCCCGTGGACCGGCCCCGGCCCGGCTCCATTGGCACAGTGCTGCCGGGCGTGGAAGTCCGCATCGCCGAGGACGGCGAATTGCTGGTGCAAAGCCCCAGCCTGTTCTCCGGCTACTTCAAAGACCCTGAAACCACCGCCACGGTGCTGCGCGGCGGCTGGCTGCACACCGGCGACCTGGCCGAGATCGACGCCGAGGGCTATATCTACATCACCGGGCGCAAGAAAGAACTGATCGTCTCCTCCAACGGCAAGAAGATCTTTCCGGCGCAAATCGAGAACCTGTTCAAGATGGAGCCGCTCATCAGCCAGGTGCTGCTGATCGGCGACCGCATGCCTTACATTGCGGCGCTGTTCACTTTGAACCCCTCGGTGGCGGCCGTCCTGCTCGGCGCCGACCGCGTTCGCGTAGCGGAGGAAGTGCGCAAGCTGGTGGCGCGCATCAACCGGCAGTTGGCGCCCTTCGAGCAGATCCGCAAGTTCCGGATCCTGGACCGCGAATTCTCGATCGAGAACGGCGAACTCACGCCCACCATGAAGCTCCGCCGCGGCCGCGCGCTGGAAAACTTCCGGCCGCTGATCGACGAGCTGTACGGTGCCAAGGCGGAGTTCGCCGGGTGACGCCTACCGCAATTCCTTGATGGCGATGTTGCGGAAGCGGTGATAGCCGCCGCTTTCGTTCCAGCGCTTGCCGCCGTGCACCTGGACGGAGATCATGCCCTCGGTGGCGCCCTCGGCGGCGTGGTTGGCGGTGTCGGTCCAATCGGTGATTTGGACCCCGTTCATCCACACCTGGATGTGCGGGACGTCGCCCTCGATCCGGGCGCGAAGGGTGTTCCACTCGCCCTTCTTCCAATGCTCCTGCCAGGTTTTGGCGGGCGCGCCCTTGACGTCCTTCAACCGCTCGCCGTAGATGCCGCCCATGTTGCCGCCTTGCAGGTAGTCCAGCGTCACCTGGTAAGCTTCGCCCTTCTCGCTGGAGCGCAGGAACAGCCCGCTGTCGCAGCCAAAGTCGGGGTTCAACTCCAGGTACACCTCGAAGTTCTTGTACTTCTTGTCGGTCAGCAGGATCCCGCCGTTGCCGGGCTTGCTCTGCGTGCCGAGCAGGACTCCCTTCTCGACCCGCCACGGGGTGTTGCCGTGGTGGTTCACCTGGCTGACGTGCCAGCCTTTCAGGTTCTTGCCGTTGAAAATCTTCTTGAAGCCGGCCGGAGGATTGCCCCAGGCCAGGGCGGCGGAAATCACAGCAATCAGAATCGCTCGAAGCATTTCAGACTCCTTGGAAGTGCCAGCGTACCACATTCGCGCACTGCGCTATGCTAGGAATATTCTAGAGGGAGCGACGGAGGATAACCGATGGCGTATGTGATTGCGGAACCCTGCATTGGGACCAAGGACACCGCTTGTGTGGATGCGTGCCCGGTGGATTGCATCCACCCGAGGAAGGACGAAACCGGCTTCGCCGAGGCCGAGATGCTGTACATCGACCCGCAGGAATGCATCGACTGCGGCGCCTGCGTGCCGGTCTGCCCGGTGTCGGCGATTTTCACCCTGGACGATCTGCCCGAGAAGTGGGCCCAGTTCGCGCAGAAGAACGCCGACCACTACGGCCGGTAGGTGGCGGTGCTGGTGCCGGTTTCCCAGATCTTGACGGCCGAGATGCGCGCCGGCCCGCTTTTCAGGGCGGGCGGCATCTGGTCGTAGATATACTTTGCCAGGTTCTCGGCCGAAGGGTTTATCGCGTCGAACGGCGGGATCTCGTTCAGAAAGGCGTGATCCAGGCGTTCCATCACTCCCCGCAGTTCGCGCTTCAATTCCACGAAATCCACCACCAGCCCCACGCGGTCGAGCTCGCCGGCGCATACCGTCATCCGCACGCGATAGTTGTGGCCGTGCAGTTTTTCGCACTTGCCCTGGTATTCGCGCAACTGGTGCGCGGCGGCGAACGTCTCTTCCACGGTTACTTCAAACATTGAAGAACTTCTCCACGTCCCCGATCTCGGTCGTAAAGGCGTAATCCGGCAGGCTGTCGAAGAACACCTGGCCGTAACGCTGCCGGGTGATCCGGTTGTCGAGCAGGACCAGCAGGCCGCGGTCGGTGCGGCTGCGGATCAGGCGGCCGAAGCCCTGCTTCAAGGCGAGCGCCGCCTGCGGAATCTGGTAATCGTAAAACGGATTGCCCCCCTCGTCGCGGATCGAACGGATGCGGGCCTCCACCACCGGGTCGCTGGGCACCGCAAACGGCAACTTATCTATGATAACGCAGCTCAACTGCTCGCCCGGAACGTCCACTCCCTGCCAGAACGACGAGGTGGCAAACAGCACGGAGTTGGGCGTCGAGCGGAACTCCTCGAGCAGCGCGCTGCGCGGCGCCGTGCCCTGCAGCAGCGTCGGGTATTCGATCTCGAACGAGACGCGGTCGTGGACCTGGCGCATCTGCTGATAGCTGGTGAAGAGCACGAAGGCGCGGCCGCGGCTCAGTTCCAGCAGCCGCCGGATCTCGCTCGCGGCGGCCTCGGTGAAGGCGCCGTTGCGCGGGTCGGGCATGTGCCGCGGCACGTACAGCAGCGACTGGCTGGGGTAGTCGAAATGGCCCGGCACCAGCAGGGTGCGGGCATGCCGCACGCCCAGCCGGGTGCGGGCGTACTCGAACGTCCCGGCCACCGCCAGCGTGGCCGAGGTCAGCACCACCGTGTCCACGCGGTCGAAGAGTTTTTCCGACAGGATGGGCGCCACGTCGATCGGCGTGGCTTGCAGAAAACAGCCCCGCCCCCGCCGCTCCACCCAGTAGACCGAGGAGCGGTCGGCGTTCTCCATCCACAGGCCGAGAGCGTCGTGAAGCTCGCGCGCGCGGCGGAACAGCGGGATGGCCTCGTCGGGCGATTCCTGGACCAGTTGCAGGTGAGTGCCCACGAGTTCCAGCGCGCCGCGCAGAAGGCGGTAGGTTTCTTCGTGCCGCTCCAGGAATTCCGCCTGCCCGCGGAACCCCGCGCGGCCGTCCTGGCCGGGGAAGGCGGCGAAGAAACGCTCGGCGCGCTCCTCGAGGGTTTGCAGGACCCGGTCGAGTTCCTGCGAGCCGAACGCCTTGCGCCGCGCCAGGGCCGCCACGTCGCGCCGCAGTTCCTGGATCTGGTAATTGGAGATCGACAGGCCGAAGTACTGGCCGGCGACGTCCTCGATTTCGTGCGCCTCGTCGAAGATGACCGCGGTGTAGTCGGGGAGGATGCCGCCGTGCTCTTCGCCCTTCACCGACAGGTCGGCGAAGAACAGGTGGTGGTTGACGATGATGATGTCGCTGTCCGCCGCCCGCTGATGCATCAGGGTGAGGAAACAGCGGTGGAATTGCGGGCACTTCTGGCCGGTGCACAGATCGCGCCGCGCGTCGAGCTTGGCCCAGGCGGTGCTGCCCTCCGGAAGAGCGGCGATTTCCGCGCGGTCCCCGGTCTCGGTGGTTTGCTCCCACTGGCGCACCACCTGGTAGTCGGCGACCTCCTCGATACCCGCCAGAACCGGCTCCTTCTCGGCATCGTACAGTTTCTGACGGCACAGGTAGTTGGCCCGCCCCTTCATGTAGCACACGCGCAGGGGATGGTCGAAGTGCCGGGCCAGGAACGGCACATCTTTGAAGAAGAGCTGTTCCTGCAGGTTCTTGGTTCCGGTGGAGATCACGACGCGGCGCCCCGAGAGGATGGCCGGCACCAGGTAGGCCAGCGTCTTTCCCGTGCCGGTGCCCGCCTCCACCAGCAGGTGCTTCTTCTCTTCCAGCGCCCCGGCCACCGCCTCGGCCATCTCGGTCTGTCCGGAACGGAACTCGTAGTTCGGGTGCCAGCGCGAGAGCACGCCGCTGCGCGCGAAAAACTGCCGGATGGTAGGCGCCTTGGTCATCGCCGAGGAGACAATTCCAGCTTACCAGGACCGCTCGGAGCCGTCCCTAAAAGGAAAAGCCTCGGGGCTGGGAGCCTCGAGGCTTTCGCTCAGAGGGGCTAGCGACGTGCTGGGACACATCGCTGGGGATGCGTAAGTCAATTAAGACTTATTGTTGCCAATTAATCTGCATTTCAGATGCCAAACTGCCGGTCTAGATTTGTCAAGCGCTTACGGGCGAGGCGCCGCCAAGGGTGGGGCAAGATTGGGTGGAATCGTTCCTCGAGTTGGGGCATTTTGCCCACTCCATCGCGCGGCTTGAAAGAGAGAAGCCCCGCGGCTTGCCGCGGGGCTTTCGCTCAGAGGGGCAAGCGACGCACTGGGATGCGTCGCGAGGGATGCATATAAGTCAATGATGACTTATGTTGATAGTTTCAGAGCATTTCGGTCGCCAAACTGGGGTCTTGGTTTGTCAGCCGCTTACGACGCCAGGCCTCTCCGCCGGGTGGGGGATTCCGCCCGGTTGGGGCTTATGCACCCCCAACCTAGACGCACAAGGCAAGAATCTCTCGCACCTGGGCTGGGGTCACATCCTGCCGTTCTCCCAGGGCGGTCATCCCGCGCTTCTCCAGGCGCTCGGCGATCAGCGGGATGGTGTCGGCGCTTACTCCGTAGCCGGAAAGGCGCGTGGGCACCCCCAGGCTTTCGAAAAACGCTCGCGTCCGGTCCACCGCGGCCTGGATGCGGGCTTCCGGGGAGCCCTCGCGGAGGCCCCAGACGCGCTCGCCGAATTGCAGCAGTTTCTCGCGCTTGCCCTCCTGCCGCGCCAGCATCGTGGCGGGCAGCACCACCGCCAGAGTCTGGGCGTGGTCGAGGCCGTGCAGAGCGGTGATTTCGTGCCCGATCATGTGGGTGGACCAGTCCTGCGGAACGCCCGCGGCAATGAGGCCGTTGAGCGCCATGGTGGCGGCCCACATCAGGTTCGCTCGCGCGTCGTAGTCGGCGGGCTGAGCCAGCGTCCGGGGGCCTTCCTCGATCAGGGTCAGCAGAATCGCTTCGGCCATGCGGTCCTGCAACGGCGCGTCGGCCGGGTATGTGAGGTATTGTTCCAGGACGTGCACGAAGGCGTCGACCACGCCGTTGGCAACCTGGCGCGCCGGCAGGGTGAAGGTGGTCTCGGGATCCAGCACCGAGAACTTCGGGTACACGGCCGGGTGGCCGAAGGCCAGCTTCTCGCGCGTCTCCCAGCGCGTGATGACCGCGAAAAAGTTCATCTCGGAGCCGGTGGCGGGCAGGGTCATGACGGCTCCAAGCGGAACCGCGCGGCGAACCGGCGCGTGTTGGGCGAGGATGTCCCACGGGTCGCCCTCGAAATGCGCGGCCGCGGAAATGAACTTGGTGCCGTCCAGCACCGACCCGCCGCCCGCCGAAAGCAGGAAGCCGATGCCTTCCGCGCGCACCAGTTCGACGGCCCGCATCAGGGTCTCGTAGCGCGGGTTCGGTTCGATGCCGCCGAACTCGGCCACCGGCCGTCCGGCCAGCGCCGCCCGCACCTGATCGTACACGCCGTTGGTCTTGATGCTGCCGCCGCCATAGGTCAGCAGGATTTTGGCCCCGGCCGGAATCTCGGCGCCGATGCCGGCGATCTGCCCCCGGCCGAACAGCACTTTCACAGGGTTCCGATAAACGAAGTTCTCCATGCTCTCTTCCTCCCATAACCGGGGACAGTACACTCAATACACCCATTTCACCCCAGCCCGGCTTGGCGAAATAGGTGTATTGAGTGTACTGTCCCCGGTTTTATTCGCTGTCGCCGCTTACTTTGAGCACGGCCAGGAAGGCTTCCTGCGGAATTTCGACGCGGCCGACGCGCTTCATCCGCCGCTTGCCTTCCTTCTGCTTTTCGAGCAGCTTGCGCTTGCGCGAGATGTCGCCGCCATAGCACTTGGCCAGCACGTTCTTGCGCATGGCGTGAATGGTCTCGCGGGCGATCACCTTGTTGCCGATGGCGGCTTGCAGGGCCACCTCGAACATCTGCCGGGGAATGAGTTTGCGCAGCCGCTCGATGAGCGTCTTGCCGCGCTCGTAGGCGAAGTCGCGGTGGACGATGATGGAGAGTGCGTCCACGGCGTCGCCGGCCACCAGCACGTCCAGCTTGGACATGGGCGAGGCGCGATAACCGGCCAGGTGATAGTCCAGCGAGGCGTAGCCGCGGGAGGCCGATTTCAGGCGGTCGTAAAAGTCCAGCACGATCTCGTTGAGCGGCAGATCGTAGCTCAGCAGCACGCGCCCCGTGCCGATATACTCGAACTTCTTCTGCGTGCCGCGCTTCTCTTCGAGCAGCTTCAGGATCTCGCCCAGGTACTCCTCGCGGGTGATGACCGTGGCTTCGATGATCGGTTCTTCAATCTGCTGGATCTCGGCCGGGTTGGGCCAGCGCGAGGGGTTATCGACTTCCATCACGGCGCCGTCCAGTTTCGTCACCCGGTAGCGCACCCCGGGGGCGGTGGTGATGAGGTCGATCTGAAACTCGCGCTCCAGGCGCTCCTGGACGATCTCCAGATGCAGCAGTCCCAGGAAACCGCAGCGGAAGCCGAAGCCCAGCGCGGCCGAGTTCTCGGGCTCGAAGTTGAAGGCGCAGTCGTTCAGGCGCAGTTTTTCCAGCGCGTCGCGCAGCAGGCCGTGCTCGTGCGATTCCACCGGGTACAGGCCCGCGAAGACCATGGCTTTGGCGGGCTCGAATCCCGGCAGCGGCTCGGCGCAGGGCCGGCCGTCTTCGGTGATGGTGTCGCCCACCTGCGCGTCGGAAACGGTCTTGATGTTGGCCGACAGGTAGCCCGCCTCGCCCGCCGAGAGCTCGTTGCAGGGCACCGGCTTGGGCGACTGGTATCCGACGCCCTCCACTTCAAAGCTCCGGCCGTTGGAACACAGCCGGATCTTCTGCCCCACGCGCACCGTGCCGTCCACCACGCGCACCAGGCAGATGACGCCGCGGTAGGGGTCGAACCAGGAGTCGAAGATGAGAGCCCGCAGCGGCGCGTCGAGCTTGCCGCGGGGCGGCGGCACCAGGTGCACCACGGCCTCCAGGATTTCGTGCACGCCCACGCCCAGCTTGGCGCTGGCCAGCACGGCGTCCCGGGCGTCCAGGCCGATCACCTGCTCGATCTGCTCGCGGATGCGCTCGGGCTCGGCCGAGGGCAGGTCGATCTTGTTGATGACCGGAATCAGCTCCAGGTTGTGATGCAGCGCCAGGTAAGTGTTGGCCAGGGTCTGGGCCTCGACGCCCTGCGAGGCGTCCACCACCAGCAGCGCGCCCTCGCAGGATTGCAGGCTGCGCGAGACTTCGTACGTGAAATCGACGTGGCCCGGCGTGTCGATCAGGTTGAGCTGGTACGTCTCGCCGTCGCCGGCGGTGTAGTTGAGCCGCACGGCGTGGGCCTTGATGGTGATGCCGCGCTCGCGTTCCAGGTCCATGGTATCCAGGACCTGGTCCATCATTTCGCGCTGCGACAGGGCGCCGGTGACCTCCAGCAGGCGGTCGGCCAGCGTCGACTTGCCGTGGTCGATGTGCGCAATGATAGAGAAGTTCCGGATGTGCTGGGGGTCCATGCGGTATGATGAAGCTCTAGAAGACCTATTATCCCATATGTCGTTGTGTCCCATATGGTTCGAGGGGGAGGTCTTCGCGGGGTACACAATCATGAAGCCGAATCGAATCACCGAAGGAACGCTGGACGCGAAAGGACTGAAGATCGCGATCGTGGTCGGCCGCTTCAACAGCTTCGTCACCGACCGGCTGCTGGGCGGCGCGCTCGACGCGCTGGCGCGCACGGGCGCGGCCGAGGACGATATCGAGATCGTCAAGGCGCCCGGCTCCTGGGAATTGCCTTTGCTGGCGGCCGAGCTGGCGCGCCAGAAACGCCACGACGCCATCATTTGCCTGAGCGCGGTAATCCGCGGCGACACGCCCCACTTCGACTACGTCGCCGCCGAAGCGTCCAAGGGCCTGGCGCAGGTTTCGCTGGAAACCGGCGTTCCGGTGTCGTTCGGAGTGCTGACCACCAACACGCTGGAGCAGGCCATCGACCGGGCCGGCGCCAAGGGCGGCAACAAGGGCTTCGACGCCGCCATGAGCGCCATCGAGATGGGCAGCCTGATGCGCCAGTTGCGGGCCCAGAAGTAGCGCCGTGCCCTCCCGCCACCGTTCGCGCGAGCAGGCCCTCCAGGTCCTCTTCCAGTGGGACCAGCGCCGGTTTCCCGTGGACGAGGCGATTGAAGCCTACTACGGCTCCCTGCTGCGCGAGGATGAGGAATTCGATGTTCCGCCGCGCCGCGACAAGTTCATGGCGGAACTGGTGCGCTCGGCCGTCGCGCGCCTGGAGGAGATCGACGACCGCATCCAGAAGCACTCCGCGCACTGGCGCCTGGACCGCATGCCGGCCGTGGACCGCAACATCATCCGCCTGGCGGTTTGCGAACTCCTGCTGGGCGGCACCCCGCCGGCGGTGGTGATCGACGAAGCCCTGGAACTGGCCCGCCGCTTCTCGGGCGAGGAATCGGTGCCCTTCGTCAACGGGGTCCTGGACGCGGTGAAGCGGGAGATGGTGTCAGAATGACCGCTTACAAACGCTGACCGGCGGAAGCCGACGAGACGATATCGCCCGTGATTCGCCCGGTGCCGGCCAGGGCGCCCAGCCAGCCGGCGGGCCGCTCGGGCGCCGAGGGAGGGACGGTTTCCGCCACGGGCACTCCAAAGCCAGTGACCAGCACCGGCTTTCGCGTCTTGCGGACCCGCTCCAGCACCGCCAGGCAGGTCGCTTTGAAGCTCGAGATTGCGATCCGCTCCATCCCGGATTCCTCCTCTCCTTCAACCACACTATGGTCCACGACCATGGTCAATGCGGCAAGGATCCGCGCGGGCACTTAAGCCAGAATCCGCCGCACGCGCTCGGCGTTTTCCTTGACCTCGTCCTTGATGCGCGGGAACATGCCCACGATGACGGCGTCCTGGGGCTTGATGCTGTCGAAGGCGAACTGGAAGGCCTGGTCCACCTCGCGCGGGTTCTGAATGCGGCGGCCGGCGGCCAGGATTTTGAACGCCAGGCAGGTCTTCTTGGTTTGCCGCACGACCTTGAACATGCGCGCCGGGTCGCCTTCCAGGAAGACTTCGGCCAAGGGCAGTTCTCCGGTGATCTTGCGGACCTCTTCCGGCGTGCGCGTGACGTGGTAACAGCAGGTCATATAGAAATCGATGTCCCAGTTTTCGCTCTCGACGCGTTCGAGGTTCTGGGGGTTGTGAGTGGACATGCCCGCCAGCACGCCCGCGTCGCGCACGCCCTTGAGGAACTCGCGCACCTTGGCGTGCTCGCCGGCGCGGAAGCGCCGGTCGGTGGTGCCGCCGTGATGGACAATGCCGATGGGGTTGAGCGCGGCCGCTTTGGGGATCAGCGACAGGTCCTCTTCGATTTCGCGGCCGCTGAGCAGGATCCACTGCATCGTGCCGCCCTCGTCGCGGTGGCGCTTCAGGTCGGAGAAGGCGCGCTCGCGATAGGAGAACTGCCAGGTGTTGAGGCCCTGCTCCTGGCAGCGGCGCAGCACTTCGCACACCCGCTCGGGCGTGTACCAGTCGCGCATGACCTGGTCGTAGATGTTGTTGAAGTGGGAGAAGCCGTACATCGGGTTGGCCCCGACGATCATCCGCGTCACCTGGTGCTTGCCCAGCTTGACGGTGGGCAGCAAGGGCGCGGGACTCGCCAGGGCCTTAAAACCGGCCAACCCGGCGGCGGATTGCAGAAAACGGCGGCGTGGACTCGGCATGACGAGTCCACTATACATCACAACGCCCGCAGCAGGCGCGCCGGCAGGGTCACCAGCGCCCACACCAGTTGCAGCGCTCCCCCCACGGCGATGCCCACCAGGCGGAAGGGCAGCAGCAGCAGCCAGACCAGCGGGTACAATACCAGCCCCAACAGCGCCACCGGCCAGCACAGCACCAGCAGGATCAGGAAAAGCAGAAACTTGACCATGATTCCCTCGCTCATACCTACGCAGTGCGGCCGGCGAAAGTTCCCTAGCCGGCCACCCGCGGGTAGACCTTTCGCACGGCGGCTACGATGTCGTCGCAGTCGCGCCGAGTGAACTTGGGGTCCAGGTGCGGGCCGGCGAAGCGGCTTAGGATGTCGATGGTGCGCGGGCAGGAGGCCGCGCCGTATTGGATGGCGCGCCCGCGCGGGCTCGTAAACGACGGCCAGTTGGGATGCACCGTGCGCTTGCTGGCGATGTAATCGAGCGCCGGCAGGATGACCGAGCCGCCCGGAGGCGCCGCCGGGACGTTCTGCTTGCGCATTTCGGCCACGAAGCGGTCGCGCACCTCTCGGCTCTTGAACTCGATGAAAACACTCACACCGAGTTCGCCCGCCGGGTCGGGCAGTTTGCGGAACCGGATGCCGGGCAGATCGCGGATGCCGTCGTAGACCTGCCGGGCGTTGGCGCGCAGCGAGCCGACAATCAGGTCCAGTTTGCGCAACTGGGCCAGCAGCACGCCGCCCGAGAATTCGTTCATCCGCATGTTGCATCCCACGAACGGGCCGAGCGCGGGCTTGCCGACCGCCGCCTCGTGCGGCGCGCGCAGCCCGCCCACGTCGTGGAAGCGCGCCGCGCGCTCGAACAGCACTGGGTCGCTGGTGACCAGCGCGCCGCCCTCGCCCGCGGTGATGGTCTTGTTCAGTTGCAGGCTGTAGATGCCGATGTCGCCGCGCGCGCCCAGCGGGCGGCCCTTGTAGCTGCCGCCGACGCTCTGCGCGCAGTCTTCCAGCACGCGCAGGCCGCGCTTGCGGGCGATGGCGAAGATGGGGTCGAGATCGGCCGGGTTGCCTTGCAGGTGCACGGCCATGATCAGCTTGGTCGCGGGCGTGATGCGGTGCTCGATGTCGCTGGGGTCGATGTTGAACGTCTCGTCGATTTCGGCGAACACCGGCAGCGCGCCGGCCAGCACCACGGCCGAGCAGCAGGAATGCCAGGTCCAGGCGGGCAGGATGACTTCGTCGCCGGGGCCGATTTCGAACGCCGCCATGGCCGCCTGCAACGCCGCCGTGCCGCTGGTAACCGCCAGCGCATACTTGGTCTGCATGCGCGCGGCGAACTCCCGCTCGAAGGTGAGCACCTTCATGGGCGGCTGGGACCCGCTTCCGTACCAGCGGAACGGGCGCCGCGTCTCGAACACTTCCATGAGCTCGGCGCGCTCTTTCTCGTCGTAGTACTGCGTGCCGTGATAATCGCCGCGCAGCGGCGTTTCGCGAACCGGTTTGTCCTGGGCGGAGGACACCGCGCCCGCCGCCGTAGCGGCGGCCAGGAACTTCCTGCGATCGACCATGGGAGACCTCCCGATCACTGCCAGCATATTCCGGTTGAAGGGCAAAGGCAACCCTCCGTCCGGCGCGACGGAGTTGCGCTATGATACCTGAAGCTTAGTTCCTGTGTCAGGAGACATTCGGGTGAAATTAGCTGTTTCTTTTCTCGTTCTGACTGCGCTTCTATCCGCGCCGCTGGCGGCGCAGGAGACGCGCAGCATGCTTTTCGGCCGGGTGTTGGATCCGCAAGGCGCGGCTATCGTCGGCGCCACGGTGGTGGTGAAGCACACCGACACCAATGTGACCTCGACTCTGAAAACCAACCAGACCGGCTATTACGAGGCCAACCTGCTCATGCCCGGCAACTATGAGTTGTCGGCCGAATTCGCGGGCTTCAAGAAGCACGTCCGCCGGGGCGTGACGCTGCCGGTGTCCTCGCGCCTGGAGGTGGATCTGCCACTGGAAGTGGGCGGCGTCACCGAGACGGTGTCGGTCACGGCCGAAGCGCCGCTGCTGGAAACCAACGCGGTCAGCTCGGGCCGCGTGATCGACAACAAGACGGTCATGGAGTTGCCGGTGCTGGGCAACAGCGCCATGCTGCTGGTGAAGCTGACGCCGGGCATCCAGACGCCGGGGGTCAACAATTATCTGGCGCTGCACTCGAACGCGGGCGGTTCCGAGTACAGCGTGGGGGGGAACATCGGGGGCAATTCCTGGACTCTGGACGGTTCGCCCAACCAGGGCGCCGGCCGCCGCAGCGCCTACCTTCCCTACACCGACGCGGTGGCCGAGTTCAAGGTGGAAACCAACAACTTCGACGCTTCCATCGGACAAACCTCCGGGGCCGCCATCACCATGATGTCCAAGTCCGGCGCCAACGAGTTTCACGGCACCGCCACGTGGCAGCATTGGCAGCAGCGCTGGCAGGGCACGCCGTTCTTCGTGAAGCAGCAATACTTCAACCGGATCGCCGCGGCCGAGGCCGCCGGCAACAGGACTCTGGCCGACGAACTCCGCAACACGGACAAGCAGCCCACCGGGCGCTCCAACAACTGGGGCCTTTCGGGCGGCGGGCCGGTGGTGCTGCCCAAGATCTACAACGGCAAAAACAAGCTCTTCTGGTTCTTCACTTATAACGCCTTCAAGGACATCAAGGTCGAGGACCCTTCGACCTTCAACCGCACCGTGCCCACCGCGGCGGCGCGCAACGGCGACTTCAGCGACCTGCTGAGCCTGCCCAATTCGAGCCGCTACATGATCTACGATCCCACCACGGTGGTACCGGACCCGGCGCGGGCCACGCACTACGTGCGCACGCCCTTCCCGGGCAACCTCATCCCCAAGAGCCGCTTCGCCAATCCCAGCTACGACGCCATCGCCAAGCTCTACCCGCTGCCGAACAACGCCCCTGGCGCGGGCCGAGAGCCGGTGAACAACTACCTCGCCTCCCAGACCCCGTACAACTGGGACTACAAGGCCTTCTCCAATCGCATGGACTACCAGATCAGCGACAACTGGCGCATGTTCGGGCGCTGGTCGTACAACAACTTCGGCCCGGAAGATCGCGCCGATTGGACCTATGAAACCGCGCGCGGCCTCAACCAGAACGGCCTGGTGCGCAACACCAAGGCCGGTAATATCGACGTGGTTTACACGCAGAGCGCCTCGACGGTGTGGAACGTCAACGTGGCCATGAGCCAGTTCCGCGAGGGCAACGTGCAGCAGACCGCGTGGAAGTACAAACCCAGCGACATTGGCCTGCCGGCCTACCTGGATCAGAAGGCCGGCGATCTGCACCTGCTGCCGCAGATGGCCGTCAGCGGCTACACCACCATCAGCCCCAGCGGTTACTCCACCTGGACGCGCGCCCGCATGGGCACGGTCAAGCTGGAGGTCAGCCACATCCGCAGCAGCCACACGCTGCGCGCGGCCGCGGACAAGCGCACCCGCTTCCGCAGCGGCGGGGGCGGCGGCAACACCAGCGGCAACTTCACCTTCTCGAATTCCTACACCCGCCGCGACGACGACGGCAACGCGCCTTCCACCAACCTGGGGCTGGGCTGGGCCGCCTTCATCCTGGGCACGCCCAATGGCATCAGCATCGGGACCAACGACAACTACGCCATGCAAACCCCTTACACGGGCGGCTTTGTGCAGGATAACTGGCGTGTCACGCCCAAGCTGACCCTCAACCTGGGCCTGCGTACCGAATACGAAGGCGGTTCGGCCGAGCGCTACAACCGCATGATCGCCGGTTTCGATCCCACCCTCAAACTCCCCATCAGCGACGCGGCGCAGTCCGCCTACGCCCGGAGCCCGCTGTCCGAGGTGCCCGCCTCGCAGTTCGTGGTGCTGGGCGGCAACCTGTACGCCGGCGTCGGCGGCACACCGCGCAACCTGATAAAGGGCCAGTTGATGTGGCTGCCGCGCGTGGGAGCATCCTATCAGCTCAACAACAAAACCGTGCTGCGCGGCGGCTACGGTATTTTCTACGACACCATCAACGTGATGAATTTCTCGCCCGACCAGTACGGCTACTCCCGCGGCACCAGCCCCATCATCACCACCGATTTCGGCCGCAACTGGAACTTCCCGGGCAACGCCAACCCGGCTGGTTTCAAGAGCCCGCTGGTGGATCCGTTCCCGGTCCGCGCCGACGGCACGCGCTTTGACACTCCCACGCGGGACGCGCTGGGTCCCATGGCCCGGCCAGGGCGTGGGTTCAGCTTCACCGACTACAACCAGCCGCGCGCCCGCCAGCAGCGCTGGCGCGCCGGCGCGCAGCGGCAGTTCGGCTCCTCCTGGGTGATCGACGTGGCCTATGCGGGATCCAACTCCGACAGGATTTCGGTCAGCCGGACCATGTCGCCGCTGCCCGAAAAATATTGGGCCGGCGGCAAAGTGCGCAACAATACGATCGCCAACGACCTCAACGCCAACGTGACCAACCCCTTCAACATCCGGAATTTCACCCCGGCCGGCTTCAGCCCGCTAGTGTGGGCCGACATGAACACGCAGAGTTTCTACACCTCCTCCACGATTCGGAAGAACCAATTGATGCGCGCCTTCCCGCACATGAACGGCGTCACCAACAACACCGTGCCCATCTCCTGCACCAAGACGCAGGAGTTGCAGGTGAGCTTGGAGAAGCGCTTCTCGCGTGGTTTCAACCTGAACGTCGGCTACACCGCCATGCGCATCCGCGAGGCGGACTTCTTCTTCAACGAGTGGGACACCCAGCCCACCGAGCGCATCTCCAACGACGGCCGCCCGCACCGGCTGGTGGCCAGCGGCATCTTCGAACTGCCCGTCGGCAAAGGCAAGCGCTTCCTGTCCAACGCCGGCGGGCCGCTCAACTACCTGGCGGGCGGCTGGCAGTTCGGCGCCACCTACGAGTGGCAGCCCGGGCCGCTAGTGGATTGGGGCAACCTGTTCTACTACGGAGACGATGTGAACCAGATCGCCAGCGCCGAGCGCACCTGGGATACCTGGTTCAACCGGGCCAACTTCGAAACCAACTCCGCCCGGGGTCCCGCGGCCTATCACCGCCGCGTCTTCCCCACCCGCATCGCGGGTGTGCGGCGCGACATGACCAACCAGTGGAACGCCAACGCGGCCAAGAACCTGCGGCTGACCGAGCGGGTGAACATGCAACTGCGCATCGACGCGCTAAACGTTCAGAACCGGTCGCAGATGAACGCGCCCAGCACCGATCCGTATTCCACCAATTTCGGCCGCATCACCAGCCAGACCGCGGCTACCAACCGCTGGATTCAGGTGCAGGCCCGCATTACCTTCTAGGCGCATGATTCGGGCGCTGATCTTCGACCTCGGGGGGGTGATTGTGCCGCTGGACTTTCCCAACGGATTCCGGGAGATCTCGGCGCATTCGCCCCACGCGCCCGAGGAAATCCAGCGCCGGCTGGCCTCCAGCGATCTGTACCTCCGCGCGGAGACGGGGCGGGTCGGGCGGTCCGACTTTATCCGGCAGATGTCGGAGCTTCTCGATCTCTCCGCCGACGAGGCCACCTTCCAACGCATCTGGTGTTCGATCTTTCCGCCCCGCACGCTGATCGAGGATGAGTTATTCGAACAACTGCACCGCGGCTACCCGATGCTGCTGCTGTCGAACACCAACCTCATCCATTTCGAGATGGTCCGCGACACTTACCCCATCCTGCGGCACTTCGACCATTTCGTGCTGTCGTACGAAGTCGGGCACATGAAGCCCGGCCCGGAAATCTACCGCGCAGCGGTCCGCGCCGCCGGCTGCCGCCCCGAGGAGTGCTTTTTCACGGATGACACGGCGGTCAACGTCGAAGGCGCGCGCAAAGAGGGCCTGGACGCCGTGCAATTCCTCTCCGCCGGCCGGCTCCGCGCCGACCTCGCCGCCCGCGGTATCCTCTGACGGCCGCTCCCTAAACCACGCCCGCCTTGCGCATCACCGCCCGCGTGGTGTCGAGCCCCAGCTTGGCGCCCTCTTCCGCCGGCGTGTCCTTGGGTATGCGGCCCAGGACCTCGGGGCTCACGCCGTCCACATAGCCGGTCTTTTGCAGCGCTTTGAAGAAGGCCACCAGGTCGATGACGCCCTCGCCGGGCATGACGCGCTGGTTGTCGCGCACATCCTCGGGCGCCTGCCTGATGCAGTCGGAGACGTGCACGTGCACGATGCGCGACTGGCCGGCCGCGAGAATGTCGGCCACCGTGGCTCCGGCGTGGTACCAGTGCCAGGAATCGAGCAGCAGGCCGATGCTGGGACCGCACTCCTTGGCGAACTCGAGCATCTCGCTCATGCGCCAGATGAACTCGTGCGGCTGCCGGCTGCGAAGCTGCAAAGGGCCCAGAAACTCGAGTCCCAGACGCACCTTCGAACGCTGAAGGATTTCGCCGATTGCCGTGAGACGGTCCTTGTACATCTTCCGCAGTTCCGACTTGGGCGTGTCGCTGGACGCCGGCATGACGGTGGTCATACGCGCGCAATCGATGGCCGCCGCGAACTTCGCCACTTCGTCCAGCCGCTGGAGGCCGGTTTGAAACGCGGCCTCGTCGCCGCGCACCTGCAACGGCAATCCGACCACCGCCGGCTTGATCTTCAGCTCGGCGAACAGCGCGCGCGTCGAGTCCACGCCTTCTTTCATCGCCGCCCCGAGATTCACGTCCACGCCGCCGTAGCCCAGGCGCGCGGCCAGCCGCGCGAAATCGGGCCACCCCTGCTTTCCTCCGGTCAGCGAACCGTTCAACGATAAATACATTCCGGTTCGAGCCGCCGGCAAACCTGGCGCCAGGCCAAGCGCCGCCACCGCGCCCTTCACAAACAGTCTTCGATCCAGTGCTTGCAACATGAGAACTATGATACGCCTGTCGGCGAGACTACCGCGCCACTCGGCCGAGCCAGCGGATGCGGAAGTTGCCGGCCCGGCCCTGGCCGCCGTAGCAGCGGAGGAAATTGCGGGAGTCGGCGTCGGAGTTTACCAGGTTGGGGTTCCGGTGATTGGTGATGTTGTTGAAGCCCATGCGGAACTCCCAGCGATGGCCGCGAAACGCGAAGCGGCGCTCCAGATGCAGATTGAGCTCGAAGAAGGCGGGCAGCCGGCGCGAGTTCACTTCGCCCAGGATGCGCCCGCCGCTTTGGACCGAAAACGGGAGCCCGCTGCGCGTCTCGGTGAAGGCGGCCACCGCCCAATCCCGCCAGAACAGCGGCAGATAAGTCCACCCGACGAAGCGATGCGGAGAGTCCCAGGGCATGGGCCCGACGTTTTGCAGAACCATGATCGGGTCGTCGATGTTAATGTCCACCACCCCGTTGGAGAGAGCTCGGGAGCGCGTATAACTGGCCATCCAGCCATACTGCCTGCGAATGCTCTGCCGCAGGGCAACTTCAATCGAGTCGAAGGAATCGCGGCGTTCGTTGCCCAGCATGTACACCGCGTCGAACGCCGATGCGCCAAACTCGCGGGCCGGGGCCAGCCCCGAGGGCGCCATCTCGTCCGGACCCAGCCGGTTGGTGTAGGTGAACCCGTTTTCCCCGCGCCGCCGAAGGTAATTCACCCGGACAAAGAGGGTTTCGGTGGCCTCCCGCTCGAACCCGGCACTCCAGTTGCGCGCCCGCGGAGTTTCCCTGCGCCAGGCGCCGATCCGAAAGACCGAAGCGGCCGGACCGCGTGCCGCCGCCCCGTCCGGAGCGTAGTAGGTGGTGAGAGCGTACTGGTCCAAGGGGCGCGTGAACAGCCGCAAGCTGGCGGCCTCGTAGACCAGGGCGTAAGCTCCATGGATCTTCGTGCGTCCCAGCCGGCCCGGCACCCACGCCACGCCCGTACGCGGGGAAAGATTCCAGCGCCGGATGAGCCGGTCCCAGTCCAGGCGCAGCCCCAGTTCCACCAGCACGCCCCGGCTCACTCGCCAGGTATCCTGCACGAAGGACGCCGTCTCGAGATCCGACTCCTGAAACTCGCTCCGCCCGCCGAACAGCACCCGTCGCAGCCGGCTGCCGTCGGCGCGCAACTGCTCGAACCCCGTGCGGCGCACCAGTTGCCAGTACGAAAGGCGGCTCACGTCGATGCCGGTCTTGAGCTGGTGCGTTCCCCAACCGCCGAACGACGGCGAGATGAAGCTGGCGAGCCACTGGTCGCGTCCGGCCTTTCGAACCGCGTCGGCGAAGGCGTTGCCACGGTTTCCATCCGGCGTGATGCTCAGGAACGCATGACCCTGCGGAACCTCTCGCGCGAAGGTCCGGTTGGCTGCGTACCCGAACTCGACGAGCGCGCCGCGCCGAAGATAGATCTGGTCCTTGATGTTGAAGAACCATTGCCGGGTGCGGCGGTCGAGGGTGGTTTCCGGCGGGCTCAGGACGCTCAACCCAAAGCGCGGCGCCGTCCAGCCGTTCACCAGCAGACCGGTATGCAGGATTTGCGAAGGCGTCAGGTTCACTTGCGTGTGCAGCAGGTTGGCGACCCGCCAGGCCGACATCCGGTCGCCGCCGCTTGGGAGCTCTTCGATCACCTGCTGGTCGTACTGCGTGGAGAGGCTGTCGGAGAACCACGCCCGGCCCTTGCGGATGGGACCCGAAAGGCCCAGGCGCGGGCTCCAGTTGCCCAGGAAAAACCCCTTGCGATTCTCGAATCCGGGGAAGAAATTGGTGGCCGAATAGCGCGGCTTGTCGTCTCCCGGACTGGTGGTGACGGCCACCATGCCGGCGGAGCCCCGGCCGTACTCGGCCGGCAGGCGGCCGTTGGCGATGTCCACCGTTTGCACCGCTTCGACGCCCACGCGAGCTTCGAAACGGCCGTTCAGCGGGTCGTTGAGAGTGAAGCCGTTGAGCGTGAACAGCACCTGTTCCTCGGTGCCTCCGTTCAGATGCACGTTGCCTTTGGCATCCTGCACCACTCCGGGGACCACCCGCAAGGCGTTCTTGAGACTGTTGGAGGCGGGGAACGGCACCGCGAGCAACTCCGCGCCGCTGAGCGACTGCTCCGACACCACTCGCTCCAGATCCACGATCGACGACACCGCCCGCACGTCTATGGCTTCAAAGACCTCGCGCAGAGGCGTCAGCGCCAGTTCCACTTCGTTGGCGCCCTCGGCGAGCCACAGCGGGCGCTCGCCGAGGCGAAAGTACCCGTCGCGTTCTGCGGCGATGCGGTAGTCTCCGGCGGCCGCCAGGCGGCACTCGAACGCCCCGGCCGTATCGGAAGCCATTTCGACCCACACGCCATCCGGTTTCTGCAAGCGCACGCGCGCGCCGGACACCGGGGAGTTGTTCTCGCTGGTCACGCGGCCGGCCAGCCGCACTTCCGCCAGCCCCTGCGCGACCAGGGCCGCCAGCCCGAAGACCAGACCCCCAACTCTCTTGACCATTTCCACAAATGGGGACAGCCTGACCTACCCGGGTTTTCGAAAACCCGGGTAGGTCAGGCTGTCCCGGTTTTTGGGCAGGATGGCTCGGCTCCAGTCTGAAAGCGCGGGGAGGATCACCAGGCGCAGATAGAGCCGCAGGATTTGAGCGAATGTGGAACACAGCGATCTTACGCGGAAGAATTGCGAGCGGCCGTGCAGCCGCGGGTAGTGAGAGACGCCGACCTCGGCGATCTCGCACCCGCTCATCTCCAGTTTGCGCACCAGCTCCAGACAGATGGTCCCGCTGGTCGAAGTCAGCCGGATGTTCTCCAGCAGCGACCGGCGGATGATGCGGTAGTCGCAGTCGATGTCCCGGATGCGAATGCCGAACAAGGCCCTGGCGAACGAGTTGTAGACGCTGCCGATCCAGATGCGGTGCAGCGGATCGCGGCGCCTGAGCTTATAACCGTTCACCAGTCCCACCCCCGGCTGCACGCGGGCCAGCAGGGCCGGCAACTCGCTCACATCGTATTGGCCGTCGCCGTCGGTGTAGAAAACGTACTCTTTACCGGCCGCCTGGAAGCCGCTGCGCAGGGCGGCGCCGTATCCGCGGTTCACGTCGTGGGTCACAATGCGCAGCGCGGGGCCAAACCGCTGCCGCAATCGTTCCAGAACCTGGGCCGTGGGGTCGCGGCTGCCGTCGTTGACCACGATAACTTCAAAGTTTTCCACATGTTGCCGCAGGGTGGCAAAAGCGGTCTCCAGGAGAGCGGGCAGGGACGGGGCATCGTTATAGGCCGGGAAGAAAACCGACAGCGATGGGAACTTTGCGGACATAAGAACCTAAGCATACGGCCAGATCGCTCGCGGCGCCATACAGTAAACAAGGGAGAAGCCGGCGGATACAGCAATCGCCGGATTGGTCTGAAAGCGGAAACTTCTTAGAATTCAGGAGGATGTGCAATCCGGTATGGACCAGGCCGCGGCGTGGAGAGATCTTTGTGCTGGTGTGCATCCTGGCGGCCTTCCTGGCGGCGCTGGTACACCTGGCCTGGCACACCGGCGTCACGGTGGACGAACCCAGTCACCTGGTGTCGTCCTATTTCTACTGGCACGGCCACGACAACCTGAAGCCGCGCGATATGCCGCCCCTCATCAAAGCCGTCGGGGGCTGGGTTCCGCGCCTGCTTGGGCTGCCCATCCCTTACGATCGCAAGGACATCTGGAACTCGCAGCACGAATGGCCGATCGCGCTGGAAGTGATGGAGCGCCTGCGGGTACGGGTTCCCAAGGTCTTCTTCCTTTCCCGGCTGCCGCTGCTGGTGTTTCCCTTGGGCGTCGCGCTCTTGATCTGGTGGTGGGCGCGGCGGATCTTCTCTCCGGTGGCGGGGATCGTGCTGGCCGCAGCGTTCTGCCTGGAACCCACGGTGCTGGGCCACGGGCCGCTGTTCAAGAACGACCTGGCGGCCACCTTTGGCTACCTGCTGTTCTGGTACCGGGCCTGGGTTTACTGGCGAAAACCAAGCCCGGCGAATGCCGCCTGGCTCGGCCTCGGCCTGACTGTGGCGGTGCTGGCCAAGCTCTCGATGCTCATCCTGCTGGCGATCGCTCCGCTGGTGATTGTCGTGCGCGGCCTTACGCTGTCCCCGCGACGTTACCGCGCCCTGGCGCTGGGCCTGGTGCTGGTGACGCTAATCCCCTATCTCGGATCGATCGCCGCCTGCCAGTTCGACACGCGGCGCGCCTTCGGCGTCCTCCCCATGCCGGAGCCGCTGTGGGACGGCACGCTTTCGCTGATGCAGGCCGGCCGGGACGCTCCGGACGTTTTCTTCCTGGGGCGCAGAATCGGCGGCGGCAACCTGTTCTACTTCCTGGCGGCGCTGGCCATGAAGGTCCCGGTGCCCCTGCAATTGCTTCTGCTCGGCGGCCTGCTGCTCGAAGCGCGCGCACTGCGGCGCAAGGAGTTCGATGCGCGGCGGCTGTTCTGGATCGCGCCGCCTTGGCTGTACATCGGCCTGGCCTCGTTTTCCAGCTTCCAACTGGGCGTGCGGCTGGTGCTGCCGGCCCTGGCGCTCGCACTGCTTGCCTGCGGACCCGCCGTCGAATGGCTCCTGCCTCGCCGCCGCGCCGTGGTTTTGGCCGGACTGTTCGCGCTCCTGGCGGCGCGAACAGCCTGGGTCTATCCCCACAACATCTCTTTCTTCAACCTCTGGCTGGGCAACGCGGAATACGGCGCCCGCCTGTTGTCGGACAGCAACGTCGACTGGGGCCAAGACCTGCGAGAACTGGCGACGGTGGTGCACCAGGCGGGCATCCGGGAATTCCACCTCTCCTATTTCGGATCCGACTGCGTTTGGGCCTATTTCACCGATAAAGAAGCCATTCCCCTGGCTCCGCCCTGGAGCGGCGACCTGGCCACCGGCCCGGTGTACCGGCCCGAACCCGGCTACTACGCCATCAGCGCCTCTCTGCTGCCGGGCCACCTGTTCGAAAAGCCCTATCAGAATTACTACCGCGCGTTCTGGGGCCTGGAGCCGGTGGCGAAGGCGGGTTATTCGATCTATGTTTACCGGATCGACCCACTTCCCGCCGAGGTCGCTTCCAGGCAATAATTGGAGCAGGTGGCGCCCTTGAAGTTTGCTCGTTTCGTGTGTCTGACGCTTGCGTTGTCGGCCGTCGCGCCGCATGTGTCCGCGCAGTTTCATTTGCAGTTCGACCCCGGCCAGAGAATCTGGTCGATGGAGAACTCCGTCGTGCGCGCGGTCTTCCAGTTGACCGAGCAGGGAATGTTCGAGTTCCGATCGCTCACCGACATCGGCTCGGGTAACATCTGGGCTCCGCCGCCGAACTACCGATCGTCACCCATCCGCTTCCGGCTGCAAGAGGCGAACTTCGACGAACACACCGCCTACCGGCTGGTGCGCCAGGCGGCGGCCGCCGCCCCGCGGCGATCCTACCGGCAGAGCATCGAACTGGAGGACCTGCGCGGCTACGGCCGCGTTCTGCTCGAGCTGGAGATGTTCGAGAAGCAGCCCGTGCTGCGATACCGCATCCGGTTCCAGAACCTGCGGCCGCAAGCCGTCCGCATGCTGGATGCGGACATGGCCGCCTGGAGTTTCGACGATCGCGGCAAGGCGTTTCGCGCGTTCTACGTGAACCAGTGGGTCCATGGCGGCGCCAACGGCAACTTCGAGCCCATTCCGCGCACTCTGGCCGGAACCGGCGCACCAGTGCAGTTGTTTACCGGCGCCTATGGCCAGCATTGCACCTGGCTGGCGCTGCGCGACGAGCAGGACCGGGGCCTGTTTGCCGGCTGGGAGTTCGACGGCCGCGCGAATGCCATCCTGCGGCGCTACGAGAGCGGTTCGCGGGTCGACCTCTCGGCCCCCATCCAGGAACTGGGCCGTCCCTTGGCGGCCAACGGAACGTTTCAGATCCCGGCCGCTTTTCTGGGTGTCTTTCAGGGCGATTGGGACGAGGCGGGTTACCGCACGCAACGCTTCGCCGAAGCGGCGCTGACGCGCGATCTGCCGGGCGGCAACTTCCCCTGGATCGTCTGGGATTCCTGGATGTACCGCACCGACATCGACGAGCCGACCCTGCGGCGCAACGCCGAAATCGCCGCCTCGCTGGGGGCTGAAGTGTTCGTCGTGGATTTGGGCTGGGCGCGGCAGATCGGCGACTGGCGCGCCGACCCGGTCAAGTTTCCCAGCGGCCTGCGCGCGCTGTCGGACTACGTTCATTCGCTGGGGATGAAGTTCGGCCTGCATCTGCCGCTGGCCGAGGCGGCCGCGACCGCTCCCGTTCTGCGCAACAACCCGGACTGGACTTCGTCGCAAAGCTACGGCTACTTCTCGGCCGAGTCGCTGTGCCTGTCGCACCGCCCGGTGCGCAACTGGATCGCCGGGGAGATCACGCGGCTCATCGACGACTTCCAGCTTGACTGGATCCTCCAGGACGGCGAGAACATGGTGAAGCGCTGCACCAAAACCACCCACACCCACGATCCGCAGGACAGCAACTACTCCAACGCCGTCGACGGATTGAACTGGGTGGTCCAGACCATGCTGACGCGCCGGCCCGCCGTGCACTGGGAAAACTGCGAGGACGGCGGGAACATGATGACCTTCAACATGGTGCGCAATTACGTCACCTCGATTGCCGCCGACGACTCCGGGCCCATGACCACCCGCCAGGCGATCTACGGAATCACCTACCCGTTCCCGCCGCGTTACAGCGACCGCTACATGCCGGACGAGGAACTCGACACTTACAAAACCCGCAGCTACATGTTCGGCGGCCCGTGGATTCTCATGAACCGGCTGGCTCAAATGCGGCCGGAGGACCTCGAACTGCTGAAATCCGAGATTGCCCTGTATAAGACTCTCCGCGAGCGCATTCGCGACGGCAAAGTGTACCACCTCAGCGCGCGCCCGGCCGAGAACCGCATCGACGCGCTGCAAAGCCACCACCAGGAGACCGACACCTCGGTCATACTGGCCTTCCGGCCCACGGCGGCGGCCAATGCCTATCGCGCCCGCCCGAAAGGACTGAAGCCCGAGCGCAGCTACCGGGTTCGTTTCCAGGACGACCGGCGGCTGCTGACCATGACCGGCGCCCAGATCATGGAAGGCGGGATTCGGATCAACCTTCCCGGCATGTGGACCGCCGAGTTCGCCTACATCGAACCGATCGCAAACTGAAAAGGGGAAGCCGGCAGACGTTCGGCGTTGTACAGGTTGCAGTCCGGATTGTCGGCCCAACCGTAGCGCACTTCGCGCGGCGCCCCGACGGCGGGACTCGAAACCACCACCGTCGCGCTTTCGATGCGCGCTTCGGCGGGCGCGAACTTGCCGTCCGGGCCGGCGATTTCAAACCCTTTCAACCGACCGCCGGGCGCTTCCAGTCCGCCGGCCGAGTGATCG
>JACQZT010000235.1 GCA_016213755.1 Acidobacteriota bacterium | reverse complement strand
CGCCCTTGGTGATGGGGTGTTCGCGATTCACGATTTTGACTTTGAACGGACGGATGGGCGGGTGGCCGGTGTAGATGGCGCCCTCGACGTCGCGGTAGTCCTTGTTCATGAGCGACAACTGGCTGTTGTTGTGCCAGGCCCACAGCGAGCCGCCCTCCTGTACCCAGCGTTTCACCGCGCGGCCCTGCTCGTCGGTCATCCAGCCCACGCGCCTGCCGCCGATCTTCTTCCGAATCGGCGGCACGCTCACCACTTCCGCCGGCTTGGGGTTCCAGTTCTGCGCGTACCAGTAGCCGCCCGGGAAGCGCAGGCCGTCGCGGAACAGGATCAGGATCCGGTAGCGCTGGAGCTTCTCGTAGCTGAGTTCCTTCTCCTCCTCGGTAAAGTCGATGGGAAGCCCCGCGTCTTCCAACAGCGTGCTGCCCAGGGCCGCGCTGATGTAGTCCGAATTGTGGTTCTCGTCGCCGATGAGCGCAAAGGCTTTGGCGGCGGACGCCGGATACAGGGGGCCCGCGCCGGCGGCGGCGCCGAGCATTCGCATCGCGGCTCGGCGCGATGCCGGTTGTGTTTTCATACGGCCTCCAGTGTCCCTTATGGCGCGCCCGGCGCGGGCATGCGAACCGAAAACAGCCGGCCGTCGCGGTCGTGATGCACGGTGACATAAGCGGTGCGGCGGCCGGGACCGCCGAAGATGAGATTGGTCGGGTTCTTGCCGGGAATCGGAATCGAACCGGTCTTCTTCCCTTCGGGCGAAAAGCGCCACAACTCCGACTCGGAGTACATGGCCACCCACAGGTTGCCTTCCGAATCGAACTTCATTCCGTCCACGCCGTAGCTTCGTCCGGTGAAGCGGTAGAAGGCTTCCTTGCCGCCGCGGGCCGCGCTGCCATCCGGGTTCAGCTTGTAGCGCCAGATGGTGCTCAGTTCCCTGGCGGCGCGCTCCTCGCCCGCATACAGCCAGGTCTTGTCCGCGTTGAAGGTGATGCCGTTGGCGAAGACCAGCCCGCCGGCGAAGCTCCGGGTCCGGCCATCGGTGTCGATGTAATGAATCTCGCCGGCCGGGTGGATGGTGTCGCTGTCGGGCGCGGTAAAGTACAGCCGGTTGCCGGGACCCCAGGCCATGTCGTTGGTCCGGCGGATCGGCTTGCCGTCGCTCTCCAGTGTCACCACGGACAGTCTGCCGGAGCGGTCGGCCTTGAGAATGCCGGTGCGGCCCGGCTCGTTGTGGCAGATGTAGAGGTTTCCGTCCGCATCGAACAGGCACGACTGGTTACCGGCGCCGGTGTCCACGAAGACGCTGACCACGCCCTCCGGAGTGACCTTGTTAATGTTGCCGTTTTGCAGATTGACCAGATAGATGTTGCCGTCCCGGTCTACCGCCGGACCCTCGGGGAACTGGAATCCATGCGCCAGCAACTTCACTTCGCGCGGGTCCGGCTGGCCCCACGCTCCGGCACAGGCCAGAACAACGATCAGGCAGATTCGATTTCGCATACCCGGTTGCGAACATTTTACGATAAAATCGGGAGCCGGAGGCTCGAATCATGCGCATGTTCTTTTGGGGGGCCGTTCTGGGGGCCGCGGCGTTGAGCGGCCAGGAAGCGGGCAAAATGATCAAGGCCGATGCGGCCTTTGACGCCATCGTCCCGGCGGGGGCAAAAATCGAAAAGCTGGCCGGCGGGCTGGTGTTCACCGAAGGGCCGCTGTGGATTCGCGAGGGCGGCTACCTGCTGTTCAGCGACGTGGTGGGCAACGCCAACTACAAGTGGACTCCCGGCGGCCAGGTGACCGTTGTTCGCAAGCAGGTCTTCGCGGGCAAGGCGGCGCCGGGGTCGTTCATCGGCCCCAACGGCCAGACGCTGGACAAGCAGGGGCTCGTGCTCACCTGCGAACACGGCAACCGGCGCATCGTGCGTACCCAGAAGAACGGCTCGCTTACGGCAGTTGTCAACCGTTTCGAAGGCAAGCGGCTCAACAGCCCCAACGACCTGGTGTTCAGAAGCAATGGCGACCTGTACTTCACCGACCCGCCCTACGGGCTGGCCAAACAGGACGACGACCCGGCCAAGGATCTGAAGTTCAACGGGGTCTACCGTCTCACTGCGGCGGGGAAACTCGAAGTTCTGGTCAAGGACATGACCCGCCCCAACGGGCTGGCTTTTTCTCCCGACGAGAAGAAGCTGTACGTCGCCAACTCCGACCCGGCGCGCAAGATCTGGATGGTGTACGACGTGAAGCCGGACGGCACGCTGGCCGGCGGCAAGGTCTTCTTCGATGTTACGAAACAGACCGCCGACGGGCTGCCCGACGGAATGAAGGTGGACACTAAGGGCAACCTGTACTGCACGGGTCCGGGCGGCGTGTGGGTCTTCTCGCCGCAAGGCAAGCATCTGGGCTCCATCGCGCCGGCCGAGACGCCGGCCAACTGCGCCTGGGGGGACGCCGATGGCAAGTCGCTCTACATCACCGCGCGCACAGGCCTGTACCGCGTCAAACTGAACATCGAAGGAGTTCGGCCATGAACAGACGACAGTACCTCGGAGTTCTGGGCGCCGCGGCATTGCCCGATGCGCGTTCACCGATCCAACTGCACGTGGACCTGGAAGTGGATCCGGCGAAAGAGAAGGAGTTGGTGGCGAACTTCCGGAACGTCTTTCGCCCCACCATCCGGAAGCAGCCCGGGTTCGCGGACGTGAAGCTGTTGAAGCTGCGTTCCACCCTGGCCGGCCAGGCGCCCGCCAACTGCTCTTGGCGCCTGCTGATCTGTTTCCAGAGCGAGGAGCTGCGGTTGCAGTGGGTCAAGTCGGACGATCACCAGAAAGCCTGGCCCACGCTGGAGAAGACCCTCAAGGGAGCCAAAACCACGGTCCTCCTCTTCGACCAACTGTAAAAAAGCGGTCAGGTTTTGGTGCCGCACTCGGGGCAGAACTTGACGCCGGGCTCGAATTCGGCGCCGCACTTGGCGCAGGCGGTCTTGGCCTGGAGGTTGGCGCCGCATTCGGGGCAGAACTTGCCGCCCTTGGTTTTGGCGCCGCATTCCGGACAATAGGCCGAGACGTCCTGGGTCATGTCCAGTTTCTTGGTGTAGTCGGTTTCGGAGGCTTTCTGCCAGACTTGGTCCTTGGTGGCCTGGGCCTGGGCGGCGGCCATCTCCTGCTCCAGGTCCGGCGCGCACACGATGCACAGCCCGCGCTTGACGTTCCAGCACACATCCGGGCAAACCCACTTGCCGCAGCGCTTGCACTGATGAAACTGCGGCTTTATCTCGTCGACCGCTGTGCGCAGCGCGCTGTCGTGGGCCTTGCCGCCCACGGTGCGCTGGAGCTCGTAAGCGCCGCTGCCGGCCTGGTGGAACATGCCGCCGAACAGACTGCCGGCGGCTCCCAGCAGGCCTGTGGCCATGCCCGTCACCGAGGTCTGGAAACTCGACAGGTAGCCGTTGCCGCAGCGGTCGCACAAGAATTTGAACTGATAACCACGGTCGGTCGAAAGATCCTGGTAGTTCTCCGTGAATTGGATCGTGCTCATCGTATGCTCTCCCTTGCGAATACTATATCAAGCCTCAGAAGCCCGCCTGCTCGGTGCGTGCGATGATCTCGTTTTGCAGGGCGGCGGTCAAATCGCAGAAATAGTCGCTGTAGCCGGCCACACGGACAATCAGGTCCCGGTGCTTGTCCGGCTCGGCCTGCGCGGCGCGCAGTGTTTCCGCGGTCACGACGTTGAACTGGATGTGGTGGCCGCCGAGTCTGAAGTAGGAGCGGACCAGGTGTGCCATCTTGGTCAATCCCTCTTCGCCTTCCACCAGCCGGGGCGTGAATTTCTGATTGAGCAGCGTGCCGCCGGTGCGGGCGTGGTCCATCTTGGCCGCCGACTGGATCACCGCGGTGGGGCCGCGCCGGTCGGCGCCCTGCGCCGGCGAGATGCCGTCGGACAGGGCTTCCCAGGCCTTGCGCCCGTCGGGGGTCGCGCCGGTCACCGAGCCGAAGTAGACGTGGCAGGTGGTGGACAGCCAGTTCACGCGATAGACGCCGCCGCGGGTGTTGGGCCGGCCGTTGACTTCGTCGTGGAAGGCGTCGAAGACGCGGCGCAGAATGCGGTCGGCGGTATCGTCGTCGTTGCCGTACTTGGGGCCGCGGTTCCACAGCAGCAGGCGGGTCCTCTCGCGGCCTTCGAAGTTGTCGGCCAGGGCTTCGAGCAACTCGGACATCGAGAGGGTCTGGCGATCGAAGACGTGATGCTGGATGGCCGCCAGGCTGTCGGTGGCGGTCGCCGGCGCGACGCCCATGATGTAAGTGGTGTTGTAGCGCGCGCCGCCGTCGTTGTAGTCGCGCCCTTTGGCGATGCAGTCGTCGATCGCCAGCGACAGGAACGGAGCCGGCATCTCGCGCGCGTACAGGCGCTCGATGACCTGGTTGCCCTTCACCTTGATATCGATGAAATGATGAAGCTGCCGCCGACAGGCGGTGAATACTTCTTCGAACGATGCGAATTCGCGCGGGTCGCCGGTCTGAAGACCGATCCGCTTTCCGGTGCGCGGATCCACACCGTTGTTGAGCGCAATCTCCAGCACCTTGGGGAGGTTGAAGTAGCCGGTGAGGATGTAAGCTTCCTTGCCGAAGGCGCCCGTCTCGACGCAGCCCGAAGTGCCGCCCGCGCGCGCGTCCTCGATCGACTTGCCCTGCCGCAGCAGTTCTTCCACCACCATGTCGGCATTGAAAATGGACGGCTGGCCCCAGCCCTGGCGCACGATTTCGAGACCGCGCTTGAGGAAACGGTCGGGGTTCTTGCGGCTCAGTTGCAGGTTCGAAGAGGGCTGCAAGAGCCGCATTTCGCCGATGACGTCCAGCACCAGGTACGTGACGTCGTTTACCGCCGAAGAGCCGTCCGCCGCCAAGCCGCCGGTGTTGATGCCGGCGAAGTCCGTGTAGGTGCCGCTTTCGGCCGCCGTCACGCCCACCTTGGGCGGGGCGGGCTGGTTGTTGAACTTCACCCACAAGCAGCCGAGCAGCTCCTTGGCCAGCTCCGGCGCGATGCCCTGCCGGTAGAACGGATCCAGGTGCTGGTCCAGGCGGCCGGGAGAGAACGAGTCCCAGGTGTTGAGCTCGGTGATGACGCCCAGGTGCACGAACCAGTAAGCTTGCAGGGCCTCCCAGAAGTCGCGCGGCGCGTGCGCCGGCACGCGCCGGCACACTTCGGCGATGCGCTCGAGCTCGGCTTTGCGCGCGCCGTCCGGCTCGGAGGCGGCCAGGCGTTCGGCCAGCTCCGCGTGCCGTTCGGCGAAGCGGATCACGGCGTCCGCCGCGATGCACATGGCCGTGAGTTCCTGCTGCTTGTCGTAAGCCGCGGGATCGGTGAAGAAATCGAGCCTGGCCAGGGCCTCGCCGGCTTCCGCCTTCCGATCCAGGAGGCCCTGGCGATAGATGACATCGCCGAGGACGGTGTGGCCCGGGGCGCGCTGCTCCATGAACTCGGTAAAGATGCCCGCCTCGTAGGCCTCTTTCCAGGCCGGCTCCATGGCGCCGAAGATGCGGTCGCGCATGCCGCGCCCGGCCCACTGCGGGAGGATCTCGTCGCGCTGAATCCGCACCGCCTCGCCGTCCACGCGATAGGAGATCTTCTCGCGCGTGTTGAGAATCTCGAAGTCCTGGAGTGAGTGGCAGCACAGCTCGGGATAGGTGGGCGTGCCTTTGGGCGCGGGGCCGCGCTCGCCGACGATCAGATCGTCCGGCCCGAGGTGGATGGTCTTGTGCTCCATCAGATACCGGAAGGCACGCGCGCGCAGGACCGGCGCCGAGGCCGGCCCGGCTTCGCGATAGAAGCGCGTGAGCAGGACCGCGCGTTCCATCGACAGCCAGGGCTTCGTCTCGAGACTCTCCCGGCGCAGCCGGGCCACACGCTCCGTCACCGTCACCCTCCAACCCGCACGTCCAACCCCTGGCTCCGCAGCGCACCGGCGGCTTGGGCCACCCGCTCGGGGCCGGGACTGGAGAACTCCTCTAAAGGACAGGGTATGCCGAGACGCCGGTACTTGTCGATGCCGATGCCGTGATACGGCAGCAGGTCGAGGCGGCGCAGCCCCAGCGGCCGCAGGAAGTCCGCCATGGCTTGCAGCTCGGGCGCGCTGTCGTTGACGCCGGGAATCAGCGGATAGCGCACGACCACCGCGTGTCCGGCCTGCGCCAGCGCTGTGAGGTTGGCAAGAATCGCATGGTTCGGGACGCCCGTGTAGCGCCGGTGCAAGTCGCTGTCCATGGCCTTCAGGTCGAACAACACCATGTCGGCATGTGCGGCCACGCCGAGGAGCGTCTCCGCTGGCGCCTGCCCGCAGGTATCGAGCGCCGTGTGAATGCCGCGCGCGCGGCAGGCGGCCAGCACCGCCCGGCTGAACTCGGCCTGCGCCATTGGTTCGCCGCCCGACAGCGTGACCCCGCCGCCGGATTCGTCGAAGAAGATCGCGTCGCGCTCGATCTCGGCCACCAGTTCGGCCACCGTGACGCGGCGGCCGGCCAGTTGCCGCGCTTCGGCCACGCAGGCCTCGACGCAGCGGCCGCACACCTCGCACGCGGCCAGGCCGTGCGGACACACCGCCTCGCAGTCTCCGCAATGCCGGCAGCGTTCTGCATTGAACATCAGGCTGGGGCCGAAATCCTGGCTTTCGGGATTGTGGCACCAGGCGCAGCGCAGCGGGCAGCCCTTCAGGAAGACCGTGGTGCGGATGCCCGGCCCGTCGCGGAGCGAGAACCGCATGACGTTGAAGACCAGGCCGGCGGCGGAATCCACTGGGCTCACTTCCCGATACGCAGGTTCGAGAAGTGCGCTTCGGTGCCCGGCCCGATCCACAGCGCGATGGCGCCTTTCGATTCACCGTGCTTCAAGTCGTTGACGATCAGCGTGGGCTGCGCGTTGCCGTGCACAAACAAGCGCGCCTTCGTGCCGCGGACTTCGATTTTGACCTTGGTCCACTCGCCGGGGACCAGGTCCACGTAGCTCTCGTACATCTCCGGCGTCTCCTTGCGCAGCCTCATCCAGGGGAACTGCGGGAACGAGATGTACTGAGCGGAGTGGTTGCGGCGCACCTGGTCTTCGGCGCGGCCGTTGGTCGGGCGCAGGTAGAAGCATTCGAACTTGGAGAGGTCGGCCGCCACGCGGAACGCCACGCCGACAAACCCGCGGGCCGCTTCGACCGCGCCCCCGCCCGGCCGCCCGGCGAGGTCCACTTCGATGACGCCGTCCTGGAACTCGGCGCCGGCAAGGATGGCCAGCCGGTCCTCGCTCTGCGCCGGCGCGCCCGCGGGTTCGGTGAGGCGGATCGCCTTGCGTCCCTGGTAGGTCGCGGCCTGCGCGGCGACTTTGTTGAGTTTCAGGCCCTGGGGGGAATCGAGCGGAAACGTCCGCGGCTGGGCGAGCAAGGAAACGGCGCCCACCCCAGCAACCAGCGAAAAGCGAATAAGGTCCATAGCCGAAATCTAGCACAAGCCGCGTGGGTTATAATTCGTACGCGATGATTGGAGCACTCATCCTGCTGGCGGTTGTGTTGGTCCTGCCGCTGCTGCTGTTCTTCCTGCTGGGCGAGCGGAGCCGCTATCTGCCTTCGACGTGGGTCTTCTTCCGGCAGTCCGGGTCGTGGACCAAGGCGTTGCACGGCTATTTCTACGGCCGTTGGACCCGG
>JACQZT010000233.1 GCA_016213755.1 Acidobacteriota bacterium | reverse complement strand
AGATTCCGCAGCTTCGCGTGCCGGACCAGCCAAGGCAAATCCAACTGGTCTGCGTGCTGTCTGGCGACCCGGGGCAGCGCCTCGGCGACTCTAGAATCCAGATCGGGCTGCGCCAAAGCCCAAAGAATCAGAGTGCTCGGATTCGGCCTCGTCCGCGCAGGCGCAAGATGAGCGAAGCCTGGATATCCCAATGCGCTCAACCGCGCCCGAAGGAGGGCGTCCGCATCTCGCGGCGTTGGAGACCGGCCGGCCAGCTTCAACCGGCTTCGCAGCTCGGCGGTGAGAGGCCGCGCGCCCTTTTCGAGGAGTGAGAGGTAGGGCTGAGAAACGCCGAGCAGAGTCGCGGCGCTCCGGTTCAAGCCCTCCCCGCCCACCCCCCCCCGCCCGCACACGCCTTGGTAGAATGCGAGTCTTATGCGCAAATTCATCGGGCGGGCGGCGTGGGCCGGGGTGGCGGTCGTGGCCGCGTATTGCCTGGCGGGGATCGCGATTCAGCGGGGCGAGCATATCAACAGCCTGTGGCTGGTGCTGGCCGCGGTGTGCACCTACCTGATCGGATTCCGGTTTTACGGCAAGTTCATCGCGGCGCGGGTGATGGCGCTCAACGACCGGCGCGCCACGCCCGCCGAGCGGCTGCGCAACGGGCACGATTTCGAGCCCACCAACAAGTGGATCCTGTTCGGCCATCACTTCGCGGCCATCGCCGGGCCGGGGCCGCTGGTGGGTCCCACGCTGGCGGCGCAGTTCGGCTATCTGCCCGGCACGCTGTGGATCATTATCGGCTGCGTGCTGGGCGGCGCGGTGCAGGATTTCGTGATCCTGTTCTGCTCGATGCGGCGCGACGGCAAGTCGCTGGGCAAGATGGCGCGCGAGGAGATCGGCAAGATCGGCGGCTTCACCGCGCTGGTCACGGTGCTGCTGATCATGATCATCCTGCTGGCGGTGATCGCGCTGGTGGTGGTCAACGCGCTGAAGGACAGCCCGTGGGGCACGTTCACCATCGCCGCCACCATGCCCATCGCGGTCTTCATGGGCCTGTACCTGCGCTTCTGGCGCCCGGGCAAGGTGCTGGAAGTTTCCCTGATCGGTTTCGTCCTGGTGGTGCTGGCCATCTTCGGCGGCGAGTGGGTGGCCCATTCGGCCGCCGTCGCGCCCTGGTTCACTTTGGGCGGCATGGCGCTGGCGATCTCGGTCATCGTTTACGGATTCCTCGCCAGCGCGCTGCCGGTGTGGCTGCTGCTGGCGCCCCGCGACTACCTGAGCACGTTCGTCAAGCTGGGCGTGGTGACGATGCTGGCGGTGGGCATCGTGTTCGTGCGGCCCGAGCTGCAACTGCCCGCCTTCACCCGCTTCGCCGACGGCACGGGTCCCATCTTCGCCGGCAAGATCTTTCCCTTTTGCTTCATCACCATCGCCTGCGGGGCCATCTCGGGATTCCACTCGCTGATCAGCTCGGGCACCACGCCCAAGATGATCGCCAAGGAATGGCACGCCTGGCCGGTGGGCTACGGCTCGATGCTGCTGGAAGGCTTCGTGGGCATCATGGCCATGATCGCCGCCTGTGTGCTCGACCCGGGCGTGTTCTTCGCCGTCAACTCGCCGGCCGGCATCGCGGGCGCGACTCCCGCCGCCGCGGTTCAGACCATCGCCAGTTGGGGCTTCCCGGTGACCGCCGCGCAGATGGCGCAACTGGCGCGCGACGTGGGCGAGACATCGCTGTTCGCGCGCACCGGCGGCGCGCCGTCGCTGGCGCTGGGCATGGCGCACATCTTTGCCCGCAGCGGCGGCGGCCAGGCCATCCTGGGCTTCTGGTATCACTTCGCCATCATGTTCGAGGCCCTCTTCATCCTGACCATCATCGACGCCGGCACGCGCGTGGGCCGCTTCATGTTGCAGGACCTGGCGGGCCATCTCTGGAAACCCCTGGGCCGCACCAGTTGGATGCCCGGCGTGATTGTCACCAGCGCGGCCATCGTGCTGGCCTGGGGCTATTTCCTGGTCCAGGGCGTGCGCGATCCGCTGGGCGGCATCAACTCGCTGTGGCCGCTGTTCGGCATCGCCAACCAGTTGCTGGCCGGCGTGGCGCTGTGCGTGGCCACCACCATCCTGCTCAAGATGCACGGCGCGAAATACATGTGGATCACCTGCGTTCCGCTGGCGTGGCTGGTGACGGTCACCTACACCGCGGCCTGGCAGAAAATGTTCTCGCCTCATCCGCGCATCGGCTTCCTGGCCCAGGCCGCGCAGCTCGAAGCCGGCGCGCAGACCGCCGCCACTCGCACGCTGATCTTCAACAACCGCCTGGACGCGGTGGTGTGCGGCATCTTCGTGGTGCTGGTCACCACCATCCTGATCGACTCGCTGCGCTTGTGGACCGGCATCCTGCGCGGCACCCGCGAGGCCAAGGCCAGCGAAACGCCCTTCGTCCTCTCGACGCTGCGCGCGGAGGAGCTATGAGGCGCTGGCGCCAACTGGGCCGCATCCTGATGGGCCTGCTGCGCGAGCTGGCCGACGAGAACGCCTACCGGCGGCACCTGGCCGCGCACAACCGCCCGGCATCGGGCGAGGAGTGGCGGCGCTTCTCCGAAGAGCGCCTGCGGGCGAAATTCACGCGGCCCAAATGCTGCTGAGAATGCGGTATGGGGCGGCAAGGAACTCTTCCTCGGCAGGCCGGGTCACCCGTCCGGCAGTTCGTAGCCCTTCCGGCGGGGGCGGTTCACCAGGCGGTTGGCTTCCGGGTCGTCCGGGAATCGCTCGGCGGCCGGGTCCCAGCGCAGCTTGCGGCCGAGCTGGCGGGTGATATTGGCCAGGTGCGCCAGGCTGATGGACCGGTGGCCGACCTCCACGTCGGCCAGCGGCGTCCGGCGCGTGCGCATCGAGTCGAGCCAGTTCTCCATGTGATACTTGGCCTGCCACAGCGCCACCTCGTCGCGCCACTTTTGCACCTCTTCGGGCGGCGGAAGTTCCTTCACCATGCGCGGCGGGTCGGTGCGGAAGTTGTTGCGGACGATCTCGATTCTGCCCTTGTCGCCGACGAAGATCGCGCCGCCGTTCAGCTCTCCCGCCGGCATCTCGAGCCGGACGGTAACGCCGCCGGCGTAGCGGAAAGCGACCGCGCCCTCCGGGCCCCCGGCCAGCGGCCACCATTCCAGCGGACCCGTGTGGTCCATACCGAGCACCCACTGGATCTGGTCCAGGCCGTGCGCGCCCCAGTTGGTCATCTCGCCGCCGGAGTAATCCCACCAGCGCATCCACGAGAGGTGGAGCTTGCGGTTGTAGGGCCGCATCCCGGTCTGGCCGAGCCACATGTCCCAGTTGAGAGTCTCGGGGACAGGTTCCTCGGGCAGACCAGTGTAGCGGACGGGTCCGGTGTAGTTGACGCCCTGCACGAATCGGATCCGGCCGAGCCCGCCGCCGCGAACAAAATCGCAGGCCACGCGGTTCATCGCCATCGACCGTTGCTGGCTGCCGACCTGGAGTATGCGGCCGTATTTGCGCACGGCATTCACCAGCGCCCGGCCCTCGGCGATGTGGGTGGTGAGCGGTTTTTCCGCGTAGATATCCTTGCCGGCCTGGCAGGCGTGGATGCAGCAGAGCACGCGGCTGTGATCGGTAGTGCCCGCGATCACTCCGTCGATGTTCTTCTCGTCCAGCAGGCGCCGGTAATCCTGGTGGATGCGCCACTTCGCCTGCCGCTTGGCCGCGGCGTCCTGGCACCGTTTCAGCCAGCAATCGGCGACGGCCACCACCTCGGCCTGCTCCGGCAGTTGGTCGATCAGGAGATTGCTCCGGTTCCCGACCCCGATGACGCCGACGCGGATGCGGTCGTTGGCGCCCAGGATACGGCCGTAGGAGGCGGCGGTGGCGAGGAAGATTCTGCGAGAAGGGT
>JACQZT010000227.1 GCA_016213755.1 Acidobacteriota bacterium | reverse complement strand
GGGATACGACTCCCGTCTGGTCCCCAGTCATCGCACTGGGATTCTCACCTCCGGCCCGCCAATCCAGGCTGCGCTCAGCCCGAGGGTCGCCATGCCTGGAGCGATACCATCGGGAACGAGGAAGTCCACCCGATACAGATTGCTCATCCCCGGCCAGCCGATCTTGTTCAGCACTCTCGCGGTTTTGCCGTTCACCGAGACCTCGACCGGCGAGTTGGCCTCGTGGAACCTGCCTTCCGAGTCGGGCGGGCACGGTTGGCCGGGATCCAGATTGGGTCGCACCGGACCCAGGTCAGTGACTCCCAGTACCAAGTGCTCGCCGGCGCGAGCCGGCCGATCGGCTGTGACCGGAGAGAGATCGCCCACGTGGTAAACCGCGGGTCCAGTGGGTAGGGATGCGATCTCCGGACGGGAATGCGGGATCAGGTGGACCACAAATCGCAGCTTGCCTCCCCCGAGATTCCGCCGATTTGCCGGATCCTCCGTCATCGAAGCCGTGCGCAGGAAGGCGGTGTTCGGAAAAGTCCTCCCGCCCAACTGCCCCCGCGCACCGAGAAAGGCTCCGGTGCCGCCCACCACGGTATTGTTGGATATCTGCACGGCCAGCGGCGCGCCTGGAGGGGCGCTGCCGGACCCGACTCCCATGGCGAAGATGCTCCCGATGGGGATGCCGTCCGGATCGAGAATCTCGAGGAAATACTCCGTAATAGTGGATCGAACGATGTCCGCAATCGCCTGGCCGGCGGCCGGGCTGGGGCTTAGATTCGTCATCTGCCCGCGGAACATGCCAATTCCCCTGGCTGGCCTACCGTTCACGGCCACTATGTCGCCAATGGCAATCATCATCGTGAACGTTCTTGGGCCACCCGGCACGCTGGTCATGTTCGGATCGGTGCCGAACTTCGACATGTCGAAAACGTTACCGTAGTAAGCTACTAGGTTCTCCGTGTCGATCTCCAGGATGGCAGTCGGCGGGGCTTGGGCCGCAAGTGCGGCTGCGCAGACCGCCATCAGGCACGCAATTCTGCTCTTCATGAGGTGCTCCTTTTCCGTTCTGGCTGGACGGAACGATGCGCTGACCCGGGCTGGCCGGAAGACCCTCAAGGACTTTATCGGAATCGATCTTCGGGCGAATTCAAGGAAACCACTTGCACCCGGATGCGTGGTTGTCCGAAATCAGAGCAGACCCCGGCCCTTGCAGGTTAACGGTAGAACAGAGTCTTCATCTCCGATTCTGACTCCGATTGTGGGCGGCGACGGCGTTGGAGTCAAGCCAGTTCATCGTGTTCGCAACCACTGACGCTTTCTGCAGCCTGCCCCCGGATATTCAACGGGGGGACTTGGGGCGGCGGCGGTAAAAGATGTCCCGCATCTTAAGCCAGCCGGTGACGACCGCCACGAATAGGGCCACCAGGGCCGAAAGCGTGGCCGCCGTTCCCACCAGCAGGTAATCGGTGGGGCGGTGCGGGCCCGGCAGCAGACGCAGCAGCACGGCCGCCACGACACCAAACACCAGAAATGCCGCGACGGACAGCACGGCAACTCGCGTGGGGGCGGACGACATTCACTCAACTATAGCGGACTGGAGTCTCCCGGCTCAGTCGTACCGTTCGTAGAGGACTTGCTTGCGGTCGAAGCCCATCTCGCCGAGTTGCCGGCGGACGTCTTTCACCATCTCATTGAGGCCGCAAATGTAGACGTCCACGTCGCGGCGCCCGGCCAGAGCCGGGGTCAGGTGTTCCTGCACGCGGCCTCGCAACCCGCTCCAGGCGTTCTCCGGGCGCGTGAGCGTGGCCAGGAAACGGAAGTTCAAATGGCGCCGCTCCAGTTGATCGAATTCTTCCCGGTACAGCAACCCGGTCTCGAAGCGGACCCCGAGCAGGAGCGTGAAACGGTTCTCGGAATCTTCCGGCAGCCGCGAACGCAGGATGGAGCGGAACGGGGCAATACCGGTGCCGGTGGCCACGAACAAGGTGTCCCGGACGGGAGTCCGGAGGGTGAAAGCGCCGAAAGGGCCTTTGGCTTGAACCACGTCGCCGGGTTCGAGCTCGAACAGGTGAGGGGAGAAGACGCCTTCCTGAACCCGGTTCAGGCAGAGTTCGAAGCGGTTTCCCTTGGGGGGCGAAGCGATCGAATAGGCGCGCGTGATCTTCCTGCCGTCGCGGTCCCCGCTGAGCGAAACAAACTGCCCGGGCGCAAACTCAAACCGCTCCAGGGAAGGAACGTCGAAGTCGAAGTGGCGCACCTCGGGGCCGATATCGCGCCAGCCGAGAAGCCGCGCCTGCATGCTGTGGGGCATCACTTGAATAGATGCGGAAGGAACCCGGGACGCTTCCGGAAAGGCTTACCGCCCGCCGGAGCGGCGAATGTGTTCGACCATGGCCCGAGTGAAGGATTCGACGAACGGGCGGCCGCGCTGCATCAGGTTTTCGCGGGTCATGTAATCCTCTTCCACGTCGGGCCGCACCCCGGCGTTTTCGATGTAATAGGTGGTCGGGTAATCGGCCGTGGCCAGCGGCGCGGCGCGGGTCATCAGGCCCAGGGTCATCCCGGTGGTTCCCTCGGAATAGGCGCCCGCCGCCAGAGTTGCGTTGGCGCCGCCGGCGCCGTTGGTGCGCATGCCGAAAAGCAGCGCGCGGCGGGCGTCTTGCAGCATGGCGGGCACCGCGTCGGCGGTGGAGGCGGAGAACTCGTCGACGATCATCATGAGCGGCTTGCTGTAGGCGATGACGTTCCCGTTGCGCCCGGTGGCCGGCGAGTGGACCATATCCGGGCCACAGAGCGGCAGGGGGCCGGTCAGTCCCCGGTTTTCGCGATAGGCCGTGTAAAGGTCCTTGTACAATGCTTCATACAGTGCGATCACCCAGGGGTCGGCGTTCTGGTTGCGGGCCTGGGTCAGATTGGAGTAAAAGCTGCTGACGCGGCTCCAGGTGGCGCGCAGTTCGTAGCCCACGACCCGGAAATCGTAAGGCGTCAAGCGGGCGGCGATGTTCTCGCCGTAGCACACCTGCCCGCCGGGATTGCGCATCTGGTCCACGATCAGGCCATCAGTTTCGCTCTCGAAGTAGGCCATTTCGCTCTCGAACTGCTGAAGAGCGGTGGCGGCGTTGGAGGGGTTGTAGCTGGGAATGCGGAGGTAGCCGATGCGGAAGCCTTCGGCCCCGAACGTGCCGGAATAGAAGAAATCGGAGGACAGGCGTCCCAGGCGCTGGACAAACCCGGCGGGCAGAGCGTAAACGGGAGCGCGCGAGCCGCTGCCCAGCTCCGCGAAAGGCTCGGCCGAGCCCGAGTACTGAAGCTCTTCGAGCGCGCGCAGGTACTCGGGCGTCTCCTCGATCCCGGCGGCGCGCGAGCGTTCCAGCGCTTTGGGCGCGGGCACCGGACCCACCCGCAGCGGCACTCCCGTCTTGGTCCACGGAATGCTGTAGGTCTCGATGGCGCCGGCCGCCCTGCGGATGGAGACCGTGGCCGAGTCGCCCAGTTCGGGCGCGCGCGGCACGCGGCTCTGGGCGCGGGTGACGATGCGCGAGGCGGCGCGCCGCCGCGTGCTGCGCGGGTTTCCCTGCCCAGCGAAGCGGGACAATTCCGTCAGCCACTGCTCCACCGGTTTGCCGTCCACGGTCAGCAGCTCGTCGCCGGCCTCGAAGGGGTAGTCGGCCGGCCGCAGCCGTGTTCGGTTGATGGAATCGATCAGCACTTTGCCGTCGTAAATGTCCGCCGTGAAGTTCAATGTGGCGACGAAATTGGAGGGCAGCGTGTAGACCGTGTGCGTGTCGCGCAGCGAGGCTGCGTACTCGATGCACAACTCGTAAAACTCGAGGTCGTCCTTGCTCCGCGCGGCGCGGTCGAGCCAGGGGCGCACGTCCAGCGCATCGAAGCCGAACAGTTCCCGCTTCCAGGAGTAGGGGGCGTACTGTTTGGCGTACAGGCCGGCCAGGTGCCGGAAGTCGGCCAGCTTTTGCTCGGTGGTCAACTGCGCCTGGGCCGCCGCGGCGGCCGCCGCCAGCAGAGCGATGCGCGCGACTTTCATGGACGCCTTGCTCCTCCGCTTTGGCGGATGTGCTCCACCATCGCCGCGGTGAACGCCCCGACAAAACCGCTCCCCCGGCTGAGCAGGTTCTCGCGGGTCATGTAATCGGCTTGGACATCCGGGTGCACGCCGATGTTTTCGACATACGGCGCGGCCGGATAGTCGCCGGTGACCACCGGGAAGCGTCGATTCATGAGCGCCTGTGTGATTCCGGTGGAGCCTTCCGTGTAACTGCCCGCGCTTTCGGTCAGCACGCTCCCGCCGGCGCCCATGGTGCGCATGCCGAAGATGGGGCCGCGGCGGTGGTCCTGGAGGGTGGCGGGAAACGATTCCCCGGCGGAGGCGGAGAACTCGTCCACCAGGACCATCAGCGGCCGCGTGTAAGCCAGCAGCGCTCCGCCGGCATCGCGCATCGGTTCGCGCTCGAGGAGAAAGTCGTCCAGGGGCAGCGGGCCGGTGCGGCCACGGTTCTCTCGGTTGGCCTGCTGGAGGTCGCTGAGGATCGCTTCGAGGGTCCGCTGCACGGACAGATCGGCCCCTTGCGCGCGCGCGATTTCGAGCGAGTTCGAGAAGCTTCTGATCCAGTCGGACGTGGCGCGGATCTCGAAGCCGATGGCGCGGAAGGGGTGTGGAATCAAGTACCGCAACAGTGAGTTGGTGTACCCCACCAGCCCGCCGAAGTTGCGCATCTCGTCCACGATCAGTCCGTCGGTGTGCTCCTCGAAATAGAGAATCTCGCGCTGAAACTGCGCCAGGGCCGCGGAGACGTTCGAAGGCGAGAAGTTGGGGATGCGGATGAACCCGATGCGGTAGCCCTGCGACTCGAAGGTCCCCGAGAAGAAGATGTCGGTCGCGGCGCGCCCCAGCCGCTGCTCGAAGCCCGCCGGCAAGCCGAATACGGGGATGCGGGAGCCTTGGCCGAGCACCGCCGCCGGTTCCGGAAGCCGGCAGTTCTGCAAGGCGAGGAGCGGCGCCAGGTAGCCGGGAGAATCCGATTCTCCAACGGCGGGCACCGGTCCCACTACGGTCATTCCCAGTCCGGTCTTGGTCCAGGGGATCGAATAGGTTTCCAACTCGCCGGCGGCGCGCCGCACGGCGACTTCGGCGCGCTCGCCCAACTCGACGGCTCGCGGGATGCGGCTCTGGGGGCGGCTGACCAAGCGCGCCGCCGCAGCCCGGCGGGTGCTGCGCGGGTTGGCCGAGACCGCGTAGCGGGAGAAGTTCGCGATCAATTCTTCGGCGGCGCGGCGGTCCACCGACACCAGTTCGTCGCCAATCTGAAAAGGATAGTCCGCCGCGGGAAGGCGGGACCGGTTGACGGAGTCGATGAGCACTTTGCCGTCATAGATATCCACCGTGAACCCGAGCGAAGCGGAGAAGTTCGAGGGCAGGGTGTAAATCGAGTGCGCGTCGTTGAGGCGGGCGACGTACTCGACCATCAGTTCGTAGAAATCGAGGTCGTCGCGCGTGGCGCGGGCGCGTTCCAGCCAGGGCGCCAGGTCGAGCAGATCGAAGCGCTCCACCTCCCGCTTCCACTCGTAGGGCGCGTACTGCTTGGCGAACAACCCGGCCAAGTGCTGAAAATCGTTAAGCTTCTGCGCCGTCGTGAGCTGGCCGAAGCCGGCCGGGCCAAGTAGCAGACAGAGCGCAACGACACGCGAAAACATCGGTCAGCACCTTGTGAGTCCTTCAAAAGATAACAGATCTGTCAAGGGGTGGTTGGTCGAGAAGCGGAAATGGCCGTTCACCTGGATTTGGACCCCAAGATATTGGGGGCTTTCTCGAACGACCCCATCATTCAGGGGTTTACCCGCTTTACTTTCTCCTCGGAAGGGTTTACCATGGACTCAATCCCCCGAGCCGAAGGCGCTTGTTGGCGCCGTTCGGAACAAATCGCCGTTTGACAAGGGGAAACGCCACTTGCTGAAACTCAAGCGCGTTGAAATTCAGGGATTTAAGTCGTTTTGCGACCGGACCGAGATGCGTTTTAACGGGGCCGGGATCGCGGCCGTGGTAGGACCGAACGGCTGCGGTAAATCGAACCTGAGCGACGCCATCAGTTGGGTGCTCGGCGAACAGTCGGCCAAAAGTCTGCGCGGCGCCCGGATGGAAGACGTCATCTTCGCCGGCACGCGCGACCGCAAGCCGCTGGGGATGGCCTCGGTCACCATGACCCTGGCCGATCCTCAGTATTACGCCGAAGTGCTGCTGCCCGGCAACGGGCAGGGCAATGGCAACGGTGCCAACGGGTCGAACGGGCACTCCAAAGAAGCGCACCCGCAGGAGATCACCATCACGCGCCGGCTGTTCCGGTCCGGCGAAAGCGAGTACCTCATTAATGGACGCCAGGCCCGCCTCCGTGACATTCAGGACATCTTCATGGGCACGGGCCTGGGACCGGAATCCTACGCCATCATCGAACAGGGGCGCATCGGGCAGATTCTCAGCTCGAAGCCCCAGGATCGCCGCTCGGTCATCGAGGAAGCCGCCGGCATCACCAAGTTCAAAGCCCGGCGGCGGCTGGCCGAAGCCAAGCTGGAAGGCGCCAAGCAGAACCTGACGCGCGTTTTCGACATTCTGGAAGAGGTCGGGCGGCAGGTGAACTCGTTGAAGCGCCAGGCGTCCAAGGCGCGGCGCTATGAAGAATTGAAGACCGAGATGCTGGGGCATCTGCGCCGCTCGCTGACCGGGCGCTACCGCATGCTGGAGCGCGACGCGGCCAAGACCGCCCTGGACCTGAACCTGGCCACCTCGGAAGTGCACACGCTGGCCGCCGGGCTGGCGGCCAGGGAAGCCGAACAGGCGCGCTTGCAGGAGCAGTGTTTCGCCACCGAGAACGAGCTGACCCGGGCGCGCGCGCGCCTGGCGGAGCTGCGCCTGGACGCCGAGCGCACCCGCGGGCGCCTGGAATCGCAGGCCCGCCAGATCGCCGGCATCGAGCAGCGGCTGGGCCAGGGCGAAAACGAGACCCAGGACCTGGACCGGCGCTGGGAAGCGCTGGGCCAGGAACACACGGCCGCGGCAGCGGTGCTGGCCCAGTTGCAGGGTCAGGCCGAAGAGGCGCGCCGCCGGCTGGCGGTGAAGAACGAAGAGCGCGAGCAGGTGCAGGGCGCTCTGCGGGGCCGGGAACAGGCGCTGGAAGCCGCACGCACGCAGGTTTTGCGGCTGCTCGGAGAAGCGTCGAACCTGAAGAACCAACTCGCCAAGGTGGACGAGTACCTGGCCGGGGTGGGGCGCGATACCGCGCGACTGGAGCGCGACGAGCAGGCGGCCGCGGGCGACGCCGAGCGGCTGGGCGCGGCGCGCGAGGAAATCGCCGGGCGCGTGACGGCGCGGCAGCAGGAGCTGGAATCCATCGCCGGCCAGCGCCGCACGGTGGAAGAAGAGCTTTCTACGCGGCGCGCGCGGGCGGCCGAGACGCGCCGCCGGATGGAGCAGTTGCGGCAAGAGTTCTCGCGCATGAAGGCGCGCCGCGATTCGCTGGAAGAGATTCTCTCGCACCGCGCCTACACGACCGAGTCGGTCAAGCGCCTGTTTACCGCCGTCGAGCGCGGGCAGGCGCAGGATCTGAAACCCGCGGGCGTGCTGGCCGATTTCGTCGAGGTCGATCCGGCCTACGAAAAGGCGGCCGAGGAGTTCCTGCACGAAGAGCTGGAATACGTGGTGGTGAAGGACTGGGCCGAGGCCGAGCGCGGCATCGCCCTGATGCGCTCGGATCTGGACGGGCGCGCCACCTTCCTGGTGCATCCTCAGCCGGGGGCGGAGATCCCGGCGGGCGAGGTTCCCGAGCCGGCCATCGGGCCGGAAACCGGTATTGTCTCGCGGCTCAGCGCCGTTCTTCGGCTGACCAACGGTTTGACCCAAGCGCCGGCCGAGCTGCTGCCGCGCCTGGCGCGCTGCTTCCTGGCCGAAGACCGCGCCGCGGCGCAGCGCCTGGCGGTGCAGTATCCGGATGTGTATTTCCTTCTGGCCGACGGCGTCTGCTACCACGGCCACGCGGTGAGCGGGGGCAAGAAAACCGGCGCCGGGCCGCTGGCCCTGAAGCGCGAGCTGCGCGAACTGGCGGGCCAGGTGGCCGAGCGGCAGAAGGAACTGGACCGGGCCTCGGCACTGGCCGAGGATCTGGAACTGGAGATCGCCGCGCTGTCGGAGGATCTGGAACGGCTGCGCGGATTGCAGCAGAGCCGGGAGAAGGAAGCCGTCGCGCTGGAGCACGAACTGCGCAAGACTTCCGAAGAGCTGAACCGTTCCAACTCGCGGCTCTCGCTGGCGCGCGCCGAGCTGGAGCGGCTGCGCAAGGACGTCGAGCGGGCCGAGGGGCAGCGCGAGGAGTTGAGCCGCGGCGTGGCGGAGAAAGAGCAGGCCCGCTTGGCGCAAGAACGGGCGCTGGAAGGCGCGCGGTCCGAACTGGAAGGGCTGCAAAAACAGGCCGCGCACATTGGCGAAGAACATGCGGTGCTGCGCGCCGAGCTGGCCGGGCTGGAAGAGCGCCGGCGTTCGGGCCAGGCGGCGCAGTCGCGGCTGGAAGCGCAGATCCATGAGCTGGCCAATCGCCGGCGGGACCTGGCGGCGGAGATGGAGCGGCTGGGCGTCGAGCGGGCGCGCCTGCTGGCCGACAACATCGAACTGGACGATCGCGCGGCGGCGCTGGCGGGCGAAATCGCCGGCGCCGAATCCGGCGTGGGCGCGCTGGAGACTCGCGAGCGGGAGGAGCGCGGCGGGCTGGCGGCGCTCGAAGAAGCGCTGCGCGAAATGCGCGTGGCGCACCAGGCGGCGCAGGAGCGGCGCGCGCAGATCGAGCTCGATCTGGTGAAGCGCCAGGCCGAGCTCAAGTACCTGGAAGAGACCTGCCGCAAGGAGCTGAACGCCGCGCTCGGCGAACTGGCCCAGAGCGAAGAGACGGTCCTCGACGAGGACGCCCTGACGGAGGCCGAAGCGCGCTACCAGGAGGTGCGCGACCGCATCGAGGCCCTGGGGCCGGTGAACCCGAGCGCGCTCGAGGAGTACCAGGAGGCCAGCCAGCGCTACGACTTCCTGAATACCCAGCGGCAGGACCTGCTGGACTCGATCCGCGACACCGAGAAGGCGATTCAGGAAATCGACGTCGAGTCGCGCAAGCGCTTCAGCGAGGCGTTCGAGGCCATCAACGCGCATTTCCGCGAGCTGTTCCGCACGCTGTTCGGCGGCGGCACGGGAGAGATGCGTTTGACCGACGAGACCAACCTGGCCGACTCGGGCATTGAAATCGTGGCCCAGCCGCCCGGCAAGCGGCTGCAAAACGTTCTGCGACTTTCGGGCGGCGAGAAGGCGCTTACGGCGCTGGCGCTGCTGATGGCGACGTTCAAGTATCAGCCCAGCCCGTTCTGCATCCTGGACGAGGTGGATGCGCCGCTGGACGAGCCCAACATCGAGCGTCTGACGCGGCTGCTGAAACAGATGTCCGCGCAGACGCAGTTCATCGTCATCACCCACGCCAAGCGCACCATGGAATCGGCGCAAGCGCTCTACGGCGTCACCATGCAGGAGCCCGGCGTCTCGAAGCTGGTTTCCGTGCGCTTCCAGGCGCCGCCGGAGATGCCCCCGCCGCTGGCCGCCCCGGCGCCGGAGCCGCTGCGGATGTAGGGGCGGTTGGTTCAGATCCTCTTCGCTCGGATCTGATCGGCATCGGGCGAGTACAATTGGGTTTGATGCGGACACTACAACTGGCAGTCCTTTTCGCTCTCGTTGGCGCCGCCGGCCAGGCCGCCGACCGGGGCGTTTCGCTCTTCGACGGCAAGACGCTCCAGGGCTGGCACGTGGCGGCCAAACCCGCCGATCGCGATAAAAGCTTTTGGAGCGTGAAGGACGGTTCGATCACCTGCGACTCGCGCGGCCGCCGGGACCACGACTACGTTTGGCTGATGACCGGCAAGGAATACGCCGACTTCGACCTGGCGCTCAAAGTGCGCAGCTTCCGCGAATCGGGCGGCAATAGCGGCGTGCAGGTGCGCAGCCGCTACGACGAGGCCGCTGGCTGGCTCGACGGCCCGCAGATCGACGTGCATCCCCCGGGGCCGTTCCGCACCGGCTGGATCTACGACGAAACGCGCGGCGTGCGGCACTGGATTTCTCCCTCGCTGCCCGGATCGGCCATGGAGCCGGCGCAAGGCTCCCAGGAATGGAAGTGGAAACACTCCGGCGAGGGCGACGGCTGGAACGACCTGCGCATCGCCTGCCGCGGCACGAACATCAAGACCTGGCTCAACGGCCTCGCGGTGGCGGACTTCAATGGAGCCGGGCTCCTCGACGACGAAACCCACCGCAAGCACAACGTCGGTCTCAAGGGCTTCATCGCCCTGCAACTGCACATCAAGGACGACCTGTACATCCAGTACAAGGACATCTTCATCCGCGTACTGCGCTAAGGAGGCAAGCATGCGCCGCATTGTGCCGCTGTGTCTTTTATCGTTGTGCCTGGCGGCGGCCGAGGGGCCTTATCCGCCCAGCCCGGCGATGGTCCGCCTGACCTGGGACGGCGGCATCCTGCGCATGGGCGAAGGGAAGGATGGCCGGACCGGCGACAACTGGCCCATCACCTGGGGCGCCGACAACGCGCTGTACACCTCTTACGGCGACGGTGGCGGCTTCGCCGACCCGGGGCGAAAGCTGACCCTCGGCTTCGCGCGCATCTGGGGCAACCCGCCCAGCCATCGCGGCGAGGATATTCTGTCGGATGCCGACACGCCCGCCGGTTGGGGGAACCAGGGCATCAAGTCGAGCGGCATGCTGATGGCCGGCGGAGTGCTGTACATGTTCGTGCGCAACTACGTCGTGGACGGCAACTACCGGCACTCGCGGCTGGCCTGGTCGAAGAACCTGGGCCAGAACTGGACCTGGGCCGGCTGGCATTTTTCGGGCACTTTCGGCTGCCCCGATTTCATACAGTTCGGGCCCAACTACTCCGGCGCGCGGGACCGCTACGTCTACCTCGTGTCGCAGGCCAACGACGACGCCTACGCCTTCTCGCCCGATGTCGTGCTCTCGCGCGTCCCCAAAGACCGTATCACCGACCGCCAGGCTTACGAGTTCTTCACCGGCATGAGCGCGCGCGGCCAGCCCATCTGGGACCGGCGGATCGAAAACCGCAAACCGATCTTCACCGACCCGCGCGGCGCGCAGCGCATCTCGATGAGCTACAACCGGGGCCTGCGCCGCTACCTCATGACCGCCTCCCACAAAGTGGGCGAGGCGGTGCACAACGCTTCGCTGGGCGTCTTCGACGCGCCACAGCCGTGGGGCCCCTGGACCACGGTCTATTACGACGACCACTGGTCCGGCAAAGACCGCACCTACCATCACAAGTTCCCCACCAAGTGGATGAGCCGCGACGGGCGCAGCCTGTGGCTGCTGTTTTCCGGTCTCGGCGGCGGCAACTACGCCTTCTGCCTGCGCCGGGCGACGCTGGAAGGGAAGCGCTGACTATTTCTTCTTCTTGCCTCCCGCCGGCTGCGGGCTTTGAAACCGCGGCGGGATGAGTTCCCGGTCCCAGGCCTGGCGCGCGCGGTCGAGCCGCTCGAAGACGTCCTTGCGCTCCGCCGCGAGGTCGCGGGTTTCGCCGATGTCCGCCTCCAGGTCGTACAGCTCGGCGCCCTCGGCGTTGCGGAACAGCTTGTAGCGGCCCTCGCGCACCGCGTACTGCACGCCGCCGCCGGTGCGCCAGAACAGCCGTTCGTGCGGGGGCCGCTTCACCGCGCCGGTGAGGTGCGGCATCAGGTCCACGCCATCGAGCTTGACACCGGCGGGAGTTTTCGCGCCCGCCAGCGCCGCGGCTGTCGGGAAGATGTCGAGCGAGATGACCGGCTCGCTGTAGGTTTTGCCGGCCGCGAGCCGCCCGCTCCAGCGCGCGGCGAAGGGCACGCGGATGCCACCTTCGTACAACCCGCCCTTGGCGCCGCGCAGCGGAGCGTTGCTCGACCCGTTAATGCCCACCGGCCCGCCGTTGTCGCTCAAGAAAATGACGAGCGTGTCCTGGTCGAGCTTGAGCTCCGCCACAGTGTCGAGCAGTTTGCCGACTCCATCGTCGACGGCACTGACCATGGCGTTGTAGAGGCGGCGCATCTTGGGCTCTACGCCGGCGAAGCGATCCAGGTAGCGGTCGCTCACCTGCTGCGGCGTGTGCGGCGCGTTGTAAGCCAGGTACAGGAAGAACGGGTCCTGGGCGTGGCGGCGGACGAAGGCGGCGGCTTCGCGCGAGAGGGCGTCGGTGAGGTACTCACTCTCGGCGGCCGGCCTGCCGTTGCGTTCGAAGGGGATGAAGTATTCCCGCTTTTCGTCCGCTTCCCCGGCTTTGAAGTAGTCGTGGCCCCCGCCGATGAAGCCGAACTGCTCGCGAAAGCCGCGCCGCAGCGGGTGCATTTCGGGCGCGGCGCCCAGGTGCCACTTGCCCACGATGCCGGTCGCATAGCCCGCCTCGCCGAGCACCTGGGGCAGCGTCACCTCGCCGGCGGGCAGCCCCGCCACGTGGTCGCTGGGATCGTAGCGGGGATTGTTCTCGTGGCCGAAACGCTGCTGGTAGCGGCCGGTCATCAGGCCCGCGCGAGTGGGGCTGCAAAAGGGGTGCGAGACGTAGCCGCTGGTGAAGCGCACGCCGCCGTGCGCGATGCGGTCGATGTTGGGCGTGGAAATATCCTTCACGCCGGTGAAGCCGACGTCGCCGTGGCCCATGTCGTCGGCCAGGATCACAATGACGTTGGGCCGACGGCGGGGCGCGGCTGCCAGCGGGAGCGCCGCGGCGCTGTGCAGGAAGTCGCGGCGGTTCACGGTTTCACCACCGAGCCGTCCAGCGCGCGGTCGGTGCGGTAGGCCCCGCCGCCCCTGATCTCGCCCAGCGGATACTTGGCCGCGAGCTTCTCGTCGATGTCGATGCCCAGCCCCGGCTTGCCGCTGCCGTACAGGTAGCCGTTGCGGATGCGCGCAGCGCCGGGCATCATCTCGTGCACCGCCTCGGGAAACGCGTTTTCTTCCTGGATGCCGAAAGCGGTGCTGGAGATGTCCACGTGATAGGCGGCGAGCTGGTTGACGGGATCGTTTTCGCCGCCTTCCTGGAAAGCGGTTTTGACGCCGAAAACCTCGCACAGGGTGGCGATCTTCTTGGCCTGCGTGATGCCGCCGATGGCCGAGACGCGGCAGCGCACATAGTCGATCAGCCGCTCGGTGATCAGCGGCAGGTATTCGTAGGGGTGCGAGAAAACCTCGCCCACCGCCTGCGGCGTGGTGGCCACCTGCCGGATGTGGCGGTAGTAGGCGATGTGCTCGGGCGGCAGGACGTCTTCGAGGAACAGCAACTGGTAAGGCTGCATGCGGCGTGACAGCTCCACGGCGTTCATGCCGCTCAGGTGCGAGTGCACGTCGTGGCACAGCTTGGGTCCGAAGCCGACCTTGGCGCGCACGTACTCGAAGACCTGCGGAATGGTGTCGACGTACATCTCTTCGTCGAACGCCAGCCCCTGGTAGCCGCCCTCGGGACGGTTGCCCTGGCCCGCCGGAATGAAGCCGCCGCCGCCGTAGCCGCCCTCGCCGTACTGCACGCGGATGTGGCGGAAACCCTTGGCCATGGAAGCCTGCACACCGGCCACGGCAGACTCCCTGTCGCGCCCGCCGGCGTGGTCGTAGCAGGCCACCGCGTCGCGCGCCTTGCCGCCCAGCAGTTCGTACACCGGCATGCCGGCGCGCTTGCCCTTGATGTCCCACAGCGCCATGTCCATGCCCGCCAGGACGTTGTTGTTCACCGGGCCGTTGCGCCAGTAGGTGCGCATCTGCGCCGCCTGCCAGAGGTCTTCGATGCGGTCCGGGTTCTTGCCGATCAGCCACGGCTTGAGGTGCTGCTCGGCCGCCGCGATGACCGCATGCGCCTGGTAGTGGTTGCCCGCCGACCCGATACCGTACAGCCCCGGTTCGCTGGTGATGATTTTGAGGAACACCCAGCGGTACTGCCGCCCGCCGCTGGTCGCGATGACCTTAACATCCTTGATCGTGAGCGGCGGCAACCCGCCCGACGTCTGCGCCGCGGCCGCCACCGGCGCCGCCAGCAGGGTCTTCAGAAGTTTTCTCCGTTCCACATGGCCTCCCGAGCCATTATGAACGCATTTCGGCCCCCGTATGCACCATGCTATGATACGAAAAACGGCGCTATCGTCTAAGGGTTAGGACGAAGCCCTCTCAAGGCTTAAATACGGGTTCGAATCCCGTTAGCGCTACCATGTTTTCATAGAGTTACGGGCCGCGGGAGACCACGCGCGGCGCGCCAGCGGAAAGGGCCCGAGTCCGTCCACAAAGAGCAGCAACCTGTGGCGTGTTCGCAGTCGGTTTGATCGCGCGTGGAAGTCGGGACTACTCCAGGTACTGTTTCCATGCTGCGCGCCGACTTCTCGCCATCCTCCCCGTTGGCACAATGACCGCCACACGTTGGTCACGGAACTCGCCGAGTCGGGCGCCGGCGACGAGGTGATCATGAGCATCGCCGGACACGTCTCGCGCGCCATGCTCTCCCGTTACTCCCACGTCCGGATGGAGGCGAAGCGGCGCGCCCGCGGCGAGATCGCCGCGCGCCAGCGCGCGTCCGACGAGGAGCGTTTGGAGCACGCCGAGCGGCGGCTGCAGACAGCAGCTTCCTCTGGGCCGGTAGTGGTTCAGTGATTGCCTGGCGGTTGGGCCTTCCTTGCCTCCGTGAACTTCGTCCGCAACAGGCGGCGGAACTCGTCAAGAGCGTGCAGGAGATCCACCATAGTTGAGTGCTGATTCATCTGAAACAGTTCGACCGGCTCTACCCGCCACTTCAGCTCGGACCATGCGCTCTGAGAGGTCCGGATCAGCCAGTCCACTCGACTCGCGTGGCTGAACAGAGTCGCGTCGACGAAGTCCCACTCCTTCCCGAAACCCGGCCAAGATCCATTGAACAGAGGAAGGCGCACCCGATCTCGATTGTCTTGATCTAATCCCCGATAGATCCTGTGCAGGTAATCGGCCTCCTCAAACAACATCCGCAAGGCCATGGTGCGGGGATCGCCGGCGCCCACGTTCTCCTCAGTGGCCGACGTATCTACGTCTACGTTCTTCGTTCCCGCTGCAGTGGAGAACTTGCCAGCACGGAACCAGTCGGAACCTGAGAGGTCAACCGGGCAACGAGGAGTCGTTCGCAGTAATTCTTCCAGTTCCGAGCCGAGCAGCGATGAGCGAGTCGATGTGTCAGCCAATGGTTTGAGCTCCGATTTCCTTCAGCCTAACCCATTCATTCGGTGTAGCGCGATTGGCGACGACTAACGATCCAAGGAGGATAGGATGCCAGCAGTGGTAAGCACCACACGAATCCAGGAGACGCTGATCGCGTTTTCCCGGTCGAAGCAAACCAACATCGCGACTCCCAACACGACCGCGGGCATGTGGCGGCTCCACAAAGTGAATGCCGCTCTCGTCAACCCAAAGCTGGTTACCGAGGATGATGCCGCCGAACTGGGCAAGGGGCACGAGTTCGCGACCGCGCTGTACGCCACGTCCTGGGACGTCGCCGGCACGCTGGAGAAGTACTTGGGCGCGGAGATCGCGGCGTGGGCGATAGTGTTCGGCCTGGGCAAGTGCGTCAAGACTGGATCAACGCCCCACTTCATCTACACCTGCACGCCACCCATTCCCAGCGCGGGAGAGGCTGTCGAGTTGCCGTACTTCTCCTATGTCGAACAGATCCGGCCGGGCGCCAATGTTGTGCTTGACCGACTGGTCGGCGGGTGCGCGGTGGAGGGCTGGACGATCAGTGTCGGCAGCGGGCCGGGCCGGGCCAACAGCAAGATCAACATCGAGTTCGTCGGATCGGGGAAGGTCGTCGAGCCCTCGGCGATCACGATGCCGGCGGCCACCGCCGAAAAGCTGCTGCCGTCGGCCTCGTTGGCGCTTTCCATCAACGGCGTCGATTACGTCACGGCGAAAAACGTGGTGTCCCTGGAGACCGGATGGAAAAACAACATCCGGCTGGACACCGGGTTCTATCCGGGATCGGGATTCCAGGCGTGGGCGGGCAAGACCTTCACCGCCGATCCCGACACCGAGGTGTTGAGCAGCGTCGGGCACGGCATGCAGGACGGCGCCGAGGTCACAGTCTCGGGAGCCGCGCTGCCCACCGGGCTTACCGCCGGCGTGGTCTACCACGTCGTTGGGGCCACCGCGGACACCTTCAAACTGAGTCTGACGGAGGGCGGCGATCCGGTCAACATTACGGCCGCGGGCACGCCTCCGCATACCGTGACGGTGGTGCCGGCCACTACCGGCGCGATTCGCGGGCGCCTGGAGTATGGCAACCGGGCCGGCACGCTGAAGTTCGTGGCGCGGTTCATGAGCGGTTCGGCCGAGCTGGCCAAGCTCAGATCGCTGACCACCGGCACCGCTGTTCTCACGCTCACCTACGACACGAACAACTCCCTGTCGATCACCTGGCAGAAGGTCGCGTTTGCCATGGCGGAGGTGGGCGAGACCGATGGTATTTTGACCGTCAGCGTCGAGTGCACCCCCATGTACCACGCCTCGAACGGTCTAATCACAGCGGTGGTCAGGTGCGATGTCGACGGCATCGGAGAGGTGGAGGCCTAAGCCATGTTCGATTCTGGAACAACCATTGCAGTGAATCTTTGGACGCCCAGTGGCGTCAAGACCGTGCGCGTGCGGTTCCCCTCGGACGAGGAATGGACCGAGCGGCAGCGCCGCCGGAAGGTCATCATCAAGCAGTTGGGTCGCGGGATCTCGGAGACGATTATTGGCAACGCCGAGGAAGCCGATGCCGCGCTGCTGGCGAAGATCCGGGTGGCCGAAGACAAGGCGCCCGAGTTGGACGCCTTCGAATCCAACCGGATTATCGAGCAACTGAGCCAGGTGGAAGTGGACGACGTGGTGCAGGAAGGTGACGCCTTCCGTGTGACCCTGCGCGTGCTTGGCGGGACGGTGGTCCACCTCTTGCGCATGCCCTCGGCCAAGGACGTGATCGAGTACCGGCGCGGCTTTGCGCGGGTACTCGACCTGCCATACAACCGCCAGGAACTCACCATCAATCTCACGGCGGCCAGCACGCTGTACCAGAAGCTCGCCCAGAGCACGGAGGGTTACGCCGGCGCGGTTCCCATCATCCATCAGGCGGGCGTGGTGAAGGCTGCCATCGACGCTCTGGACGCAGCCTTCCAGGATGCCGGCGGCGACCCAAACTGACCATCGGGGAGTGGCCCGAGCAGCCCTCCCCTGCGGTTCCTGGTGCACTGGGCATTGCGCAGGGAGGAGCTTTGCGATCCCGGTCTCTGCCCGGATGCGCCGGATGACGGTGGCCGCTGTGATCGGTGTCCACTGGACCGGATGGACGCCGCGCAATCGTCGGAGCCAGGTCAGTTGATTCGCCGGGCGCTCGACCTTCGTGCCGCCATGAGGCTTGGCGTTGGGGTCGACCTCGACGAAATCGCCGCCGACGAGTTTTACACCATAATGCTGATCGAAGAAGAGCGGGACCGGCTCGAACGCGAACACAGATGCCGTCCTCCCGCCATTGAACTCTTGCGGCGGCTCCGGTTACGCGCCCTCTGTGGGGTCGAGCACACTGAGTCCTGCGAGAGCGGCCACTTTGCTGAGGCTCCTATCGGAAGATACAAACTCGGGAGCCGTGCCACGACGCCGGAGATCCAATGCCACAGACAACTGGATCGCATCAAGCGTTCGGAGCGACAGGTCAGCCGCGTAGGATCGAACGAGCGCTTCGGCGCCTTGAAGGTGCCGGCCGGCCAACGAAACCACCTCGAACCGGCCCTTAGCGAGATCGGCAAAGAACAGTCCGCGCAGCTGTTCCAACGTTGCTTTGTCAATGACGCCAGTCCTGACCTTGGTGGCGAACACAGACTGAATCTCGATCAGGGAGAGTTGAGAAATGATGAGCCGAGCGCCGCGCGCCTTAACCAGCGATTCCATCCAGGCACTTCCGATCTCGGGATGGTACAGCTTCGCCACAGCGCTGGTATCAACAAAGTAGCCGGGCACCTATCGTTCGTTCCGTTCCGCAATGAAGTCGGCGTCAAGTGAGCCGGGAATACTCGACAAAGCACGGCGCACGGCCTCCGGCGTCACGCTGTGATCGGCTAGGGATTCGAAGTGCTCGGGAGCCTCGAATCTGAGCTCCTCGTCCGGCATGGCATCGTCGAACAGAATCACGTTGACGAGTTGGTGCTCCTCGAGCCGAAGCGGCTCCACAGGTCGCAAGACCCCTCTCTCATATACTGCCTGGAGCTTCTGCACCATGATCTCTATTTTACGGCATTTGTGGCTGCGCAGCGCGCCAGAACACCATGATGCTCATCGAAGAAGAACGGGACCAGCGGGAAGCGGAGGCTATCGGTACAGGTAGACGACCTTGACGAGCTTAGACCGGTAAATGGATTTTCGCGGGTTCTCGATGGTGAGAAACTCATCTGCGCTCAAAAGGTGCGCAGCCGCCAGGTGGAAGGAGTCCATCGCGCTCACACCCGAACGGGCGGCTTCGCGGCTGGCCCTTTCCAGTATCAGCCGAACGTCGTTGAACATCACTGCACGCTGGATGTACTCGCGATAGAAGCGGTACTCCAGAGGTCGCTTATTGAACAGGGCCTTCGGGCAACATTCATGCCGGACGAAGGGACTACTCAAGAAAACTCGGTTTGGATTTTCCAGGATCGCCAACGCGCGCTCCCGGAGACCGGGCTCACCATTGTAGCCCGTGATCAATACGCCCGTGTCGAGAAACGTCCTAATGAGCCGACCAGGCACTAAAGAGCGCCCCGCCGTTCAGCAACCTCGCGCTCCAGTTCGCGGCGATTCAGAAGCTTCGCGCCGGATGCCGCGTGCTTCTCAGCCAGCCTCCGAAGTACCCGCCCCAACTCAGAGACGTTTTCCTTGGGCGCGCTTCCGTTTCTTTTGGCCGACGGCTTTCGCGTTCCCTTTGGCATAGCTCCATTCTACCGCTGCCCCTATGGCCGATAACAAGCTTGAACTGGTCCTCGACGTCGACGTGGCCAAGGGCAACGCGTCGATCAAGACCCTCAACACCGGCCTGTCCAGCATAGAGGCGGCGGCTTCGAAGGCCGGTCGGGGCGCGTCCAGTGGGATCGACAGCATCACGGTCAGCATGGCCAAAGGCGTTGTCGCCGGCAATCTCTTTGCCGAGGCACTCAAGAGCGCGCTGGCGACCGCGAAGGCCTGGACCATGGAGGCGGTCCAGCACGCCGCGCACACCTCGCGGATGACCGTCGTGACCCAGCATCTGGCGCGGGCACACGGGGAGAACGCCGGGGCGGCCATGCGGTGGGTTGAGGCGGTCAAGAAGATCGGCTTCTCCACCCAGGACGCGCTGCATGCCATCGACCGGCTGATCATCGCCGACATAGACCTGTCGAAGTCCACCGGCCTGGCCAAGGTCGCCAAGGATGCGGCGGCCATCCAACAGCGGCTCGACTGGGAGTCGGGCCTCTACCAGAAGCGCCTGCAGTACGAGGGAGATGTTGCGACCTAGCGTGTTGAGCACCTGGAGAAGGTTTACGGCTTCGAGGAGCAGCGCGCCGGCTTCGACAGGGAGGCGCGGCTGCGGGCAGTGGAGGCAACCGACGCGCAGACGCTCCGGCAGAAGCTCGCCGTCGAGCAGCGCAAGATGGGGATCGAGGTCGACTACCTGGAGCGCGTCCACGAGATCAAGCTGCGGCTGTTCCATATCGAGACGTCGGGGTTGGTTCAGGAGGAACAGCAGCGTCTCGCAACTCTGGGCTACCACGCCGAACGGATCAACCTGCGGATCGGCGAACTCACCGAGCAGCGCGAGGACATTCGCCGACAGATGTCCCCCTCGACTCGCGTTCAAAAAACGACGATTTCAGATGATCGCTGACACCTGGCGGGATACCGCGAAAACCGTCGGCGCATACGCGGCGAAATCGCCGAAGGAATTCGTGGCCGAGGTGTATGCCGGGCACCTGGATGGCAGACGCTTCTTGCGCGATGTGGAAAGCCTCTACAGAACTCTCGGCGGGCCGGAGGTGCGCATGCCCCGACTTGCCCCAGGCGCCGGCGTCCGGGGGCCGGGAAACACACTCCCGCTACCGGACATGAACCCGCCCGGCGATTGGGACGTGTCAGGTGCCGGCGCAGCCAATGCAGCGGACCCTATCCGCATGGCGCTTCTTCAGAACCTGGAGAAACGCACCAGGGCGGAGGCGGAGTACGAGCGCCTCGTTAAAGGTACGAAGGGCATGGTCGATGCGGGGGCATCGCTTGCCGCGTTTGCCGCGAACATGACTCCGGCGGGCAACCTGAGCATCAAAGCGCTGTCCGTTCTCGGCGATCCATCGTGGAAGCACATTCAATCGGTGCTGCACTCGTTCGGCCCGACCGAGGGCGGGAGCGGTGGTCCCGCGCTGGCTGCTGGGCCGGCCGTTGCGTTCATTCCGCTGGGTGCGGCGGTTCATGAGGCCAAGGTAGGCCTGGCTGCCACCCTCTTCAACAAGACGCATGACCAGATGGTTGCGGTGGGCCGCAAGGCTGGATTGGCCCGCGTGCGGAACCTCCTGCGGAAGCAGTGGGAGGCGGATGTCGCGGCCAGCGCAAAAGCCGAGGCTGCTGAGTTCTCGAACTCGGTGTATCGAGGCCCCGAGATCAAGAGCACAGAAACCACCCGCCAGGCCATGGACAAACTCGACGCGCTGTTTCCCTGGCTGGCCGGCGCGGAGCAGATGACCACCGCTACGGAAGCGGCGTCACGGGCGGCATGGAAGAGGCGGAAGGGATTGCCGCTGGAGGATGTGAACCCATGGTGGTGGGAGGGCGCTCCGGGCGGCACGGGCGGCGGCACGCCACGGAGCAATCTGGGCGCAATGGGGGCCAATTCTTTCGCGGGCCTTAAGGCGTTCCTTGGGATTGGCGGCAGCGTCCCGACCGGCCCCGGCATGGCCACCACCTGGCAGGCGGCCACGATGGGCCAAAAGGCGTCGGCGATGGGCCGCTCGGATGCCGCGCTGATGGGCGGAGCGGCGCTCGCATTGTACGGTCTGCAACGTGGAGGCAAGCTGGGTTTGGCGATGACTACCGCCGGCGGTGCGGCAATTGGCTTCAAGTTCGGCGGGCCGATCGGCGCGGGCGTCGGGGCGTGGATCGGGTTCTGGGCCGGCGTCGCGCGCCTGTTCGTGAAGGGCGCGCAGGAGAAGGCGCGCGAGAAGATCAAGGCGACCTACGGCGTCGACATCAGCGACAAGGGCGTGCTGAAGCAGATCGTCGAGATGGCTAAGC
>JACQZT010000029.1 GCA_016213755.1 Acidobacteriota bacterium | reverse complement strand
TTCAACAAGTGACCGCCGCCACCCCGCTTCAAGCGCGCGCCTTCCAACTTCTCGGCTTGTAGCCAGAAACGGAACCGCACATGCGCGGGCTTCCCCTGCCCTTTCAGCAAGATAGTCTCTGTGGCCCGCTGGAACTTCGGGTTAGGGAGCGGTCGGCACTTGCGGTTACCCCGCGTGAACCTCGCGCCGGGCGGGATCGTACACCATGCGCCGGCCGGTGGTCAGCGCGTCGTCGGCCATGATCACCGCCACCGAGTGCGCGTACCCGGCCTCGATGGGTGCAATGGGCTGCTGGCGGCTGCGCACGCAGTCGAGGAAGTTTTGCATGTGGTGCACGGTCTCCACCGGTGTCACCTCCGCCTCGCCCGCGACGCGGTTCGGTTCGCCCGAGCCCTGGCCCGATACCACCCACTTCTGCGCCGGCGACAGGTTCTTGGCGTCCAGCGTGCCCCGGGCGCCGAACCACTTGGCGTAGTTTCCCGCTCCGGTGCCGAAGACCGTACAGTAGCGCGCCATGAAGCCTTCGGGATACTCGAGCGCGACCTCGACCGAGTCCGGGTTGTCGAATTCGTTCTTCCAACGGTAAGTTCCGCCCAGGGCCACCACCCGCTTGGGGATGCTGGCGCCGGTCACATAGTGCACCAGGTCGATGAAGTGCACCATCAGGTTGGTGTGCGGGCCGCGCGAAAACTCGCGGAATCCGTACCAACCCTGGTATTGGGCGGGGTCGAACGGACGCGCCTTGCGGTCGCCCAGAAACTCCTTCCATTCCACGTCCGCCTCGGCCGGTTTTTCGCCGAAGAACGCTTGCCCGCCATAGCTCATCCAGTAGGGGCTGTAGCCGTTGCGGACCTGCTCCACCTTGAGGATGGCGCCGAGTTCGCCCGCCGCGATCATCTTCTTCGCGCCGCCCGAGTTCGGATAGCTGCGCATCTGCGTGCCGATTTGCACGATGCGGTCCGAGCGCTTCACCGCGTCGTAGGCGCGAATCAACTCCCGCATGGTCATCGCCAGCGGCTTCTCGACATACACGTCCTTGCCCGCTTTGATGGCCTCGACCAGCATGGCGCAATGCAGGTGGTCGGGCGTGGCGATGACCACGGCGTCGATGTCCTTGCGCGCCAGCACGCCGTCCAAGTGCGCCGTCTGGAAGGGATCTTTGCCGGTGAATTCCTTGACGTCGGCCGCGGCCTTCTCGCGCTTCTGCCGCCAGGTGTCGCACACGGCGGCGATTTCGATGTTGGCGCTGTCCTTGAGCTGGATCAACTCCTTCAGCAATCCGCGCCGCCCGCAGCCCACGTTGGCCACGCGAATGCGGTCATTGGCGCCGCGCGCCCGCGAATAGCTCGCCGCCGCCGAAGCGGCCAGCGAGCCGGCGACAAACTGTCTCCGGCTCGGATTCGGATCGTTCATCGGTTGAGTCCCTCCTGGACGAATTGTAAACCAGGCAGCCGGGGCTCCGCTCCGCACCCGTCAGGGAGCGGCAGAGCAGCCCGCCGGGAATGTTACCGAGATCTCGCGCGCGTCGTCTCCGGCGTGGCGCAGCCGGATCTCGATCCGTTCAGCGGGCATGAGGCCGGGAAACTTTTCGCCCCACTCGACCAGCACCACCGCGTCGCGATCGAAGATCTCGTCCAGGCCCAGGGAGAGGACCTCGCGGGCTTCCTCCAGCCGGTACAAGTCGATGTGGTAAACCCGCGGCGAGTACTCGTGAATCAGCGTGAACGTGGGACTGGAGACCTCTTCCGGTGGCGCGGCTCCAAGGCCCTGGACGATACCCTTGGCCAGCGTGGTTTTGCCGGCGCCGAGGTTGCCGATGAGCAGCACCACCGCGCACGGCGGCAATTCGCGCGCCAGTTCGCGGCCCAGTGCGATGGTCTCTTCCTCGGACCCGGTCCTAAACGTCCGCACACTCCTCCATCGCTTCGGGCAGGTAATCGAGCAGGTCGGTGGCCAGCAGGCACTTCTCGCCCAGCTCGGCGGCTCCCAGTTCGCCCGCGCGGCCGTGCAGCCAGACCGCCGCGGCGACGGCTTCTTCCTGCTGCTCCGGGAACTGCGCTGCCAGACCGGCGATGAGGCCCGTCAGGATGTCGCCCGAGCCGCCCGTGGCCATGGCCGGCGTGCCGGTGGGATTGATCCACACGCGTCCGTCCGCGAAGGCCATCACCGTGCGCTGGCCCTTCAGCACCAGCGTGACTTTGCGGGCGACGGCGAACTCCCGCGCCACGCCGGTGCGATCCGCCTGCACCTGCGCGCTTGAGAGACCCGCCAGGCGTGCCATCTCGCCCGGGTGCGGCGTGAGGATACGCGGGCCGGCGGCGCTCCAGTCCTCCATCCCCGCCAGGGCGTTCAATCCATCGGCGTCCACCACCACGGGTAGCGCGGCCTGGGCATACAGGCGGCGCGCGAGGGCGACGGTGTCCGGATGCGTGCCAATCCCCGGCCCGAGGGCCAGGATGGTCATGCGCTCGATCATGCGCGCCAGCCGATCATAGTCGAAAGCGCGCAGGGAAATGGCGCCCGACTCGGTTTCCGGCAGCGCCTCGGTCATCAACTCGGCCGCCTGCGCGGCAATCACCGGGACGGCCGATTCGGCCGAGGCCACCGTCACCAGGCCCGCGCCGGCGCGCAGCGCGGCCAGACCGGCCATGGCCGCCGCGCCGGTCTTCCCGCGCGATCCGCCCGCCACCAGAACGTGGCCGAAGTCGCCCTTGTGCGCCGCGCTGTCGCGGGGCCAGAACAGATGCTCGAACCATTTCGGCTCGGCCAGCGAGAGGTACAGCTCGGGATCTTGCTCGCACAACTCCTCGGGAGTCCCGATGGACGCCACCAGCAGATCGCCGCAAGCCTCGCAATTGGGCGGCAGCGCGTGCGCGATCTTGGGGGCCGTGAACGTCACGGTGTGGCTCGCGTGCACGTAGTCGCCGATGGGGCTTGCGCTGTCGCTCGGCAAACCCGAGGGGATGTCCACGGCGACCACCGCGGCGCCGGCGAATTCGAGGTTGATACGCTCGATCCAGTCCACCATCTCGCCCGCGGCCGGCCCGTTCAGCCCGGTCCCGAGCAGCGCGTCGACCACGATGGATGCTTGGGTCATCTCATGCTCGAACTCTCGCGCGACCGGGCAGCCGCAGGCCAGCAGCATTCGGTAATTAGCCGCCGCGTCGCCCTGGAGCGACGCCGGATCGGCCGCCAGCACCACGTCCAGCCGGCCCGCCAGCGCGCGGGTGTGAAGCTGGCGCGCCACCACCAGCCCGTCTCCGCCGTTATTGCCTTTGCCGCAGACCACCGCCACGTGGTGATCGGAGAGCGGCGCGAAGCGTTCGAGCAGGAACTCCACCACTCGCAGCCCCGCGTTCTCCATCAGGATCAGCCCCGGAATGCCCAGTTCGATCGTGCGCCGGTCGGCGGCGCGCATCTGCGCGGCGGTAAGGACCTTCATGCGTGCGCCTCCGAGAGCAAGCGCTCGAGATGTCTCAGGTTTTCGGGTTCGCCCATGACGATGAGGCAATCGCCGCCCGCAATCACGGCGTCGGCGGGCGGATTGAAGTGCATCCGGCCGTCTCCGCGCCGTATGGCCAGCACGATGACACCGAGGTCGCGGCGCACCTGCACCTGCGCGAGCGAGCGGCCCGCCACTTCACTGCCCCCGGCGACGGCCACCTGTTCGATGGAGACGTTCAGCCCGATGTTCTGCGTGGTGAAGTCCAGGAACTCGGAAACCTGGGGCCGCAACAGCGCCTGTGCCAGGCGGTATCCGGTGATGTTGTACGGCGTGAAGACGACGTCCGCCCCGACGCGGCGGAGTTTCTTTTCGGCTTCTTCCTCGCCGGCGCGCGCCGAAACGGCGACCGCGGGGTTTAGCGTCTTGGCCGAAAGCACGAGAAACAGGTTGTCGGCGTCGGTGGTGAGCGCGGCGATGAGTCCCCGCGCGCGCTCGATGCCGGCTTCCTTGAGCATGTCGTCGCGCGTTGCGTCGGCGGCGACGGCCAGCATGCCGTCGCGCATGGCGCGATCCACCCGCGCCTGGTCCCGGTCGAGCACCACGAACGGCGCGCCGGCGCGCTGGAGTTCGGCCGCCGCGCCCCGGCCAACCCGCCCGTATCCGCACACGATGTAATGCCTGTCGAGTTTGTCGATCATGCGTCTGACCCGTCGCTTTCCGAAAACCTCGTTGAGTTCCAGTTCGATGGCCGTCTGCGTCATGGCGCCGAAGGCCAGGAACATGACACTGACACCGAACAGAATGAGGAACGAGTTGAAGATCCGGCCCGCCTGGCTCAGGGGATGGATCTCGCCGTAGCCCACCGTCGTGATGGTGGTCAGCGACATGTAGAAGGCATCCAGCAGAGGAAAGCGCTCAATGAGCGTGAACCCCAGCGTGCCCACAGTCATCGTGACGGCGATGGCAATGCCGATGAAGACCAGGCGGCGGTAGATGCGTTCCATCGGCGCTCCTCACAGCCTCCGCGCCAGCAGCAGCGTCATGTCGTCCTGCAAGTCTGACGAGCCGGTCCACTGCCGGACCGATTCGGTGATGGCGGCCACGATTTCCTCGCTGTCGCGGCTGGCGTGCCGGACCAGCAACTCGGTCAGCCGCTGGTCGCCAAACATCTCGCCGTACTCGTTCTCGGGTTCGGTGACGCCGTCTGTATAGCACACCAGCAGGTCGCCGCTTTCCAGTTGCAGTCGGCTCTCGTCCCACTGCGCAAAGGGAAACGCGCCCACCACC
>JACQZT010000224.1 GCA_016213755.1 Acidobacteriota bacterium | reverse complement strand
CGTGGACACGGCGATCCAAAGCGGGCTGGCGCGCTTCTTCGGCGCCAAGTTGCGCAGCGGCGTACTTTTCGCGCTTCACGAGCGCACGGGCGACCGGGAAGCCCTGGAGCAGGCGCTGAAAGCTTACCGCACCGCGCGGGGCGCCTGGGCGGAGTTGGCCGAGCGGGCCCGAGTTTACTCTCCCGACGTCACCTACGGGTACAGCCCGCAACTGCGCGGTCACTGGCTGGACCGGCTGCCGGCGATCGACGCCGACATAGACGATATGGCCAAGCTGCTGGAGCGGGCCAAGCCCGGCGAGGCGCGGCAGGAGCGTGTGCAGGCAGCCATCCGCGAGGCTCTGGGCCGGCCGCGCCGCCCGTCGGTAGTCTGCGGGCACACTCCGCCGGCACGCTTCCAAGCCGGACAGGCGCTGAACGTCGAACTGCGGATCGAGAAGGGCCGGCGCCCGGCCGCGGTGCGGTTGCACTACCGGCACGTCAACCAGGCCGAGCGCTACCACGCCGGCGAAATGCAGGCGCAGGGGAGCCGCTACCGCACCACTATTCCCGGGGAATACACGGCGTCGCCGTATCCTCTCCAGTACTTCTTCACCGTGCACGAGAGCCCGGATGCGGCCTGGCTTTACCCGGGATTCGAGGCGAACCTTTCCACCCAGCCTTACTTTGTCCTGCGGAGTTCGATGTGAATCGGCGCGACTTCCTGCCAGGGAGCGCTCGGCACTATCGTGGTTCGTAGTTCAGGTTTCCGCCCCTGACATTTCGCAGCCCCTTCCAGGCCGGCTTGATCGGCGCGAAGGCCGGCGCCTCGGCATCCATCTTGTCGAACAGTTCTTTGAGGCGCCGGACCACGCCGGGGTTCCGGGCCGCGACGTCGCGCTGTTCGGCGGGGTCGTTTTCCAGGTCGAACAGCATCATCTCATGCGGGGCGTCGCCCGATTCGAGGCCGGGGTGTTGTGTGGGGAGCGCCTGTTCGTACGGGGCGACGATGGTGAGGCCGTCCGGTCCTCGCGGATCCACCCAGTCGGGCCCCGCTTGCAGCGCGCCGGAGGCGCCCGGTGTGCGGACGTGCAGCTTCCACCTTCCGGAGCGGACCACGTGGAGCCGGGGGCCGGACATGGCGAAGAGCGCTTCGTGCGGGCTCGCCGCGCCGGGCCGAGTCATCAGCGGCAGAATGTCCCGGCCGTCGATGGTGCGGTCGCTCGGAATCGGCGCGCCCGCCAGGTTGCACACGGTCGGGAACAGGTCGATGATGCCGCAAATCTCCTTCGAAACCAGGCCGGGCGGGATGCGGCCGGGCCAGCGCGCGATCATCGGGATGCGGATGCCGCCCTCCCAGGGCCGCGACTTCATGCCCCGAAAACCGCCCGTGCCGCCTCCGTACCAGGGCCCGTTGTCGGACAGGAACACCACCAGCGTGTCACGCTCCAGTTCAAGGGCGCTTAGCCGCTTCAGCACTTCGCCGACGGACCAGTCCAGTTCGCGAATGACGTCGGCGTACAGTCGCCCGGGCTGGCCGCTGTAGAACTCCTCGGAGGCGGCCAGAGGCTTGTGCGGCATGGCGTGGGGCAGGTAGAGCAGAAAGGGATTGCGGCGGTTGCGGCCGATGAAGTCCAGCGCGCGGGCTGTGTAATCCTTGGTGAGATTGCCCTGCACCACGGGATATTGGGCAACCTCTTCGTTGTGCACCACCTGAACCGGGCGCATGTCGTTGGAGTAGAGAATGCCGTAGTACTCGTCGAACCCCCGGCGGCGGGGAAGAAACTCGGGCGTGTGTCCCAGGTGCCACTTGCCGATGCACATGCTGGCGTAGCCCTTCGGCTTGAGGGCCTCGGGCAGAGTGATCTCGCTGTGCGATAGTCCGATGTGAATGCCCGAATCCGGCGCGGGGTTGGACCACATGCCGTGCCGGAACGGGTAGCGGCCGGTCAGCAGCGACGCGCGCGAGGGCGCGCAGTAGGGCATGGGCACGTAACAGTCGGTGAAGCGCGCGCCCTCGGCCGCCATGCGGTCCAGGTTGGGAGTCTGGTGGTTGCGGTTGCCGTAACAGGCCAAGTCGCCGTAGCCCAGATCGTCGGCCAGGATGACGACCACGTTCGGGCCGCGCCCGGAACCCGCCGCGGCGCCGGCCAGAGCGGTGGAGAGAAACTGCCGCCGGTTCATGTTCATAGTTGGATCCACACCGTCACTTGTTGGAGCGTGCGGGCAAACCTGGTATTCGCGGGCAGCGCATCCCACTCCTCGGAAGTGTACACCAGGATTTCGGCCGGGACGGGGAGCGCCGTGACATCCCAGCGGGCGGCTCTGCGCTCAAAGGGTTCGTCAGAGGACTCGACCACGGCGACCAGATCCAGATCGCTGCCGACCCCCCAATCGCCCCGGGCGTAGGAACCGAAGTAGCCCAGCCGCAACAACTCGGGATGCAGGCGGATTTGCTCACCCGCCCAGCACCGCACAGCACGATCCACCGTCTGGCCGTCAGGCCATGCGAGCACGGACGAATTCAAGGATCTCACCGGCATACCGTATCGCCTCTCCGCTCTGAAGCGGGCCGTAATGCTCGAAGGGTGCGCCCTCGGGGTGACTGTTGGGATAGCGCGCCGGAATGTACAGGGCGTCGAGAACGCGAGCCTTGTCGATCAGTTCCGCCGGCGCACCGGCGCCGGGCGGCAATTCCCGCGGCAGTCGCGCAATCATATCCGGCTTCGATCTGGAATCGCACACCCCCTCGTGCCGAGGATAACAAAACCCGGGTAAGCGGGTCACGGTCCGCGCGGCACGGGGGCGTCACCGTCGCGCGCGGCGAAGGCGCCGAAGGCCGGCGGGCCTTACAATAGAAGGCTTAGTACTACGACCGGAAGGACCGCTCCCTAACGGTCGCGGCTCGGAATCGGATACCGAGCCGCGACCGTTAGGGAGCGGTCACACGGGATCAGGCGGTCAGAGACCTAGTCTCTGCCATAGAGGAGCGAATGTGAGACCTGGTTGGGATGAGTACTTCGCGCATTTGACCGATGAGGTCGCCACGCGCGCCACGTGCGATCGCGGCCGAAGCGGGTGCGTCGTCGTGCAGGACAAGAGAATCGTGGCTACGGGCTACGTGGGTGCTCCGCCGGGATTGCCGCACTGCGACGATATTGGCCACTTGCTTAAGAAGGTGGTCGAAGACGATGGAACGGTCCGGCAACACTGCGTAAGAACCATCCATGCCGAGCAGAATGCAATCTGCCAGGCCGCCAAGTACGGCCTCAGCCTGAGGGGTGCAACTCTCTATTGCAGGATGGAGCCTTGCCGGGTCTGCGCGATGCTCATCATCTCCGTTGGCATTGTCCGCGTCGTCGCGCGCCGGCGCTACCACGCCGCACAGGACACTAGGGATATGTTTCAGGCGGCGGGCGTGGAACTGGTCGTACTGGAAGAGTGCTTGGAGCAGTACGAAAACCAGTGAACTTCGTCAGCGGCACGCGCACCACGATCGAATCGCCCACGCGGGCGATCAGGGTGTCAAAGGACGGCTTGCCCACGCCGCGCATGGGTTTCAGGCGGGCGGTGAGCGGTTCGACATCCACGCGCAACTCGGCGTCGGGATCGCGGGGGACCGCGAAGCGGGCGCGGAGGTCGGGCGCGCCGTCGCCGTCGAGGTCCACTTCGTCGGCGATTTGCGGAGGCAAAGCGGCGGCGGGGGTCCAGTCTACTTGCACGAAGGGCTGGATGCGTTGCAGGGGCGTTTGAGGGTGGACTTCGCGGTGGACGCGCACGCGGTAGCCCGGGCGGGCGATTTCGCGCACTACCTCGCCGCCGGTGTAGGCCGGATCGATACGCAGGCCGGTAGCCGCCACGCCGCGGGTGAAGACGTTCATCAGCAGGAACGGCGTGAGCACGGTGGCTGCGACGGTCAGGCCCGCCGCGGTGTAGCCCAGGATCGGTTTGAGTGGTTTCATGACGGCCTCCCTACCCGAGGAATCCCAGAATCTTGCTGAGCGCGCCGGCGATGATGCTGCCGCCGAACATGACGGCGAAGCCCCAGGCGGCGTACAGATGCAGCAGGCGGGCGCGCTCGGGCGCCACGCCCGCGGGTGTGCCCTTGATGTGCCACACCGCGGCGTCCTTGTGGCAGACGTCCACGCAGGCGCCGCAGCGCATGCAGTTGATCAGCGCCTTGCCTTCCGCGACCGACTGCTTGCTGAGCGCCATGGTCGGGCAACTGTTCCGGCACAAGACGCAATCGTTGCACTTCTCGCGCTGGATGCGGATGTCGAACACGTGGGTCTTGTTGAACAGCGACTGGGAAGGCGCCGAAGGGACAAAAGAAGGCGCACTGGGTGCGCTTCTTGGTGAGCCAGGGCAGCACGATCACCAGCCCGAAGAACAGGCTCAGGAAGATGCCGGTCTGTATGGCGGTTTCGAGCGAGCGCACCTCCGCGAATTCGGTGACGGTTTTGAACGGGCACAGCCACTCGCAGTAAGTCGGCGCGAACGTGGCCAGCGAGAGCAGCACGATGGCCGCCAGCACGGCCCACGGAACCAGCCGCCAGCGGCTGTCGATCTTGCGGATGCGCGCCTTGCGGGGCAAGGCGGCCACGCCCTCCTCGATGCCGCCGAAGAAGCAGCCGTAGGCGCACCAGGCCTTGCCGAGGACCAGCGTGGCGGCCAGCCACAGCCCGATCATCACCGCGATGGAGTGCGGGTTGGAGGCCGTGGGCAGTATGGATCCCGGAAAGATCACCGTCCCGGTCAGCGCGGCGGGCAGCAGGATCATGGGAATCACCATGAAGCAGAAGGGCGTGTCGCCGGCGATCATCTTCTCCATGGGAATGCTCATGGAGCCGCGCAGCGCGATGAGCTCCCAGACAAAGCCGACGGGAAACAGAAAGCCCAATGTGGCGAAGAACACGCGCCGCCAGCGGTTGGTCTTTCGGGTTTTCACCATCAGGTAGAACAGGGTCACCGAGAAGAAAAAAGTGAGCAGCGCCGCCAGCTTGGGGGCGGTGCCGGGCACCTGGAGCGCGCGCGAGAACATCAACAGCGCCCATAGAGCAATGGGCAGCGTGAGCAGCAGGCTCCGTCCGATTCCCCGGCTCACGGGTGTAACAGCAAGGTCAGACATGCAGCAACCTCCCGAGCAAGGTCAGTATTCCAAGATACGCATAATAAACGGCCAATACCAGCAGGGTGAAGCGCGCCACGGTAGCGACGCTTTCCGCCGCGCGCAGCGCGCCGAGGGCGGCGAAAGGCAGAAACCAGACCGCCGTGCCGCAGAAGAAGGCCAGGAAGAACAGGACCGCGCCCGCCACCGATCCGGTTTCGGCGGCGCGCACCGCGGCGGCGACGAAGGGCGGGCACAGGTTGAGCCCGGTGAACAGGCCGAGCAGCACCGGGGTCCAGACCCTGCGACGGGGCTCGATGGTCACCAGCGGCTCGGGGCGGCAGCGCCGCGGCCGCAGGCCGTAGACCGCCAGGATGACCGCCAGGCCCAGGTGCGAAGCGCCAAACAGCAGCGCGCGAGGTCGCGCTTCCAGCGGCAGGACACCGCCCAGCAGACCGGCCGCCACCGCGAACAGGAGGTAGCCGGCCAGCCGCCCGCCCAGGAAGATCCCAAGCTGCACGGAAGTGCGACGCCAGGCCGGCCGCTCGGCCACCAGCCAGGGCGCCAGCACCGGGCCGCAGGAAGCCAGGCAGGCGGATCCGGAGGCCAGCCCGAGGAGCGCGGCTTCGCTCATGCGACGAACTCGCGAATGTCGATGAGGTACATCTGCCGCCCGCCGGCGTGCGGCGAGTCGATGCACACCATCTTGCCGTCGGGACTGAAGCGCGGATGCGTGTCGCAACGCCACTCGCCGGTGTACTCCTGGGGCGAGTTGAAATGCCCCAGCCAGACACGGCGGTTGGCGGCCGGATCGTAGAGATACACGTTCTGGTTGCGCTGCTTGTCCGGGTAGGTGTCGTTGAGAATCCACCGCTTGCTGGGCAGATAGGTGCAGTGGCCGTTGACCAGCATGACCTCGGGTCCCACGGCTTCCACCTGTTCGGTGCGGTCGGTGTAGAGATAGAACTTGTCCTTCCGCGAGGGATGCCAGGCCCAGGCCAGCACGTGGCGGGCATCGCGCCAGATGAAGTGCGAAGTTCTCCCGTAGGGGTCCAGAACGTACGGGTCCTGGCCGTCGCGGCCGATGGTGAACATGCGCGTGGCAAAGCTTTGCTTATGCCGGGCGGCGCGCCAGCGGTGCAGGAAGATGAAGCGCGTGCCGTCGGTGTTGAACAGCAAGTGGTTGAACCAGTGCTTGGCCTCGGTCATCGCTTCGTGCGGGTTGGGGACCTTGACGGCGTCGGCGAACGAGAACATCAACTGCTGCCGGCCGTTCTTCATGTCCATGCGCCAGAGGCCGGCGCCGCCGGGCACGAGGACGTCCTTGTTCGGGTCGGGCAGGCCCGCGTAGCCGTAGCCCGGGCGGCAATCGTTGAGCCGGCGGAAGTCGGGCGCCACAGCCCAGCGGCCGTCGGGGCTGAGGGTGTAGATGGGATTGGGCAGCGTGCGGCGCTTGCGGGTGCGGATGTCGAGGATGTGGCAGACGAAGCGGCCGCCGTCGCGGTCGTTCCACACGACTTCGCTCTTCGATCCGGGGACCCATTGCAGCATCGAGCCTTGCTGCCAGTTCCAGGCGCGGCTCGTGCCCAGTTCGATCCAGCGGTCGTTGTCCTTCAGGTCCACCATGCCCATGCGGATGACGTCGCCGGGGCGCGGCGAGCGGTGCTCGAAATCGGTCTCCATGCCCAGGACGTAGCGGCT
>JACQZT010000223.1 GCA_016213755.1 Acidobacteriota bacterium | reverse complement strand
GAACGCCATCCGGACATCGGCAAGGCCCGGGCGTCGGCGGATGCGCTCAAGGGCAAGATCCGCGAGGTGCGCTCGGCCGCGCTGCCGGACGTCTCGCTGTCCTCGAACATCATTCGCTGGCGCGATCCCAGCCTGCTGAACGCCTCCGGCCTGGACAAGTTCCCCGAGGAGCTCCGCAACGCCCTGGTTCCCTCGCCGGTCAATCTGTTCGACTACTCCATCCAGGTCAAGCAGCCGCTCTATACGGCCGGCAAGGTGGGCACCGCCCTGCGGCTGGCCTCGATCGAGGCCGAGGGTTCGGAAATCGAAATCGACCGCGCCCAGCAGAACCTGGCCATCGAGGTCGCGCGGTCCTTCTTCGGACTCATGTGGGCCGAGCGCTCCGAGAAACTGGTGGTCGAGACCCAAGAGCAGAAAGCCCGGCACGCCGAAATGGCGCGCGTGCGCTTCCGCAACGGAGTGGCCACCGAGGTGGACGTATTGCGCTCGGAAGTCGCCCTGGCCAACGGCCAGCCGGACCTGGTGCGCGCCCGCAACGCCATCCAACAGGCGCGCGCGCTGCTGAACTACTACCTGGGCCGGCCGGTGGAGTTCCCCACCCGCATCGCGGGCGAGTTCAGCGAAACGGCGGGGGACGAAGCGGACCTGGAAGCGCTGTCCAAGGAAGCCACGCGCCGCCGCCCCGAGTTGATGCGCCTGCGCGTGGCCGAGCGCAGCTCCGCCGCGCAACTGGAACTGGCGCGCGCCGAAAGCCGCATACGGCTGGCTTTCAGCGGCGCGTACGGACTCATGTCGCGCATGCCCTCGAACCTGCTCGATCCGCTGTACGCCCGCTGGAGCGCGGGGGTCAACTTCACCTTCCCGATTTTCGACGGCTTCCGCCGCAGCGGGCTGGTGTGGCAGGCCACCGCCGCGGGCCGCTCGGTGAAGCTGGAGCGCGAGAAGACCGAACAGCAGGTCCGGCTCAACGTGCAGCAGGGCCTCGACGAATTGACCGCCGCGCGCGAGTCGGTGACCGCCGCGCGCGCCAACCTGCGGCAGGCCGAACGGGTGCTGGAGATGACACAGGCCAACTACCAGCACGGCGCGGCGACCACCCTGGACGTCGGCGACGCGCAGACCGCCCTCTCGGTGGCGCGCACCAACCTGTTGCGAGGCCTGTACGACTGCGCGGTGGCGCGGGCCAACCTGCGCTGGACGCTGGGACGGACTCCTTGGGAATGACCATGCGGCATGCTCTGACTTACACTCTTGCTCTTGCGATTCTTTCTCTGGCCGGCTGCCGGAAGGAGGAGAAGCGCGCGGCGGCGCCGCAGGCGCCCCCGCCGGTGCGCGTGAAGACCTTGCGCGTCGAACCGCAAACCTTCGCCGCCACGGTCGTCGTTACCGGCACGCTGCGCTCCCGCTCCACGGTGGACGTGAAAGCCGAAATCACGGGCCGCGTGGTGCGCTTCCCCAAGGAAGAGGGCCAGTCCGTTACCGCCGGCGAAGCCCTGGTGTGGGTGGACGACGAGCAGTACCGGCTGTCGGTCCGGCAGGCGGAGACCGCCGTGGGCGTGGTACAGGCCGCGCTCGAGCGCACCCGCGTGCAGGAAGCGCACGCCAAGCTCGAACTGGAGCGCGCGCGCAACCTGCTGCGTTCGGGCGGCATCACCGACCGCGACCTGAAGACCGCCGAAGTCGCCGACAAGGACACCGTCGCGCAAGTGGCCCTGGCCGCGGCGCAGGTGGACCAGGCCCAGGCCGCCCTCGCCGTGGCCCGCAAGAAACTGGGCGACACGGTGATCAAAGCGCCGGTAGCGGGCGAAATCCAAAAGAAATGGACCAACCCGGGCGCCTTCGTCGAGCCGCCCACGGCGGTCTTCACGCTGGTGGACAACACGCGGCTGGAGCTGGAAAGCTCGGTCCCGGCGGCCGAAGCGGGCCCGGTTCGGGCCGGGCAGCGGGTCGAGTTTCGCGTCTCCAGTTTCCCTCAGCAGCGCTTCGAAGGCCGCGTGGTCGAGATCCTGCCGGCCATGGATGCCGAATCGCGCTCGGCCAAGCTGCGCGTGCGGATCGTCAACCCCGGGGGCCGGCTCAAGTCTGGCATGTTCGCCGAAGGCGAAGTGCAAACCGGCGCAACGTCAAGCGCTATCGTCATTCCATCCGAGGCCATTTACCGCGACGACGCGGCGGCGAAGTCGTCCTACGTGTTCGCGGTCGAAAACGGCAAGGCGGTTCGCCGGCCGGTGCGCATCGGTCGCGAACGCAACGGAACCCTGGAGATCCTGGAAGGGCTCCCGGCCGGAGCGCTCATCGTCGCCGAGCCTAGCATCGAGCTGGCCGACGGCGTGGCGGTGGAGGTTGCGGGAGCGGGTAAGTAGGCGCCTATGTTTCTCAGCGACCTTTCAATAAAGCAGCCGGTGCTGGCGACCATGCTCTCGGTGTCGCTGGTGGTGCTGGGCATCTACTCCTACCGCGAGCTGAGCGTCGACCTGTTCCCGGATGTCGAGATCCCGGTGCTCACCGTGCAGACGCTCTATCCCGGCGCCTCGCCGCAGACCGTCGAGCGCGAGGTGAGCAAGCGCATCGAGGAGGTGATGAACACCATCTCGGGCGTCCGGCACATCTCCTCGACCACCACCGAAGGCCTGTCGGCCATCGTGATCGAGTTCCGCCTGGGCGCCAACATCCATATCGCGCAACAGGACGCCCAGGCCCGCATCAGCGCGCTGCGCACCGATTTTCCCCAGGGCGTTCAAGAGCCCGTCATCCAGCGCTTCGACTTCAGCGCGCTGCCGGTGATCTCGGCCGCTGTCGAGAGCCCCACGGCCGGCATCAAGACGCTCTCCTCCATCGCCGAAAAAACCCTCAAGAAGCGCCTGGAGAACATCCCCGGCGTGGGGCAGGTGACCCTGGTGGGCCTGGCGCGGCGCGAGATCCAGGTCTACGTCGATCGCGAAAAGCTGCGCTCGTTCGGGCTGACCTTTGCCGAAGTCTCCGGCGCGCTGCGGCGCGAGAACCTGGACGTGCCCGCCGGCAAGCTCGAGCAGGGCGGCCGCGAGCCGCTGGTGCGCGTGGCCGGCAAGTTCCGCTCGGTGGACGAATTCCGCAACCTCATCGTGGCGTCGCGCAACGGACGGCCCATCTTCCTGCCCGAGGTGGCGCGAGTGGTGGACGGCATCGAGGAACGCCGCAGCGCCTCGCTGGTGGACGAGCGCGTGGGCCTTTCGCTGGACATCGTCAAGCAGTCCGGCTCGAACACGGTGGAAGTGGCCGACGGCATCGAGCGCGTCATCGCGCAGCTCAACACGGAATTGCCGCCGCACATTCGCCTGCGCAAGGTGGTCGACCGCTCCACCTTCATCCGCGAATCCGTCGAGGACGTGCAGACGACGCTGGTGCTGGGCGGCCTGCTCACCGTGCTGATCGTTTTCCTGTTTCTGAACAGTTGGCGCAGCACGGTGATCACCGGCCTGGCGCTGCCGGTCTCGGTGATCAGCACGTTCATCGTCATGCGCGGCCTGGGCTTCACGCTGAACATCCTCACGCTGATGGGGCTGTCGCTGGCCATCGGCCTGCTGATCGACGACGCCATCGTGGTGCGCGAGAACATCGTGCGCCACATGCACATGGGCGCCGACAACTTCACCGCCGCGCGCGAGGCCACCGCCGAAATCGGCCTGGCCGTGATGGCCACCACCTTCACCATCATCGCCGTGTTCGTGCCGGTGGCCTTCATGGGCGGCATCATCGGGCGCTTCTTCTTTCAGTTCGGCATAACAGTTGGTTTCGCCGTGCTCGTCTCGCTCTACGTCAGCTTCACGCTGGACCCGATGCTTTCCTCGCGCTGGTACGATCCGGCCGCCGACCCCCGGGTTCCGCGCTCCTGGTTCGGCCGCGCCCTGAGCGTGGTCAACGACCAGGTGGACCGCCTGCAAGGCGTGGTGGGCGTGGCGCTGGGATGGTCGTTGCGCCACCGCTGGGCGGTGATTGCGGTCGGGACGGCCACCGTGTTCGCCGCCTTTGCCCTGTTCGGACGGCTGGGCAGCGCCTTCATGCCCGACGCCGACCCCGGCCAGATTCAGGTGACCTACAAGGCCCACCCCAGCGTCAGCCTGGACCGGTCGATGGAAATCGCGCGCGAACTGGGCGCCGAAATCCGCCGCTATCCCGGCATCGAGTACACCTACACCACCATCGGCGGCAACCAATCGCAGCCCATCAACGAGGGCAGCATCTTCATCAAGCTCGCCGACCGCAAGACGCGGCCGCACTTTCTGATCGTCAAGGCCGACCTGCGCGAGCGGCTGAAGCGGTTCCGCGCCGTGCGCACCTCGGTCGGCAACGCCGACGACAACCCCGAGAACAAGCCCATTCAGATCACTCTGCGCGGCGCCGACCTGGCGCGCATGTCGCCGCTGGGCACGCGGCTGTTCAAGCTGGTGCAACAGACGCCCGGCGCGACCGATGTCGATTCCAGCGACGACGACCCGCGCCCGGAAGTGCGCATTCGCGTGAACCGCAGGACCGCCGGCGACCTGGGGCTGGACCTCGGCACCGTGGCCACCACCGTGCGCGGCCTGGTGGCCGGCGACGTGGTCTCGCAGTTCGAGGACACCGACGGCGACAGCTACGACGTCCGCCTGCGCCTGGCCGCCTCCGCACGCGCCCACGCCGCCGACCTGCTGGGCCTCGACCTGCCCGGCCAGGGCGGCCGCACGCTGGTGCCGCTCAGCCAGGTGGCCGAGGTCGACTCTTCGACCGCGCCCTCCAAGATCCGCCGCCGCGACCTGATGCGCGAAATCCGCGTCAGCGCCAACACCGAGGGCCGCTCGCTGGGCGAGGTCATCGCCGACATCAAGCAGCGCGCCGGCGAGCTGGCCCTGCCCGCCGGCTACGACATCGGCTACACCGGCGAGACCGAGGACATGGTCGAGAGCTTCGGCTACGTCACGCAGTCGCTGTTGCTGGCCGTGATCCTGATCTACGCCATTCTGGCCTCCCAGTTCCGCAGCTTTCTCCAGCCGCTGGCCATCATGTTCTCGCTGCCGCTCTCGCTGGTGGGCGTGGCGGGCATGCTCTACCTGGTGCGCGACACGCTCAACATGATGTCCATGATCGGGCTGATCCTGCTCATGGGCCTGGTCACCAAGAACGCCATCCTGGTGGTGGACTTCGCCAACGTGCAGCGCCGCGAAGGGATGTCGCGCAGCGAGGCGCTCATCGCCGCCGCGCGCGTGCGCCTGCGGCCCATCCTCATGACCACCCTGGCCATGATCTTCGGCATGTTGCCCCTGGCCTTCGAGTGGGGCGCCGGCGCCGAGTTCCGCGCCCCCATGGCCCGCGCCGTCATCGGCGGCCTGATCACCTCGACGCTGCTCACCCTGCTGGTGGTGCCGGTAGTGTACGCCTATCTGGACGACCTCGGCGCGCTGTTCGTGCGCTGGTGGACCCGCAAAACGCCGGCCCACGCCCGGCAGGAGCCGGCGGCTTCGCGATAAGCTGTTGAGTTGACCATGCCCACCGCCATCGTCACCGGAGCCAGCCGCGGAATCGGACGCGGCATCGCCCAGGAGCTTGCCCGCACGCACCAGGTGATTGCCACCTACCGGGGCCGGCTGGATGCCGCCGAGTCCTTGAAAGCCGAGACCGGCTGCGAGATCTTCCGGTGCGATATCGCATCCAGGGAAGACCGCGCGGCCCTGATCGCTTTCGCGCGCGAGAAGTTCGGCCGGCTGGACCTGCTGGTGAACAACGCCGGCATCGCCCCCCGCGAGCGCCGCGACATCCTCGAAGCCAGCGAGGAGATCTTCGACGAGGTTTTAGGCACGAACCTGAAGGGTCCCTACTTCCTCACCCAACTCGCCGCGCGCTGGATGGCCGGTCAGGGCGACGGCCGCATCGTCTTCGTGACCTCGATTTCCTCCTACACCGCCTCGGTCAACCGCGGCGAATACTGCATCTCCAAGGCCGGCCTGAGCATGGCCGTCTCCCTCTGGGCCCAGCGCCTGGCGCAAGCCGGCGTCAAGGTCTTCGAGATTCGCCCCGGCGTCATTCGCACCGACATGATCGCGGCCGTGGAGAAGCTCTACGAAGAGCGCATCGCCAACGGTCTCCTCCCGCAACGACGCATGGGCGAATCCCGCGACGTCGCCCTCGCCGTCCGCGCCATCGCCGACGGCCTGCTGGATTACTCCACCGGCCAGGTGCTCAATGTGGACGGGGGGTTTCATTTGCGGGGGCTGTAGCCATCATGTCCCTCCCCCGGATCGAAGCTTTGCGGCAGTGGGCCGCCATTCGAGGCTACTCGGTTGCTTGGGGCCCTTTGACGGCGTTGGACGACGTCCGTTCGGAGATCGAGCGCCGCCTTCAGGCCGGTGAAATCGACCCGGCGTTTTACCAGGCTCAGATAGCCACCCTGCAAGATTCCGCGCCGGAAGATCTGCCCCGCCCAAAGAGCGTCTTGGTGGTCGCCGTCCCCCGGCCCGCGCACACCGTGCGCTTCACTTTCGATTCAGGCCCGCTGGATGCGGTTCTGCCGCCGACCTACGTCCGCTACAGGGGACTCCCCGAAGATGTGCTGGAAGACCTGAAGGCGCACGTTCTGCAAGACTCTTTCCGGCTCAGTATCCTCTCGGCGCCCCTCAAAGCCCTGGCCGGCAGGCTGGGGCTGATCGCTTACGGCCGCAACAACATCACGTATGTGCCGGGACTGGGCAGCTACTTCCAACTGGCCGGCTTCCTCACCGACGCCGCGTTGGAGCTGCCGGAGAACTGGCGCCCGCAACCGGCAAGGCCGCTGCCGGAGTGCGAAAGCTGCTCGAGTTGTCTGAGTTCCTGCCCCACCGGTGCGATTGCCGAGGAGCGGTTCCTGCTGCATGCCGAGCGCTGTCTCACGCTACCCACGGAAAACGCGGGCGACTGGCCGGAGTGGTTCTCCCCTTCCATGCACCGTTGCCTGATCGGGTGCCTGGCCTGCCAGCAAGCGTGTCCGGAGAACGCCGGACGGCTGCGATTCGAGCCTTCCGGGATCGTCTTCAACGCCGAAGAGACCGCCGCCATCCTCTCGGGAGACCGGCTGGGCAACGAGACAGCCTGGGAGAGCATCTGGCAAAAGATCGAGGCGGTCAGAATGACCCATTTCGAGCCGGTGCTGTCGCGGAACCTGCGGGCGCTGGCAGAGTGAGTACCGTCTGCGAGAGGTGCAGGCGGCCCGGTTACACGCCTCTTGCGTCCTCACATCGGCCCAAGCGGAGAGCAAGGCGGTGCGATAGCATGGATTGGAGCGTCGTGAGCGTCGATGGGCGGTCTGAAGACGCTCAGCCTCTCGGAGCAGCCGATCATGACAAGTTCCACGTTGCTGACGAGGGTCGCCCTAAAGAATTACAAGAGCATCGCCGCGTGCGATGTTGAACTCGGTCCGCTGACGTTGCTGGTGGGACCGAATGGGGCCGGGAAAAGCAATTTCCTGGACGCGCTCCGCTTTGTTTCCGACTCCCTCCGCACATCCCTCGAACATGCAATCCGGGACCGGGGCGGCATCAATGAAGTGCGCCGCCGCTCCGGAGGGCATCCGAATAACTTTGGATTGCGTTTGTGGTTCTCACTCCGCTCCGGTCAGGCCGGCCACTATGCGTTTCGGGTTGGAGCGCGCACGCAGGGCGGCTTTGAGGTCCAGGACGAGGAATGCAGGGTTCACCCCCCAGAGGCTCTCGGCGAGGTTCATTACTTCAGAATAAAGTCGGGCAAGGTTGTCGAAAGTACGCAGCCCGGACCGGTGGCCGTTCCCGACCGCCTGTACCTCGTCAGCGCTTCTGGACTGACCGCGTTCCGGCCGGTCTACGAAGCTCTTTCGCGCATGGGTTTCTACAACCTGAATCCCGACCGTATCCGCGACCTCCAGTCGCCCGACGCCGGTGAGATCCTGGCGCGGGACGGCGGCAATATCACCAGCGTCCTGGCCCAACTGGAGAAGAACAACCATCCCCGAAAGCTGCGCATCGAGGAATACCTGTCCAAAGTCGTCCCCGGCGTTCACGGTGTCGATGTCAAGGTCGTCGGCCCGAAAGAGACGCTTGAATTTCGCCAGCAGGTCGCCGGCTCGAAGGACCCCTGGCGCTTCCTGGCCGCGAACATGTCCGACGGGACGGTGCGCGCGCTCGGGATTCTGGTGGCGCTGTCCCAGTCCGGGAACGGCGCTGGACCCCGCGTGCCTCTGGCGGGCATCGAAGAATCCGAAATCGCACTGCATCCCGCAGCGGCGGGCTTGCTGTTGGACGGTTTGAGAGAGGCCAGCCGGACAACTCAGGTCATCGTTACCAGTCATAGCCCGGATCTGCTGGATGACGAGAAGATCGATGCAGGGTCCATTCTGGCTGTGTTCGCCGAGCGAGGCTCCACGCACATTGCGCCGCTCGATGAGGCCGGACGCACGGCCCTGCTGAAGCGGCTCTACACCCCCGGCGAATTGCTCCGCATGGACCAGTTGCGCCCGGATCCGGAGTCCGCTCCGGAAAAGGTCGAGAACCAGCTTCGTCTCTTCGACTACGAGCATGCAAGTCCCGCGGTGACGGCAAGCCCTTCTGACGAGCTTTAGCCAGACGCACCCCTGCCGTTGCTGGTAGAGTGAATAACATTATGAACAGACGCCAAGCATTGGCCGGTCTCACGGCCAACCTGACGATTGTGAGCCCTCATACCGCCTTCGGCTCGCAGGCCAATTCGGCGGTGGCGGTGGGCATCATCGGGACCGGCGGGCGGGGCCGTTACGACGGCGCGTTTTTCGCCAAGGATCCGCGGGCGCAGATCGCCGCCTTGTGCGATCTGTATCCCGACCAGATCGACCGGGCCAAGACCCAGATTCCGGCCGCCGACAGCGCCAAAGTGTTTACCCGGTTCCAGGACCTGCTGGCCGCGCCGGGCATCGACGCGGTGGTCATCACCACGCCGGTCTACCTGCACCCGGAGCATTTCGAGGCCGCGGTCCAGGCGCGCAAGCATATCTACTGCGAGAAGCCCGCGGGCGCCAGCGTGACCGGCGTCAAGCGGCTGCTGGCGGCGGCCGAAAAGGCCGACTAGACCAAGCACATCCAGTTCGGCTTCCAGCAGCGCTACAGCCCCGAGTACCTGGCGGCGGAAAAGATCATCCGCTCCGGACAACTGGGCGAGATGGCGCTGATGCGCAGCCACTGGATGGTGGGCGGCGTGTCGCCCAAGGCGCGCATGAAGCCCATGCCGCCGGAGATGGAAGCGCGCATGTGGTATCCGTGGCGCGCCAAGTCGGGCGACATGATCGTCGAACAGGACTGCCACGGCGTGGACGTGCTCAACTGGTTCTCCGGGCGGCATCCCGTGTCGGCCGTGGGCGACGGCGGACGCAAGGTGCGCACCTACGGCGACACCATGGACCACCTCAACGTCACCTACGACTACGGGCAAGGACTGCGCGGCTTCCTGCACGCCTGCCAGTTGGCGCAGGGGTGGAGCCTGGTGGACGAGCAGTTCTTCGGCACCGAGGGCACCATCGAGACGCACCGCCGCTACTATCGCTGGTCGCGGCCGGGACAGAAGCCGGTGCAGGCGGACTCCAAGCGCGAGATCACCATCGACGCCATCGAGCGGTTTCTCACCCATGTGGTCGACAACCAGCCCGAGAACAACGCGCAGTGGGTGGCCGAGAGCACACTGACTTCGCTATTGGGCCGCCTGGCCATCGACACCGGCCGGCGCGTGACCTGGGAAGAACTGCTGAAGTCAGAGTAGGCTCCGCAGCGCAACGCAATCGCGGCTGCCGCGCAGGAGTAGGAAGCGCATGCCCGCGCGCGCCGCCGCCTCTGCGTCCACCTCCGCGCGGTCGCCGACATACAGGGCCCGCTCGGGCACCACACCCAGGCGGGCCAGAGTGGCCAGCAGACCCTTCGGGTCCGGCTTGTAGGCCTGAACCTCGGGGTCTTCCGCGCTGGTCACGGCCTCGAAGAACTCGCGCACGTCCAACGCTTTCAGCTTGGCCTCGGCCGGATAGTCGGAGAAAACGCCCAGGCGGATTCCTCGCCCGCGCGCAAACTCGAGTAGCTCAGTCAAACCCGGACGGATGCATCGTTTCAACAAGGGCAACGGCGCCGCGGCGAACCACTCCTCCACGTAAGCGCGGACACGCTCCTCGGCCACTCCCGCCAGGCGGGCGGTGAGTTGGAACTGGCGATCCGGAATCGGGTGGGAGGATTCTGCCAGCCGGAGCGACTCGAGCGCCCTCCGATGCGCCCGCAGGACTCGCAACAACCGTGGGTCCAGCGCCGAGCGCGCGGCCAGGCGCGGCAACAGCCGCAGGCGCAGCGAGCGCTGGGAGTACAGGGTCCCGTCGACGTCAAACAGGATCGCTTCGAGTTCTCCGGGCTTGAAGGATGGCAACAACGACGCAGGCGGCCGTGGCGAGGACATAGAGTACCCATAACAGCACAAAGACCGGGTAGCCGCCCAGGAACGGCCGGTTGGTTTCCAGACGCGAGAGCAATTCGGTCCACCCGAGCGAGGCAAGCTGGCTCAGGTGGAAGTTCTGCAATTTTCCGTCCGGGGCGTGGGCGATGAGCCCGTGATAGTACGGCAGCAGCAGGAAGTTCACGCCGTAGAAATCCAGCAGCGCAACGCACGCCGTGCCAAAGGGAATCACCCAGGCTTTCCAGGCCCGGGGGCACAGGACCGACAAGCCCGCCACCACCAGCAGCACTTCGGCGAAAACCAGGCAGTAGAGGTACCGCCCGTTGCTGGCCGAGAGCCGGATGAGCAGAAACGTCACCAGGACGTGGTACATCAAGCTGGCCGCAAACAACACCAGAAACCCGCCCAGAACGGGCACGGCGCGGGAGGCCTGGTAGCTTTCGACCGGCGAGCGGCGGGGTTTCACCATCAGCACCGACAATCCCAACGCCACGAGCAGGAAGACGCCCGCGAAGAAGTGGTAGATCCAGCTCCGCACCTGGAGAAAGCTATGCGCGCCGAACCAGACGTGGGAGATCAAGATCGAATCCAGCGCCTGCGGCCACTCCACCTGAAAGACGGCCCGCCAGCGATCCGCCGGCGTAATACTCCCGGCCGCAACCACCTGGATCTGGCCCGAAACGGCGCCGGTCGCGGCGTGGATGAACCAGTACCACCATCCCGCAAGCGCCACTGCCAGCGCGCACGCCGAAGCGCCGCCGGCCAGGATCCGCTTCCACCGGTCCCGCCGCAACCGGATCGCCCACAGGCACAACAATACCACGGCGGGCAGCGCGGTCAGAAAATAGACCTTGGTCAGCAGCCCGCATCCCAAGACGGCTCCCAGCCCCAGCCAGGTTCGAAAACCGGCCGGTTCGTCCACGAGCCGCAACGCCAGGTAAAGCAGCGCGGTGTAAACCACCAGCGACAGGCTTTCGTTGCCGATCCGGCTGAGGTTGATCGTCGAGACCGGTATGACGGTCGTTAGCGCGACGGCGCCCAAAGCCATCGCTTCGCTGCCCAGCACCCGCCGGCCGATGGCGAAGCCGAAGGGGATCGCCAGGGAGGCCAGCGCGACACTGAAACAGCGCAGCAGAAACACCCGCGCGGGCAGAGGCGCATCCTGGACCAACGCCAGCGGCGCGGCCAGCAGCCAATAGTACAGCGGAGGCTGCTGGCTCTCGTAAATGGGTTCGGCCTCAGCCGCCTCCTGCCGTTGCCGCGCCCGCGGAATGGCCCGCAGCGCCGACTCCCGAGCGGCCCGGTCCTCCCTGCTCAGCGCCCAATAACGGTCGTGGGGAATGGACAGTTCGCGCAGGGTCCAAGGCAGCGGGGCCAGCCGCAGCGAATCCTGGGTTTCGCGATAGGGCTTCGAGACCTTGGGAACCGGAAGACGGCCGGTATTGACGAAATACTGCAAGTAGTCGAAGTGCGACCACTCGTCCCAGCCCTCCCACAGGGGGAGCATCACCGAATAAAAGACCCCGCGCGCCAGAAAGCAGGCCCAAATCAGGCCCAGTACCCACAGCGTCCGGCGCGCGGAGGAAACAGCGGAGGTCAAGGCTTTCATTGTAAAATGAACAACTTGTCCGTGTCTGGCATACGAAAGCGGGGTCCCGATCTGGCGCTGCTGGCAGTGGCCGTGTTTGGCATCGTCAACGCGGTTCTGTACTGTCATCTGCTGCCCCTCTGGGAGGGTTTCGACGAACCGTTTCACTACGGCTACGTCCAGACTCTGGCGGTGACGAAGCAGTGGCCCGCCTTGGGACAGACGAGGATCTCCCAGGAGATTTGGCGCTCGCTGGGGCTAGCGCCGGCCAGCCACGTGGTGCGGCGCAATCTGCCCTTTGTCACCACTTTCGCCGAGTTCGCGGCGCTGCCGGGTCCCGAACGGCGTGAACGCAGAGAGGAGCTGAACCGCCTGCCGGCGGACCTGCGCGAAGTCACCGCCGGTGGTCCGCTGAACTACGAGGCCCAGCAGTCGCCCCTGGCCTATATCCCTCTGGCGCTGGCGGATCATCTATGGCGCGGCGAACCGCTCATCTCGCGCGTGGTGAAGATCCGCCTGACGGGCGCACTGGCGGCCGTAGGCCTGCAACTCTGGCTCACCCTGGTGCTGGCTCGGCAGCTCGGGTTGGCTCCGGCCCTGCGCGCCCCGGCCTTGTTTCTCTTGTTTTCTTGCCAGATGTTTTACGCAACCACGGCTCACGTGGCCAACGACTGGCTGGCGGTGCCCCTGACGACGCTGGTGGTGACCGCCGCCCTGCGCTTCTACCGCGCACCCGATTGGCGCTCCGGAGCACTGCTCGGCCTGGCCGTGGCGGCGGGCCTGCTGACCAAGGCCTACTTCCTTGCGTGGGCGCTTTTCGCGGCCGGACTGGTCGCCTGGCTGCTGCTGCGCAAGCGGGCGTCCTGGAGCGCGGCCCTCGCGACGGCCGGCTTGGCGGCCCTGGCGGCGCCGTGGTACCTCCGTAACCTGCTGTTGTACGACAGCTTGAGCGGAATGCTGCAATCGGCGGCCGGACTGGGGCCTCCGCAGGTGATCCGCGCGGCGCTGGAGTTGCCCTGGCCGCAGGCTCTGTTGGCCGCGGCCCGGGGAGCGATCTGGACGGGCAACAGTTCCTTCAATTCGTTCTCGTCCAACACCGTGGATGCCGCGCTGCTCCTGCTGGCGGCCGCGGGCTTTCTCTGGCTGCGGAACAGCCGGAAACCCGAGTGGCTGGTGGCGGCCGGAGGCCTGACGTTCCTGGGCGCACTCCTGTACGTCAACGCTTTGTTTTACGCCTACACCAAAGGCGGTATCTACACGGCAACGCCCTGGTATCCGCAGACGCTGGCGGCGCCGCTGGTTTGCCTGCTATGCCTGGGCCTCAGCCGGGCTGGAAGGGCGGGCCGGTGGATCGGCTGCGCCCTGCTGGCGCTTTCGGCGTATCTGATCGCCGCCACCTATGTGGCCAAGCTGATTCCGATGTACGGCGGGTACGGCGAGAGAAGGCTGACGGCGCTCCGGCTGGTCGAGTGGTATGCGACGGACTGGAAAGCCGTGCTCGCCGGCACGGCGCCGGGGGACACGAGCCTGATACTGAAACTGACCACGGTGGTGGTGATCCTGAGCGGGGGCCTCTGTCTCATCCTCTGCCGGCGGTTCTTTCCACCCAAGGGACGCGCATAGTGGCGGCCACATGGCGAGGACACCTGCGCATCGCCCGGTTGGACCACTGGGTCAAAAACGTTTTCGTGCTGCCCGGCGTCGCCGTGGCGCTGGCGATTGATCCGGCCCAGGCCCGTCTGCTCAACCCGCTGCACCTGGCGTTGGGCCTGCTCGCGGTGGGCCTGGTCGCCTCCAGCAATTACGTCTTGAACGAACTGCTGGACGCGCCCTACGACCGCCTCCATCCGCTCAAGCGGGACCGCCCGGTCCCGGCCGGGGAAGTCAGCCTCCCCTGGGCCTGGGCGCAGTGGATTCTGCTGGGCCTGGCCGGGCTGGCCCTGAGCCTGGCGGTGTCGCGCGCCTTCCTGTTCAGCATGGCGGCGCTGTGGGCCATGGGCTGCGTCTATAACATCCCGCCGGTGCGGGCCAAGGACATTCCGTTCGTGGATGTGCTGGCCGAGGCGGTCAACAATCCCATCCGTTTCCTGGCCGGCTGGTACATGACCGGAACGGCGGCAATCCCAATTGCGTCGGTGCTGGTCTGTTACTGGATGGTGGGCTGCTATTTCATGGCCATCAAGCGCTACGCGGAGAGCCGCGACCTGCGCTCCAGCGACAGCCGGGTGGCCTACCGCAAGTGTTTCCGTTACTACGGCGAGCGAAACCTGCTGGTTTCCATCGTATTTTACGGGGTCACGGGCATGCTCTTCTTCGGCACGTTCATGGGACGCTACCGGCTGGAGATGGCGCTGTCGTTCCCCTTCGTCGCGGCGGTGATGGCGGTCTACTTCGCCCTGGCCTTCAAACCGGACAGCGCGGCCCAGCGCCCGGAGGGCCTGCTGCGGGAACCCCTGTTAATGGCGGCCGTCGTGCTGTGCGCGGTGGTCCTTTTCCTGCTGCTGTTCGTGGACGTTCCGCTGCTGCACCGGCTGTTTCCGCCCACCGGCGTCGCGCCGCGGGGCTAAAACACCCTTCCCTCCAGCGCTTCGATGGCCTTGCGATTCGCCTCCGGAACCGGGACGGTCCGGTCGCGGCTGTAATCGAGATACACCAGCGTGGAGTCCGCCTCGGCCGCCAGCAGGTCCATCTCGCGGCTCACGATCCGGTGCTCCATGCGGAAACTGCTCTTGCCGATGCGGGTGACCCGGGCGCCGGCGTAGATCGTATCCGGGTACGTCACCGGCCGCCGGAAGTTGCAGGTGATGCCGGCCAGGATGGGGCCCTCCCCGCCGGGCGGCAGCTTGGGCCACATCCCGATGCGGATCAGGTACTCCACCCGCGCCGTCTCGCACCAGCGCAGGTACACGATATTGTTCACGTGCCCGAAGGCATCCTGGTCGCCGAACTGCACGGGAACTTCCACCACCACCGGGAAGCCGGCCAGCATTGCATGACGATTTTCCACTACCATTCATGGTATTTATTCGGTGACGGGCTACGCAATCCCCGAACTTTTTATGAACCGGACATCGCTGGATAAGAGCAAGATCAAGATTCTGCTGCTGGAGGGGATTCACCCCAGCGCGGTGGAGGCGTTTCGGGCCGACGGATACACTCAAATCGAATACCATCCCAAGGCGCTGGCCGAGGCGGACCTGCTCCTGTCGATCCGGGACGCCTACGTGGCCGGCATTCGCTCGGCTACCCGGCTCACCGTCCGGGTCTTCGAGCACGCCCCCCGGCTGATCGGCGTGGGCTGTTTCTGTATCGGCACGAACCAGGTGGACCTGGCGGCCGCCCAGGTGCGCGGCATTCCGGTTTTCAACGCCCCCTTCTCCAACACCCGCAGCGTCGCCGAACTGGTGCTGGCGGAAATCATCCTGCTGATGCGCGGCATCCAGTGGCGCAACTCCCTGGTCCATCGCGGCGGCTGGGTGAAAACCGCCGCCGGCTCCCACGAGGTGCGCGGCAAGTGCCTGGGCATCGTCGGATACGGCCACATCGGAACCCAGGTGGGGCTGCTGGCCGAGGCGCTGGGGATGCAGGTGGTGTACTTCGACATCGAGACCAAGCTGCCGCTGGGCAACGCCCGGCCGGTGGGAACGCTGGACGCGCTGCTCGAAATGGCCGACGTGGTCACCCTGCACGTGCCCGAAACCCGGCAGACTCGCCGCATGATCGCGGCCCCGCAACTGGAGCGCATGAAGCCCGGCGCCCGGCTGATCAACGCCGCGCGCGGCTCGGTGGTGGACATCGGAGACTTGGCGCGGGCGCTGGACAGCCGGCGCCTGGTCGGCGCCGCCCTGGACGTCTTCCCGGAGGAGCCTCAGGGCGAGGGCGAGGAATTCGTCTCGCCTTTGCGCGGCCGCGACGAAGTCCTGCTCACGCCCCACGTCGGCGGCAGCACCGAGGAGGCGCAACAGAACATTGGCCTGGAAGTGGCAGGCAAGCTGATCCGCTACAGCAACAACGGCTCGACCCTGTCGGCGGTCAACTTCCCCGAAGTCTCGCTCCCCGAGCACCCCGGCCAGCACCGCATCCTGCACATCCACCACAACCAGCCCGGCGTGCTCTCGGCCATCAACGCGGTGTTCTCCGCGCGCCGGATGAACATCGCCGGCCAGTACCTGCAAACCAGCGCCGTCATCGGCTACGTAGTCACCGACCTCGACGCGGGCGACCGTGCCGCGGCCCGCGATCTCAAGCGCGAGTTGGAACGGGTGCCGGGCGCCATCCGCGCCCGCGTGCTCTACTGAGGGCGATCGGACATTTAACGCGCGTAACCAGAAGGCGTATAGTGAAGTATGGTGGATTGGTCCCAATGCCCGGCAGTCGAATCGGACCCTCACCGGATTCACGGAGCGTGGATACTCTGAAACACCCGTTTGCCCATCTCCATCGTGTTTGAATATCTCGCCAGGGCCGCGACCATCGCGGACATCATCGGTGACAGTCTGCAAGAACCCGCACGTGCGTTTCCCGTTCGGTGTCCGTAGAAAAGCAGGGCCGTCAGGAATGAAGGAAATGCCTCATGAAAGAGAACTCTAAAGTTCGCAAGATAGCTTTTGTCGGCGACCACTTGCCGCGCAAATGCGGCATTGCCACGTTCACGTCCGACCTGCTTGCGGCCGTCGCAAATGCGCATCCCCAAAGCCAGTGTTTCTCGGTATCGGTTAACGACATCAAAGGGGGCTACGAGTACCCGGAAGTTGTTCGCTTCGAGATTGAGGAGCAGGACCTGTCGTCCTATCTGCGGGCCGCGGACTTCCTCAACATCGGCAACGCGGACATCGTCTGCTTGCAGCACGAGTTCGGCATTTTCGGCGGGCCCGCCGGTGGTCACATTTTGGCGTTCCTGCGCGAATTGAGGATGCCCGTTGTCACCACGCTTCATACAGTTTTGCGCGAACCGAGATCCGACCAAAGGCGCGTCATGCAGGAGTTGATTTCGCATTCGACGCGCCTCGTCGTCATGGCCGATCGCGGGCGGCAAATGTTGCAGGACATCTACGGGGCGCCACCGGCCAAGATCGATCTGATCGCGCATGGGATTCCCGACGTGGGGTTCGTCGATCCGACATACTTCAAGGACCAGTTTGGCGTGGAAGGAAAGGTCGTGCTGCTCACGTTTGGCCTGCTTTCGCCGAACAAGGGCATCGAGTGCGTGCTCAACGCTCTGCCAAGTATTCTGGCGGAGTTCCCCGATGTTGTCTATATTGTCCTGGGCGCCACGCATCCGAACGAACTGCGCGAGCATGGCGAAGTTTACCGGCTGAACCTGGAAATCCTTGCCAAGAAGAACAAAGTGGAAAAACACGTCATCTTCTACAACCGGTTCGTCGATCTTGAGAACCTGAAGGAGTTCATCGGCGCAGCGGACCTTTACATAACGCCCTACCTCAACGAAGCCCAGATTACGTCGGGAACGCTGGCGTACGCTTTTGGCGCCGGCAAAGCGGTCGTTTCCACGCCGTATTGGCACGCCGCGGAGCTGCTGGCCGAGGATCGGGGGGTGCTCGTGCCATTCGGCGATGCCCAGGCCATCGCGCGTGAAGTGATTGGCTTGCTGAGGGACGATACAAGGCGTCACGCTATTCGCAAGAATGCGTACAGGATCGGGCGCGAGATGATTTGGAGCAACGTCGCGCAGATGTATATGCGTTCGTTTGAGGTATCGCGACTTGAGGGGGCGGCGCTCTCTCGAAAATCTCTCGTCACGAAAACCCTCGACCAGAGGCCGCGGGAACTACCCGAGTTGAAGTTGAATCATCTCTTGAGGATGACCGATTCCACCGGAGTCTTCCAACACGCCATTTTCAGCGTTCCGAATTTTTCCGAGGGCTATTGCAGCGACGATAATGCGCGTGCGTTTATCCTCTCGGTGCTGCTCGAGGAACTAGGAGAGGAGCCGGAACGGGTGCGGACCGTGGCCAGCACTTGCGCCGCTTTTCTTTATCACGCGTTCGACACCCAAACCAAACGCTTCCACAACCACATGAGTTTCGACCGCCGCTGGCTCGACGATCAGGGATCTGAGGACTGTCAAGGGCGCGCGCTCTGGGCCCTCGGCGTAGGCGTGGGGCGTTCGCCGGTCCGAAGCTTCCAGATGATGGCTGGACAACTCTTCGCGCTGGCATTGCCGGCCTTGATGGAGTTCACGTCGCCGCGTGCTTGGGCATTCGGCCTGATCGGCATCCACGAATACCTGCGCCGGTTAAGGGGTGACAGCCTTGTCAACCAGACCCGCGAGATGCTCGCCTCCAGGCTAATGGAACTTTTCGGGCGGAATGCCAAGCCGGACTGGTGCTGGTTTGAAGAGGAGCTATCGTACGACAACGCGAAGCTCGCACATGCCTTGATTTTGAGCGGGCGTGCGACCGGGCAGCCGGCGGTCTTTGAGCGGGGCTTGCAGGCGCTGCGCTGGCTGACCGAGTTGCAGGTCTCCGAGAAAGGACACTTTCGGCCGATTGGCAGCAATGGGTTCTACCGTCATGGCGGCGTGCGCGCCAATTTCGACCAGCAGCCAATCGAGGCGCAGGCAATGGTCTCGGCCTGTTTGGAAGCCTATCGCGCGACATCGGACTTCTGGTGGTACGAGCAGGCGCAACGCGCCTTCGACTGGTTCATCGGCTGGAACGATCTCGGCCTGGAACTCTACTCCCCCGAGAGCGGCGGCTGCGGTGATGGATTGCACGTCGACCGGGTCAATGCGAACCAGGGAGCGGAATCCACCCTGGCCTTCCTGCTTTCGTTAGCGGAAATGCGCTTGGCGCAAGACATGGTGACGAGTTTCAAGGACCCGATCGCCATCGGAACGTAATGACCACATCCTGTGTTCTGCCTGGAACTAGGCGTCCATGAACGACATCTCAATTCACGTCTGTCGCACGGCCACAGTCCTCAATCCCGACCAGTCGCGCGTTCTGCTGAGGCCATTCAGTCCGGGAGATTCACAACGCGACGGTTTGATCATCGCCAGGATCATGTCGCTTCCCGAAGACCGAGTCGGCCCCCTCCTGAAAGAAATCTGCGCCGAGTTCTCACAGCGGCACCAGCGGATCCGCGACCTCTTTCTGGAACGCTTTGAACAAGTTCGCCAGATGCTACCGACCGATCGGGAGCTTTCCGAACAAAGACGGCTGTTGATCGGCTCCTATTTCCTGGCCGAATACTCTTTAGAATCCGCCGCGCTGTTCAATCCCTCCATCGTCCCACACCCCGATCAAACCGGCCTGCCAACTGGCGCTCTGCGGTTCGTTCTCAGCCTGCGCGCCACCGGGGAAGGGCACATTTCTTCCATCACGTTCCGAACAGGTATCATCCATCCCGATCATCGGATCGAGGTAATAACTCCCTTTGGCTTCCTCACCGAACCTCGTCAAATCCCAAACCCCCTGTATGAGAAGGGGCTGTTTGCGCGGAAGCTCTTTGAACTGGGATTGACCTGCGAATTTACGCGCCGGGTCATGAACAAACTCGGTGATTCGTTCGCACTGGAGGAGCTTCGGGGCAGCATCGACGCTGAGGTGAACCAGGCCCGCCAGCCGGACGGAATGCTGCACGAAGATCAGATCGCCGCAGAAGGGATTTGGATGTTGGCCCGGTCCAACTACGAGGTCGAGTTCCGGCCGGAGCAGCAGTTGTCTGAACGCATATTGTTCCCAGCCACACCCTCGCAACGAAACGGCATCGAGGACGCACGGTTCGTCTGTTTCCAGAACGAGGACGGCAGTTGCATCTACTACGCGACCTTCACGGCCTTCGATGGCAAGGTCGTAATGCCGGAACTGGTGGAGACTTCCGATTTCCTTCGCTTTCGCTTTATCACCCTGAACGGTCCGGCCGCCCAAAACAAAGGCATGGCCCTCTTCCCGCGGAGAATCAACGGGCTTTATGCCATGCTCTCGCGCCAGGACAACGAGAGTATCTACCTCATGTTCTCCGACAACGTCCACTTCTGGAATGAGCGCAAGGTCCTCCTCAATCCTACGTTTCCGTGGGAACTGGTCCAGATTGGGAACTGCGGATCCCCAATCGAAACCGACGCAGGCTGGCTGGTGCTCAGCCATGGTGTCGGGCCTATGCGAAAGTATTGCATTGGCGCATTTCTGTTGGATCGAAATGATCCCAGCAAGGTAATCGGCCGTCTCAGCGAACCCTTGCTCCAACCCAACCAGTACGAACGGGAAGGCTACGTGCCCAACGTCGTTTATACGTGCGGCGTTCTACTCCACAAGGGCGAGCTGATCATCCCGTATGGCCTGGCCGATCACGCCACGGGTTTCGCTACCGTCCCCGTGGATGAGGTGCTGGCTGCCATGCATTCCGAAGACGGCTGACCGCCATGAGGACTCCCCACAAAAGAATAGCGGTCTTATCGCCGGTGGCATGGAGAACTCCCCCGCGGCAGTATGGCGCTTGGGAGACGGTCGCCAGCAACATCACTGAGGGACTCGTCGCCCGCGGCTGGGATGTGACGCTGTTTGCCAGCGGGGATTCCGTAACCCGCGCTCACCTGCATGCCGTGGTGGATAAGGGATACGAAGAGGATTCGGCCGTCGATCCCAAAGTAGTCGAATACCTTCACATCTCCGAGGCATTCGAGCACGCGGCCGAGTTTGACCTCATCCACAGCCACTACGATTTCATGGCGTTGACTTACAGCCGGCTGGTCGGGACGCCGGTCCTGACGACGATCCACGGATTCTCGTCTCCCCAAATCATGGCGGTCTATCGGAAGTATCGCGATGGATACTTTGTTTCCGTCAGCGACTCCGATCGCGTGGCGGGGCTGAATTACCTGGCGACAGTGTACAACGGGATCGATCTCTCGTTGTATCCGCTTCGGGAATCGCCGGGTGACGATCTGATTTTCCTCGGGCGAATTCACCCGGACAAAGGCGTTCATCTGGCGATCGAGGTTGCCCGCCTGAGCGGGCTGCCGCTCCTCATCGCGGGAATTATCCAGGATGAAGAGTACTTCCGCGAGCGGGTGAAGCCTCACCTCGATAATCGGCAAGTCCGTTATGTCGGACCGGTCGGCGTAACGGGCAAAAACGAATTGTTCGCCCGAGCCCGAGCGCTGCTCCACCTGAACACCATCCCGGAGCGATTCGGACTTGTCTTAGCGGAAGCCAATGCCGCGGGCGTGCCCGTGATCGCGATGGACCTGGGCTCCTGCCGGGAAGTGATCGAAGACGGACAGACCGGATTCCTGGTCAACAGCGTCGAGGAAGCGGCCCATGCCCTGCAACGGCTTCGCGAAATCGATCATAGCGCCTGCCGCAAACGCGTCCAAAGGTGTTTTTCCATCGACACGATGGTGGAGGCATACGAACGGGTCTACGACACAATTTTCAAGCTGGAAGCGAAGAGGCGATCATGAAACCCGACATCGTCAGGCGATACCCGCGCAACCCCATCCTCACCAAGGCTGAGATCCCTTACCCAGTGGAAACCGTTCACAACGCGGCGGTGGTGAAGCATGGGAACGAATACATCATGCTCTTCCGCTCCCATCTGCGCACAGGACGGTCGATCATTGGGTTGGCGCGGAGTCCCGACGGATTCCACTTCACCGCCGATCCGGAGCCCTTTCTCATCCCCGCGCGCGACGGCCCTTTCGCCGCCTGCGAGGAGTTCGGCGTCGAGGACCCACGCGTAACGCGCCTGGAAGGGGAGTACATCATCACCTACAGCGCCTACTCGCGAAGTGGTGTGCGGATCGCTCTGGCGAAAACGAAGGATTTCGGTCAGGTGGAAAAGGTCTCCCTCATCACGCAAGCGGATTACCGGAACGCGGTGATCTTCCCCGAGAAGTTCGAGGGACTCTATGCCCGGCTTGACCGTCCGCATTCGGAAATCGCTCCCTGGTCGATCTGGATCTCCTACTCTCCAGATCTGCGTTTTTGGGGCGAGTCCCAGCTCGTCATGAAGCCTGCACCGTATCACTGGGACGAAATGAAGGTCGGTCCCGGCGCGCCACCAATCAAAACGGACCATGGATGGCTGTCCATCTACCACGGAGTGTTCCGAACGATGGATGGATCCGTCTACCGGTTGGGGGTTGCGCTTCACGACCTGCGGAATCCGGCAAAGGTCTTAGGGGTAAGCGACTCTTGGATCCTCCAGCCGGAAGACCCCTGGGAGATAACCGGCTATGTCCACAACGTTGTCTTCACGTGTGGCGCCGTCGCGGAACCCGATGGAACGATAAAGATCTATTGGGGCGGCGCGGATACGGTCATGTGTGTGGGCGAGGCGAATGTGTCCGATCTGGTCGCTCTCTGTCTGCAACACAGCAGATCGGCGATTTGAGGATGACAATTCTTCGCCTCCTCGGAAAAATTCGCGGGGGACTGGCGGGCTCAGCGCTGGGTTTGAGTGAGGAAGCGGTGTAGCTTGCGGCAGGTTGAGTCGAAGGAGCGTTGCTCCTGTTCGGACCCGTTGTGGACGAGCGGGCTGCCGTCGGCATGGATCACATCGCGGAGAAGCCGGTCAACGGCGGCTTTTCTCAGAGAAGGGTCTTCGTGCAGGTCGGCGGATAATCTCTGCGCACTCGGTGTCGTACGCTTAAAGCGACCGTAAAATGGGCGTTTTCTCGAAAAGTCCGTTCTTAACGGACCCAACAAGAGGGCGTATAGTGTAGGTATGGTGGATTGGTCCCGATGCCCGGTCGTCGAATCGGAACCCCAGCGGGTTCACGGAGCGTGGGTATTCCGAAACACACGGCTGCCCATCTCCATCGTGTTCGAATGTCTCGCCAGGGGTGCTACCATCGCAGACGTCGTCGAATGGTACGGCGGCGTCACACGAGAGCAGATCGAACAGGTAGTCAGCTTCGTCGCTGACAGTCTGCAAGAACCCGAGCATGCGAATTCTGTTTGATCACAACGTTCCGGTCCCCCTTCACCGCTCCTTGCTGACCCACGTAGTAGTGACGACCGCGGAACAAGGGTGGAATCGCCTGACGAACGGCAGACTCTTGGAGGCCGCTGACGAGGCGGGGTTCGACATCCTTCTGACTGCGGACAAGGGGTTTCAACACGAACAGAACCTCTCGCACCGGCGCATCGGAATCGTCATTCTCAGTCACGGGAACTGGCCCGACGTAAAGATGAACATCCCGGGGATTCTGGCCGCCCTCAAAGACGCCAAACCGGGAACTCTCACGCTGGTTGGATTCCACAGGAGCTTCGGGACGCCCAATGAAGACGACGCCCAATAGTTTTCCAAACGTCAACTAAACAACCGCCCTACTCAGCCTCGCCCTTCAGGAACGGGGCGATATCCTCGAATGAGGGCAGGTGATCTTCCAGGAACTTCATCCCCTCGACGGTGATTTGCAGGCTGCTGCGGTCGTCGCTAATCACGTAGCCTCGCTGCTTCAGATACCAGATGGTGAAGTTCAGCTCCTCGGAGGAAACCTTCAGCATACCCTCCAGGTGGCGCATGGACAGACTGGGCACAAAAGAGTTCTGCTGGCGGCGGTCGTAAAGCACGCACAGGATCGCGTGCCGGCGGCCTTCCTCGCGGCGCACCGAATCGAAGAAGCGCGCGCCGCTGAACTCGGGCGCCGATGGCTGCTCGGGGCCGCCGCGAACCGAGTCGAACACCCGGCGTGTGACTGGATCCGACAGCACCTCGCAGGCCTGGGTGACCGAGTCGAACTTGGCCTTGTCGGCGGTTTGCTTGTTGTTGGCGTGGTACTTCAGGGCCAGGGCCTGGTAGGCGCGGTGAATGGTCTCGCTATCGGCCTTGGGTTCGACCCCCAGGACTTCGTAGTGGTCTTGGAACTTCCCTGCCCGTGGAGTGCTCATAATCGCTATCAACTGTCTATCGGCAGGGAGCGAGCACGGCTACACTCTAAACATGGGATGGATCGAGGAACTCAGCCGGCTGCGGACCGTTTTCACTCCGCCGGCGGCCACGCAAGTGGAAAACTTGCTCGAACAGGCCGATGCGAGCCCCATCGCGGATGCCGCGACGCTCATCGCCTTTCACGAAACCCTGCTGTTTCTGCGCGCCTATCCGCACAGCCCGCGGGTAGTGGAACTCACCGAGCGGCTGCTCGGCGGCTTCGCGCGGCGGGTCGAGGCGCTGGCGGACTCCGAGCGCGAGGCCCTGGAAGAACCCGAGGTCTCCGGCATCGCGGGCACGTCCCTGTCGGCCATCTTTACCTACCCGGTGGCGCGCTGGCTGGCGCAGGCCCACCCCGGCGAGATTGAAATCGACTGGGAACGCCACGAGCGGGAGGCCCGGCTGGGCTCGGCCCTGCCGCGCTTTGTCCCCCTGCTGGCGGAAGACTCGCTGGTGGAGGCGCATCCGCCCTACACCGAGTGGCTCGAGGCCGCCGGCGGCAACCTGGCCTGGCTCATCCGCCAGTTGGAGCGCTCTTCCCTGCCCTACGAGCGGAAGGCCGAAGTCTACGACTCGATGGAACTGCCCCTGCGCTGGCGCCTGGGATCCGGCCCGTCCACCCGCACCAAGACCCGCCTCCCGGCGCCCGAGATTTACTGCCACACCGCGCCTCTGCTCAAGCGCAGCGACATCTCGCTCGACGCCGAGGTCACGGCCCCGCCGCTGCCGCTCACCGGCCTGTCGCGGGCCGAGGGCGAGACTCTGCTGGCGCTCACTCGCGACACCTCCGCCGTGCGCTATCGCGAGCTGCTCGGTTTCACCCACGGCGACCCGGCCGCCGTCTGGCGCGCACCGTCGGAGCGGGGAGTCGAAATCTACTTATGGGGCGTGCCCCCGGCGCGCCGCCTGCCCCTGCGGGCCTATCACGCCGGCATGATGTTCAAAAACGGCGTCCCGGTGGGCTACGTCGAAGGACTCTCCTTCATCGAGCGCATGGAGGTGGGCTTCAACCTCTACTACACCTTCCGCGAGGGCGAAACCGCCTGGCTCTACGCCCGGCTGCTGCGCCTGCTGCGGCAGGTGGCCGGGGTGACCTGCTTCTCCATCGACCCCTACCAGATCGGGCACGAAAACGAAGAAGCGATCGATTCCGGCGCTTTCTGGTTTTACCGCAAACTGGGCTTCCGGCCGGTGGAACCCGAAATCGCGCGGCTGATGGAGACGGAGGAGCGTAAAGTGAAGTCGCGGCCCGGCTACCGGACGCCGCCGCACATCCTGCGCCGCCTGGCGGCTGGCTCCATGATCTACGAGTCGCCCGGCGTGCCGCGCGGCGACTGGGACCGCTTCGCGGTGCGCAACCTGGGGCTGGCGGTGAACCGCCGGCGGCGGCGGGTTCGAGGCGAGGGGCTGGCGCTGGTTGTCTCTTTGATTCCGGGCCTGGCACGCTGGCCGGCGGCCGACAAGACCGCGCTAGATGGCATCCTGCGCGCCAAGACCGGCCGCGACGAGGCGGTCTACCTGCGCCGGATGCAGAGACACGCCCGGCTGCGCGAGGCGCTGCTGGCCCTGGGCTCGGCGGATTGAACCTGATCCTGCCGTGCTGCGTATACTTACAAGACCATGATCGAAGTCGAGAACCTGCGTAAGGTCTTTGGCGAGTTGGCGGCCGTGGACGGGGTGAGTTTCACCGCCCGTCCGGGCGAGATCTACGGGCTGCTGGGGCCCAACGGCGCCGGCAAAACCACCACCATTTCCTGCATTAGCGGATTATTGACCCCCACCTCGGGCCATGTGCGCGTGGCGGGGCGGGACGTGGCGCGCGACGGCGCCGAGGCGCGGCGCGCGCTGGGTGTGGTCCCGCAGGAGGTCGCGCTGTATGAGGATCTGACGGCGCGCGAGAACTTCGAGTACTGGGGCGGCGCGCAGGGCCTGCGCGGCGCGGCGCTGCGACAGCGCACCCAGGAGGTTCTGGACCTCACCGGGCTGGCCGACCGCTCTCGCGAGCCGGTGCGGCGCTTCAGCGGCGGCATGAAGCGCCGCCTGAACTTCGCCTGCGGCATCCTGCACCAGCCGAAAGTCCTCCTGCTGGACGAGCCGACGGTGGGCGTGGACCCGCAAAGCCGGGTCCGGCTGCTGGACCTGGTGCGCGCCCAGGCGCGCGCCGGCACGTGCGTCCTCTACACCACGCATTACATGGAAGAGGCCGAAAACCTCTGCGACCGGATCGCCATCATCGACCGCGGGCGCATCATCGCCCAAGGGACGCTGGCCGAGTTGCGCGCGCTGCTGGCCGAGCGCGAGGTGGTGCGCTTCAGCGGCCAGTTCGCGCCGGAACGCGTGCGCGCCGCGTTACAGGCGCTGACCGATGTGGAATTGCTGCAAGTGGAAGCGGCCCAGTTGACGCTCTCCCTGGCCGAGGCGTCGCGGCGGCTGCCGGCCATCTTCGCCGCGCTGGCCGAAGGCGGCGCCGAAGTGCGCGACACCACGCTCAGCCAGCCCAGCCTGGAAAGCCTGTTCATCAAACTCACCGGGAAGGAACTGCGGGAATAACATGCGCTTCCTCCTGGCGACTGCGCGCAAAGACCTGAGACGGATCGCCCGCGAGCCTGTCGCCATGCTGGTCTGGCTCGGCATCCCGGTGTTTGTCGCGGTGATGATGATCGTGATCTTCCGCGGCGGCGAGGCCACGCCGCACGGCTTGCTGCTCATCGCCGACGAGGACGGCAGCTTGCTCAGCCGCGCCATCCCGTCGCTGTTCTCGCAAGGCGAACTGGGCAAGATGTTCCTGGTGGAGAAGGTGGAGCAGGCCGCCGGACGCCGGCGCATGCGGCGCGGGGATGCCTCCGCCCTGCTGATCGTGCCCCAAGGGTTTGGCGACGCCATCCTGCTCAACGGGAAGTGCCGGTTGCAGGTGGTGACCAACCCGTCGCAGCGCATCCTGCCGCAAATCGTCGGGGAGACGGTTTCGATTCTGGCCGACGGGGCTTTCTACCTGAACGCCGTGGCGGGCGATCAGTTGCGGCTCTTCGCGCAACCTCCGCCCGGCGGCGCGGCTTCCTTCTCCGACGCCACCATCGCGAATTCCGCCGTCGAATTCAACCGCCTGGGGGCGAGCCTTCGCAAATACGTCGATCCGCCGCTCATAGAGCTGGCAAGCGGAGTGAAGGAACCGGCCCAGCCGCGCGGACCGAACATCACGGCGCTGTTCTTTCCCAGCATGCTCGCCATGTCGGTGCTGTTCCTGGCGCAGGGGCTGAGCGGCGACATTTGGAAGGAGCGCGCCGGCCGCACCTTGCGGCGGCTGCTGGCGACACCCGCGCCCGTGCGCGGCTTCTTGGCGGGCAAGCTGGCGGCGGTGGCCCTGGTCTTGTGCCTGCCGGTGACCGCCGGGCTGGTGTGCGCCCGCTGGTTGCTGGGCCTCACGATCCAGCGTCCCCTGCCGGCCGCGGCCTGGGCGGTGGCCGCCGGCGCGGCGTTGTACCTGTTTCTGCTCTGGCTGCAAACCTTCGTGGCCAGCGAACGCGCCGCGAATCTGCTGGCGAATTTCTGCGTTTTCCCGTTCGCCATGATCGGAGGAGCGTTCTTTCCGTTTGAGATGATGCCCCCCTGGATGGCCGCCCTCGGCCGCCGCTCGCCCGTGGGCTGGGCGGTAACCCGGTTCCGCGCGCTGCTGGACGGGGCAGTCGAACCGGCCGCGGCCGGGCTGGAATTCGGTCTGCTGCTGGCGGCGTGCGCGATCCTTTTCCTGCTCGCCTCCGCCCGGCTGCGCGGGAGGTTCGCGGTATGAGTGCGAACATGCTTCGGGACGCGCTGTTTCTGGCGCGCATGGATTTTCGGCTGATGTTTCGCAGCAAGGTCACCTGGCTGTGGGCGTTCGTGATGCCGGTGTTTTTCTTCTATTTCATCGGCACCGTCACCGGCGGCGCGCGGCGGCCGGCCGAGAAGCCGGCGGTCGGGGTCCTGGCGCCCGCGGATGCGGGTTTTCTGGCCGAGCAGTTGGTGCGCCGGCTGGAAGAGCGCGACTATCGTGTGGTGCGGGTCAAGTCCGAGGATCAGCTAGCGGGATTCCAGCGGCGGCTGCGCCTGCCGGTCGGTTTCACCGGCTCGGTGCTCAAGGGGCAAGCCGTGAAGGTGAATCTGGAGCGATCCAGCGGAGGATTGGATGCCGATTACGACCGCATCCGAGTGGGGCGCGCGGTGTACTCCGTGCTGGCCGACCTGGTGGTGGTTTCCAAGGAGGGGGGCGAACCGAAGCCGGAGCGGTTCACCGAACTGGCCGCCCGGCCCCGCAATGTGACGGTTTCGGTCGAATCGGCGGGAGTCCGCAACAACCCGCCCGGCGGCTTCCAGCAGTCGGTTCCCGGCAGCCTGGTGATGTTCATCATGCTGGTGATGTTCACCTCCGGCTCGGTGACCCTGACCATGGAGCGCAACCAGGGAATCCTGCGCCGGCTGGCCTCGGCGCCCATGGCGCGCGGGGCCGTGGTGGCGGGCAAATGGGGCTCCCGCATGGCGCTGGGCGCGATCCAGGTCGGGTTTGCCATGCTGACCGGAACGCTCCTGTTCCGCGTCGACTGGGGACCGCACCTGGGCGCGGTGGTGGCCGTTCTGCTGGGCTATTCGGCGCTGGCGGCCGTGGCCGGACTGCTGCTGGGCAACTTCAGCCGCGTGGAAGGCCAGGCCATCGGCGTCGGCGTTCTCTCCACCAACCTGATGGCCGCGCTGGGCGGGTGCTGGTGGCCCATCGAAATCACCCCCGCCTGGACCCAGAAGCTGGCCCTGGCGTTCCCCACCGGCTGGGCCATGGATGCGCTGCACAAACTGATGAGTTTCGGCTCCGATCCGCAGGCGGTGCTGCCGCACCTGGCGGCCTTCGGAGTGGCAACCGCCGCCGCGGCCTGGCTGCTGGCCCGGCACGTGCGGTTTCAGTGAGACGGCCGGTCAGATCATGTTAGGGATCTTGATGATCTTCTTCTGAATCGCGTACTGCACCAGTTGCGCCTTGTTGTGGATGTCGAGTTTGCGCATGAGGTTGAACTTGTGCGCCTCGACGGTCTTGACGCTCAGGTTCAGGTCGCAGGCGATTTCCTTGACCGAATTGCCCTCGGCCAGCACTTTGAGCACTTCGCGCTCGCGCGTGGTCAGGGTGGCGAACCGCGGCTGGCGGTTGGCCGACTTGATGCGGGAGCGGAAGTCGTCCACCAGTTGCGAGAGCATGCGCGGACTGAGGTAGCTGCCGCCGCGCATGACATCGCGCACGGCCGCCACCAGTTGCGTCGCGGGGCTGTCCTTGAGGACGTAGCCGCTGGCGCCCACTTCCATGCCTTCCACCAGGTAATCCTCGTCGTCGTACATGGTCAGGATGAGGACCTTGGTTTCGGGACGGTTCTTGCGGATCTGACGGGTGGCTTCAAAGCTGCTCAGCCCCGGCATCCCGATGTCCATCAGCACCACGTCGGGCCGCACTTCAGCCGCCTTATCCACCGCGTCGCCGCCGTTGGCGGCCTCGCCGACCACTTCCATGTCGGCTTCCGCGTTGATCAAGGTTTTGATGCCCTGGCGAAACAGCGTGTGATCGTCCGCCAGCATGATTCTGATTTTGGCCATAGCCTCTTCCTCTACCTCTCGTCAAGGGCCGCGCCGCTAGGACGCCAGCCGCGCTGCCTTGGCAGTTTCCCCTTCCCGGGACACCGGAAGCTCGATGGCGATCCGTGTCCCGGACTTGCCCCGGCCGCCCACCGCGGCCGGCCGGCTGGCAATCTGAAAATCCCCACCCAGCAGGGCGACGCGTTCCCGCAGTCCGGCCAGGCCGAAGGAGTCGCGCTTGGCCGGCGCATCGTCTGCTCGGAAGCCCACACCGTCGTCTTCCACCTGCAGGCGCAATCTTCCATCGGCCGTTGTGACCGAAATGTTTACGTTGGCCGCCTGGGAATGCTTGGCGATGTTGTTGCAGCATTCCTGCACCAGGCGGTACACCATGATTTCAAGTTCCTGCGGCAGCCCCGCCAAGCGCGCCAGGTGCAGCCGCGCGCGGCAGGGGTGCACACGGCGAAAACGGGTCACCAACTGCCGCAGCGCGGCGCCCAGGCCAAGCTGCTCCAAAACCGCGGGACTCAGCGCCGCGATCAGCCGCCGGATCTCCAGGATGGTGCGCTCGGTCAGGTCGCGAATTTCGGCCAGGCGGGCGCTCCACTCCTCGCGCTCGGCCGGCGGCGCATGTTCGAGCATCTCCAGTTGCAGGCGGATGCACAGCATCGACTGGCCGGCTTCGTCGTGCAACTCCCGGCCGATGCGGCGCCGCTCGACCTCTTCGACGTGCAGCATGTGCTCGGCCAGTTGGCGGATCTGTTCTTCGCGCGCGGCCAGGTCCTCCATCAGGCCGGCTTTCTCGGCGGCCATCAGGCAGCGCTCGGCCGCCACTGCCAGCAGGTCCTGCTCCCGCGGCAGCCATTCGTAGTCCTTGGAGAAAGCGAACTGCATCGCGCCCGCCAAGCGGCCGCCGGTCACCAGCGGGACCGACCAGCACGAACTGAAGCGCTGCCATCCCGGGTGGAGCACCAATCGCTGGGTGCGTTCCTCGCAACGGATGAACCGCGCTTTGGCGAGTTCCCGCACCAGCCCGCGGGCCGCCACCGGCCCGCCATCGCCCTCCGCGCCCCAGCCCACCGCGGCGCGCTGCACCCACCGGCCCTCCCGCTTGTCCGCCAGGTACAAGGTCGCGGCGTCGGAACGGCAAAACTCGGAAAGCGCCACCAGAAAACGCTGCAACATCTGGTCCAGGGTGCGCGACTCCACCTCGACGCGGAACAGCTCGTAAAACGCCTGCGTCTCGGCCTCGCGGACTTGGTAGTAGGCATTGTTCAGCGTCAGGATCACGCAGAAGTGCAACTGCTCCCGAACCCAGCGGGAATTCCCGCTCCCGGCCGGGTCCAGCCGTCTCAGCACCGGCGCCAGCAGCCGGTCGTACTCGGCCAGCGCACCCAGAATCGCGCTGGGCGGCAGGTTCAGTTTGGCCAGCCGGCGCCCGCTGTACTCGACCTGTTCGAGAAACTTCAGCAGCGGCTCCCCGGCCGCCAGCAGCCGCGCCGCCGCGCCTAAGGTGATGGCCGCCAGCGCCGAACGCTGCTTGACGTCGAAGCGCCGGCGCCTTAAGGCGGCGCCAAAGCGCCGGTCCAGCCCCTCGGCGTGGGGCGCCAGCAGCGTCGCCAGCCGCTGCAAATGGCCATGCAACTGATCGCTCAGCACATCGGCTGCCTCTGCCAGAGCGGGTGTGATCTCAGTACGCGGCACTGAGCACTATATCGGCAGGTAAGGGAATTCCTTTAGGGCCAACTAGGGTGCGAAACCCAGGAATCTCGTATCCCGGACGGTCGCGGCTCGGTAGCGCGTTACCCAACCGCGACCGTCCGGGAGCGGCCCGGCACTAACTCCACAGGCGGTCGTTGGAGCGGTCTTTGTCCCACTGCGGCGTGGGTTCGAAGTATCCCGGCTCGGCCAGGTGCTTCTTGATTTCAACCTCGTTGAGTTCGATGCCCAGGCCCGGCTTGTCGGGAACCGTGATAAAGCCCTTTTGCACCAGCGGATGGTCCAGTCCGGTGACCAGGTCGCTCCAGAAGGGCGTATCGACCGAGTGGTTTTCCAGCACCAGGAAGTTTTCCGTCGCCGCGGCGCAGTGCACGTTGGCCATGCCCGAAATCGGGGTGCCGGCGAAGTGCATGGCCATGGGCACGCCTTCTTCCTGGATCATGTCGCCGATCTTCTTGGTTTCGAGAATGCCGCCCGAGGTGGCCAGATCCGGATGCAAGATATCGACGGCGTGTTCCCGGGCCAGCTTGACGAAGTCTTCCTTTAGATAGATGTCCTCGCCGGTGCAGACGGGGATGTTCACCGCGTCGGTGATCTTCTTCAGCAGGTCTCCATACTGCCACGGGATCATGTCTTCGAGCCAGGATATGTTGGCCTTTTCCAGCGCCTTGCCCAGCTTGATGCAGCTATTCAAGCCGATGTGCCCGTAGTGGTCGGTCGAAAGCGGAATGTCCCAGCCGACGATATCGCGCACCTGGACCGCGAAGTCGGCCATCAGGCCCACGCCCTTGTCGGTGAGTTCGATGCCCGTGAACATGTGCTGCGTGTTGAAGCTGTCGCGGCGCGACTGGCCCACCGGCTGAGTGACGCAGCCCGGAATGTTTTCCACCATCTGGTAGCCCAGGTCCATTTTGAGCCAGGTGTAGCCCTGCTCGCGGCGCTCTTTGAGCCGCTGACCCTGAACCTTTGGATCGTTGGACGAGGTCGTGTCGCAGTAGATGCGGATCTTATCGCGGAACTTGCCGCCCAGCATCTGGTACACCGGCACGCCGTAGGCTTTGCCGGCCAGGTCCCACAGCGCCATCTCGATGCCGCACACGCCGCCGGCCTGGCGGGCGTGGAAACCGAACTGTTTGATCTTACGGAAGATCTTGTCCACGTTGCAGGGATTTTCGCCCAGGATGCGGCTTTTGAGCATCAACGCGTAGATCTTGCTTGCGCCGTCGCGCACCTCACCCAGCCCGGAAATTCCCTGGTTGGTGTCGATGCGAATCATCACCGCGTACATCGGCGCGCGCACGGCCGTGATGCGCATGTCGGTGATCCGCAGATCCGAGGGCTTGGACCGCGTGTTCGTGGTCTGTTGATAGGCCTCCAGCGTGTCGTTGGCCCAAAAAGCCGCCGCCGTCGCGCCCGCCGCCGAGCGCAGGAACGAGCGTCTGTGATTTCTCTGCATGGATTCTCCTTCCGAAAGGGCCTATTTTATACGAGAAGACCCAACCGCCGCTGGCCTCGTGATATTCTGCAAGCTGATAAGCCTTCCGCAACGACAAGGAAAGAGAGGACTCAAAAACCGTGAAAGTCGGATGTTTCACCGCGCTGCTAGCGCAATTCTCCCTCGACCAGGTGATTGAAAAACTCAAGGGCCTGGGTATCTCGACCGTTGAGCTGGGCACGGGCAACTACCCCGGCGACCCGCACTGCAAACTCTCCCTGCTCGACAACAAGGCCGAGCTGAAAGCCTTCAAGCAGAAACTGGCCGATAACGGCATCGCCATCAGCGCGCTGAGCTGCCATGGCGAACCGCTGCACCCGGTGACGGAAATCCGCAAGGCCAACCAGGAAGTCCAGCGCAAGACCATCCTGCTGGCCGAGAAACTGGGCGTCCCGGTGGTGATCGACTTCTCCGGCTGCCCCGGCGAAGGCCCCGGGTCGAAGTACCCCAACTGGGTCACCTCGCCCTGGCCGCCGCACTACCAGGAACTGCTCAAGTGGCAGTGGGAAAAGGAAGCCGCGCCGTTCTGGATCAAGCGCACCAAGTTCGCCGCCGACCACGGCGTGAAGATCGCCCTGGAAATGCACCCCGGCTTCCTGGTCTACAACCCGGAAACCATGCTCAAGCTGCGCTCGATCGCCGGCCCCAACATCGGCGCCAATTACGACCCCAGCCACATGTTCTGGCAGGGCATCGACCCCATCAAAGCCATCCGCGTGCTCGGCGACTGCATCTTCCACGTGCACGCCAAGGACACCCAGATCTACGACTGGAACCTGCCCAAGTCCGGCGTGCTCGACATGAAGCTGTACACCGACGAGAAGAACCGCGCCTGGATCTTCCGCACTGTGGGCTACGGCCACGGCGCCGAGTGGTGGAGCGAGTTCATTTCCACCCTGCGCATGTACGGCTACGACTACGTCCTGTCGATCGAGCACGAAGACTCGCTCATGTCGCCCAACGAAGGGCTCACCAAAGCGGCCGCGTTCCTTAATCCGCTGGTCATCCGCGAGGAGACCGCCGCGCCGTGGTGGATCGAGAACGTCAGCTCGGGAGCATAGAACCAGGTGGGACTGCTGCTGGCCGCGGCCCTCGCGTTGTTGAGCGTCCCGGCGCGGGCCGAACTCCGCGCCGGAGCGGCCCGCCGTTCCGTCACGCCGGATCTGAACAGGTTCGGCCCGGTCTACATCGCCGGCTTCGGCCAGAACCGCGTCGCCACCGGCATCCATGACGAGCTGGCGGCGCGCTGCCTGGCCCTCGACACCGGCCAAAAACCGCTGGTGATCTGCGGCGTCGATTCCATCGGGCTGTATTGGGACGACGTGGCGCGAGTGCGTGAACGGGTCGCTCAGACCATTCCGTCCGACGTCATTGTGGCGGCCACCCACAGCCACCAGACTCCCGATACCATGGGGCTGTGGGGGCCGGCGTTCGGCCAGAGCGGCCTGAACGAGGACTACAACCGCTACGTGGTCGCGCAGATTGCCGCCGCGGCCATCGAGGCGCTGCGCGCCCGCGAGCCCGCCGTGGCGTGCCTGGCCGCGGCCAATCCGCCCGAGCTCAAGAGCTGCTTCGACGACAGCCGCCCGCCCGTAGTGCACGACCCTGAGATCCTGGCGCTGTCGCTGGCCGGCCGGCGCGGTCAGGCCATCGGCACGCTGGTCAACTGGGCCAATCACCCCGAGGCGCTGGGCTCCAAAAACACCCTGCTGTCGGCCGATTACCTGGCCTATTACTATCCGCGGCTGGAAGCGTCGCTGGGCGGCGTGGCGGTGTTCGTCAACGGCGCGGTGGGCGGCATGCAATCGCCGCTGGGCGCGAAGATCGCCGATCCGGCCACCGGCCAGCCCGCCCCCAAGGACAGCTTCCGCTTCGCTGAAATCCTCGGTCTGCGCGTCGCGGACCTGGCCGCCGAAGCGGTAAAGAAGGCCAAACCGGCGCGCATCGACCGGATGGAGTTTAGGGAAACGACAATCCGCATCCCGCTGGCCAACCAGGGCTTTCAGATGGCCGCCCAGGCCGGCCTGTTCAAAGGCCGCAAGGCTCCCAACGACGACGGAACCATGGCGGCGCCGGTGGGCTACCTGCGCCTGGGGCGCGGCGCGCGACCCCTGCTCGAAGCCGCGCTGGTGCCGGGCGAACTGTATCCCGAGCTGAGCGGCGGCGGCATCCAGCGCTACCCCGGCGCGGACTTCCCCGAAGCCCCTTTCGAACCGCCCCTCAAGCGGATGCTGCGCGCGCCCTTCCGCATGTTGTTCGGCCTGGCCGACGACGAGATCGGCTACATCCTCCCCAAGGCCGAGTGGGACAACCAGGCGCCCTGGCTCCAGAACGCTCCCAAACGCTGGTACGGCGAGGTCAACTCAGTAGGCCCGGAAACCGCGCCCCGCATCGCGGAAGCGTTCCGCTCGCTGATCCGGTAGCCGGGCCGCTCCAGTTCGCCATGACGGCCCCTCAGATCGTCATGGCCAGAAACCCCCCGTCGACCCGCAGAATCGCGCCGGTGACGAAGGACGAGGCCGGCTCGGAGGCCAGGAAAACCGTCGCGCCCACCAGTTCCCGCGCTTCGCCAAAGCGCCCCATGGGGGTGTGACTCAGAATCGCGGCCGTGCGTTCGGGGGTGAGCAGTTTGCGGTTCTGTTCGGCCGGGAAGAAGCCCGGCACAATGGCGTTCACCCGCACCCGGTTGGGCGCCCACTCGCGCGCCAGGAATTGCGTGATCTGGTTGACTCCGCCTTTGGCCACCCCGTAGGTAAAGACCTTCGACAACGGCGGGCCCGAGGAAACCGACGAGATGTTGATAATCGAGCCGCCCTGGCCCGCGTCCACCATCGCCTTGCCGAAAACCTGGCAGGCCAGAAAGACACTCTTGAGATCCACGTCCAGGATGCGCTGGAACTCGTCTTCGCCAATCTCGAAAAAGGGCGTGCCGGAGTTGATGCCGGCCGCGTTGATCAGGATGTCGATGCGCCCCAGTTCGGCGAGAATCCGGTCCAATGCCGCCTGGAGGTCCGCCTTCTTGCTGGCGTCCGCCAGGACTCCGATGGCGCGCCGCCCCAGCTCGCGCACGGATGCCGCGCGCGCTTCCGCCGCCGCCGGATTGAAATCCAGGATGGCGATGTCCGCGCCGGCCCGAGCCAGTCCCAGGGCCATCTCTCCGGCCAGTACGCCACCCCCACCCACCACCGCGGCAACTTTGCCGCTCAGAGAAAACAGGTCCGTTGTATCCATAAAGATTCAGCCCTAAGATACCGATTCTATCATGGTGGAAAGTGACGCCAAGTCAAATAAAAACACCCACTTGCAGTGGTCCGGTCACCTCATTAGGGGGCAAAGACTAGTCCCTTCGTACTGCACCGTTCCGGCCGGGCGGTACTGTTGAACGGGTAGTCCCCCCGAGACAGACTGGATAGAGGAGTATTTTTCATGGAGCGCGCCGAACTCGATCAGTGGAAAGCGAAGGAGGTAGCCCGCCTTCTCGCGCTGGTCGAGACCGAACGCCGGTACTACCAGGATATTGTTGCCGCCCTGCCGATCGGTTTGCTGGTGGTTTCGGCAGATCTGGAGGTTCTCTCCGCCAACCGCGCCGTTCGCCGCGGACTCAAGCTGCGCAGTGCGGAAATCTTGCACCGCCCGATCCAGGAGATCCTTCCCTTGCCGGGTCTGGCCGGTCAGATCGAAGAAGTGATCCGCGCGGGCGGCGTGCGCTCGAACCTGGTCTTTCAGAATCCGGAGAACCCGGACGGGCCGCAACTGCGGGTTTCGCTGGCCAGCCTTCGCGGCGGCGACGACGAGACGGAGCGCGAGGCGCTAGTGCTGGTGGAGGACCTGGCGGCTCTGCGCGCCGTTATGACTCCGGCGCCCCAGCCCGCGGCGGTTGCGCCGGCCCCCGCGGACAACGCGCCGGCCATCCGCTGGCAAGCCGACGCCGCCACCCTGGACGTCCGCCTCCTGAACGGGGCCACGGAAACGGTGCTGGGATATTCGCCGGAGCAGTCCAGTGTGCTGGATTTCTGGTGGGCCGCCACCGCTCCGGAGGACACCGGCTGGGTGCGGGACTTTTTCCGCCAGGCCGCCGCGCAAAGCGAGATCCGGCAATGCGACCACCGCATGCTGGCGGCCGATGGACGCAAGGTGTGGGTGCGCAGCGTGCTGCGCCCTGTGGCCGATGCCCGGGGTACGATTACCGGACTGGCCGGCAGCACCATCGACATCACCCCGGTTCGCGCCCGCGAAGATGAGTTGCAGGACGCCCGGACCATGGACGCCATCGCGGGCTGGTCCGGCCGGCTGACTCACGATTTCAACAACCTGCTCATGATCGTCTCCGGCTACGGCCAGGAAATCCTCGACAGCCTGCCGGTGCGCGATCCCCGCCGCAGCGACTTGCAGGAGATCCTGCGCACCGCCGAGCGCGTTTCGGGCATGGTGCGCGAGCTGATGACTCTCTCGCGCCCCCCCATCGCCGAGCCGCTGGATCTGGATTTGAACACCGCCATCCGCGAGATGGAGAGCCGCCTGCGCATCGCCATTGGCGGCCAGGCGGACCTGCGCTGCGCCCTCGCGCCGCGAACCGCGATGGTCCGGGTGGATCCGGCTCATCTGGAAACCATGATCACCACTCTGGTCCGCCAAGCGGCGAGCCTGGCCGGCCAGAGCGGACGCATGGTCATCGAAACCCAGCACGTGGAACTCGGCGCCCGTTTCGCGCGTCCGGACGCACGGCCCACTCCGTGTGTCAAGCTGAAGCTCGTTCCCGTCGGCGTGGAAGTGGACGAGGACACCCGGACCCGGCTGTTCGAGCCGCTGCTGGCCGTCAAAGAGCCCGGCCTGGCCCCCGGTTTGTTCCCCATCTGCGGCCTGGTGCGCCTGGCCGGCGGCGAGGTGCGCGTCGAACGGGAAGGGGAAGGGACCGTGGCCCTGGCGTTGTACCTGCCCGAGGTGGCCGAACCCGCGGAGATCCCTCCGCCGGCCGAACCGGCCGCACCGGCGGAACCAGCCGAACCGGCGGTAACGGAGAGTCTCGCGGCCGAAGAGACCGCCGACGTCGTGGAAATCCAGATTATCGAGAAGCCCGAGCCCGCCCAGGCGGCTCCCCGGCTTGTGCCGGCAGCCGCTCCATTCCCTTCGGGCACCGAGGCTGTGATGGTGGTGGAGGACGACCCCGGCATCCGCGCGCTGGTGCGCAAGGTCCTGCAACGCCAGGGTTTCACCGTTCTGGAAGCAGCCAGCGGCGAAGAGGCGCTGGAACTCTCCGAGCGGCACCTGGGGCCGATTCCGCTGCTGGTCACCGACCTGATGATGCCGCAGATGGGCGGCCGCGAATTATCCGAGCACATCCGCGCCAGCAGGCCGGAAACCAAAGTGGTCTTCATCTCCGGCTATACGGACGACCCCATGATCAAGTTCGGCCAGGTGCCCGAGGGCTCCGTCTTTCTCCAGAAGCCGTTCACGCTCGGGGCGCTGCTCGACAAGGCCTATTCCCTGCTGGGAAAAACGCCCCTCGACCGGTAGCTTAACGCGCCATCCATTCCAGAAACCGCCGTGCGCAGCGGTCCAGGTTGGCGGTTTCCCCGCCCCCGGCCAGCGGTGAGCACATCTCGTAGGCCACCGGCCCGTCGTAGCCGCCCTCGCCCAGTGCCGCCAGGAAAGCGCGGTAGTCGATGAACCCGTCGCCCATGGGCACCGCGCGCACGCTGGGCGTTTGCGGCTCGTAGTTCACCAGAGACGGCTGGTAGCGGTAGCGCGGGCGCAACTGGTAGTCGGCCACCGTGGTGTGGCAGGTGAGGGGCGCCAGGCGGCGCGCCGCAGCCACAATGTCGGCCCCTTGCAGCGCGGGCGCCCAGGCATCGAAGATGGCCCGGCAGTTGGGCTCGTTCACGCTCTCGATCAAGTCGGCCAGGCTCTCGCAGCCACAGGCCAGGTCATGGTGGTTTTGCACCCCGATCACCACCCCCAGGTCCGACGCCCGCCGGGCGCACTCGCGAATCGCGTCCACCAGAATCTGCCACGCCGCCGCCTGCCCGGCGAGCGCCGTCTCGTAGCCGGTGAAGATACGCACCACGCCCGCGCCCAGCGCGCGCGCCATGCGCGCCAGTTCCGTGATGTGCTGGATCTGGATTTCGCGGTGCGGCACGTCGCCGTGTTCCAGGTCCGCGGTGAAGTTGTTGTAGCCGGCGATCACCCGCACGGCGAGGTCTTTCGCCTCCACCGTCTCGCGCAGCCGGGCGCAGGCCTCGAGCGAATAATCCAGCACCGACAGGTGCGGCCGCTTGGCCATCAGCATCACGCCCGCGAACCCGAGCTCGGCGGCCTTGTCCAGAAAAGCGTCCAGGCTCAGCCGCGCCTGTCCGGGCCAGACGCCCGCGTAACTGACCGAATGCAGGATAGGTGTGTGCCGCACACAGCCACTATATATCACTCCCGGCGTCGTATACTCGACCTATGAGCATGAGTCTCCGCTTTGCGGCCCTGCTGGCCGCTGCCTGTGGCCTGGCTCTCGCCCAGGACAAACCGAATTTCTCCGGCGAATGGAAGATGAACGCCGAAAAGAGCGACTACGGGACGGTACCCAAGCCCGAGAAGATGACCCGCAAGATCGAGCACGTGGAACCCAACCTGCGCATCGTCAGCACGCAATCGGGCCCTCGCGGGGAGACCAGCGCCGAACTGAAGCTGACCATCGACGGCAAAGAGCGCGTCAACAAGCTGGGCAACGTGGAAGTCAAGACCACGATCGGCTGGGACGGCACGGTTCTGTGCATCGACAGCAAGCGCCCGTTTCAAACCGGCGAACTGGTGACCCAGGAGCGCTGGACGCTGGCCGGCGACGGGAAAACGCTCACCATCCGGACCCACATTGCCGCTCCCAGAGGCGCCACCGACATCACCCTGGTGCTCGACAAGCAGTGACCGCTCAGCGGCCGTACAGCCTGCGATACAGGTCCGCGTTGCGCAGCACGATTTGCACGTAATCGCGCGTCTCGGTGAAAGGGATGGCTTCGACAAACTCGGACGGCTCGCGGACGGATCCCCAGTTGAGCCAGGCGTCGGCGCGGCTCTTGCCCGCGTTGTAGGCCGCCAGCGCCGGCTCCAGCCGCCCGCCGTACTGATCGGCCAGCGAGCGGAAAATGCGCGTGCCCAGGTTCAGGTTCACCTCCGGACGGAACAGCGCCGGCGCGCTGAAGCGATTCAACCCCGCCCGCCGCGCCAGTTGCCGTCCGGTGGAAGGCAGCACCTGCATGAGCCCGTAAGCGCGCGCGCGGGAAACGGCCTTCGGATCGAACTCGGATTCCTGCCGGATCAGCGCCGCCACCAGGAACGGGTCCAGCGAGCGCTCGCGGCAGTACTTCTCGATCTCCGCGCGATACGGGATTGGGAACGCCAGTTTCCAGAACTCCTCCGGGGCCGCATCGAGAGGCATGAACAGGTAACCCGAGGCCAGGCTCTTGATGGTCCGCACGGCTTGGTCGTGCGCGCCGCGCCGCGCGGCCAGCCGCGCCAGCTCGAGGGCGGCGATGTGCGCCTGCCCGCCGTTGCGGCCCTCGAAGCGCAGCTCGGTGGCCGCCCAATCGTCCAGCGCCGCCGATGCCAGCAGGCGCGCGCGCTCGATGCGCCGGCGGGTGGCCGGTGCCGGCTCGAAGTCGGGACGCGTCTCGCGCGCGGGGAACGCGATCCGCGCCAGCCACTCCCGCACACCCGGCGCGAGCGCCGCCCGGGCCAGCGGGGCCGCCTTCAGTTTCTCCCGCGCCAGCATGCCGTAATAGGAGTTCGGCCAGCGCGCCGGAATCTCGTGGTAGTAAGTCTTCGCCGCCGCCGGGTCGCCAGCCTCCTCGGCCAGCCGGGCCAGATAGTAGAGCGCCGCGCCGGCTTTCTCGGAAGCGGGGTAGCGGGCCAGGTGCTCCCGGAGCAGCGTGGCCGCGCCGGCGCCGCGCGCCAGGTACTCGCTCCAGGCCACCTTCCAGTGGCAGTAGGGCGCCCGCGCCTGGTCCGGAAAGGACTCGCAGCAGGCGCGGTACAGCGGCACGAAGGAGGCCACGCGGTTATCCAGCAGGTGATGGTTGCCCTCGGCGACCAGCGCCTCCAGGCGCCAGCGCGAATGCGGATACCGGCGCGCCAGTTCGGCCTGGTGAGCCGCCATCGCTTCGTCGTTGTTCAGACGCCGGGCGCAGGCCACCAGGTAGTAGAGGCGCTCGGCGCCGGCCTCCGGCGTCGAAACCTCCAGCGCGCGCAGCGAGCGGTAGGCCGACGCGGTTTCGCCGCGCTGGTAATCGACCACGCCCAGCCGGACCCGCGCCGTGTCCCGCTCGGCCCCCGTCAAAAGCCCGGCGAGCGACTCCAGTTCCTGCCGCGCCTGGCGATAGTCGCGCGCGGCCGCGAGCTTCTCGGTGCGAGCCAGCATCGCCTGCGGTGTCTCGGGCGGATACTGCGCGCCCAGGGCCGCCCGCAGGCGCTCCAGCGCGCGCCCGGCTTCGGCGGCTTCCGGCGATGCCGGGTACTCGCAGTAGACGCGCTGGCAAGCGCCGGCGGCGGCCGCCAGATCGCCCTTGGCCTCCAGCGCGCGCGCCAGCAGCGCGCCGGCCTGGGGTTGCGGGAGATCGGCGGCATTGGCTTCGAGCACGCGCACGGCCTCGGCCGGCTGTTCCTTTTCCAGCCAGGCGCGGGCGGCCACCATCGCGGCGCGGCCCCGCAGGGGCGACACCGCGGCGCTCTTCCACACCGCATCGAGGGCCCTCAGCGCGGCATCGTATTCCTTGGTCTGATACAGCGCGGAAGCCAGCGGGAGGGCCACGTGGTCGGCCACCACAGCCAGCCGCGGCGCGGCGGCCCGAAGATCTCGCACGGCCTGCGCCGCGCCGCCTTGTTCGAGCTGGACGATTCCCGCCACCACCAGCGCCAGCGCGCCCTGTGCGTCCTTGGGATGCGCCGCGGCAAAACGCGCCAGCGCCGCCCGTGTGGCCGCGGTGGGTTTCCGCCGGTGCGCGCGGGCCAGCGACTCGAGCGACGCCGGCGCGGGGGCGGCCACGGCAGCGGCCGCGGCGAGAAGCAGCAAAGCCGGACCGGCCCTAAGCAAGCGGACCCGGGTAAGCCGGGCCGAGGGCGGTTTGGTCGCCGTTCGCCAGAGTTCGGACCAGCTCCTGATGCAGATAATCGGTCATCGACGGGCAGCCGGCGACGAATTGCCGCTGGTACGCCGAACGCGCCCCGTCGATCTGCTCCTTCAACCCCTCGTACAAGGTCTGCCGCGCCCGGCCGAAGCGCACCGCCGCGGAGTGGTAGAGCCGCATCTCGGCCACCTGCACGCGCGCGAAGCGCTGCGCGCGCAGGTGCAACTCCTGTTCGGCCTGCGGAAGCGCGGTCCATTCCGCCGGCCCGCCGGCGGCGGAGATGGCGACCAGGCCTTCGGCGGGCGCCGCCACCGAGCGCACCCCCAGGGCGAGCCCCGCCACTGTGGCGAGCAGATCCAGCGCCGGTTGCGGCGCCTCAGCGCCGGCGGCCTCGACATAGACCACGGCGGCACAGCGGCCCCGTGCCAGAACGGGATACAAGTGCGCGCGGTCCTGCTCCGATTCCCCGACCATCGAAACCACTTCGGGGGAGAGTTCCCGCGCCAGGCGCACCGCCACCACGATGTCGCGAGTCTCGATGGCGGTGGCAAACGCCGGCGCACCGTCCAGCGGAATCTCGCGGCCCGTCCAGTCGTCTCCGGCGCCCTCGCCGAAGCCCCGGAATCCTTCCACGATCACCGCGCGCAGCCCAACGCTCAACAACAGGCACCTGGAACAGTGCGCCGCAAAGCCGTCCAGCAGCGCCGCGGCCCACTCGCCGGTGGTCCGCGCCTGGGTCAGCCGCCGCACCGCCAGGCTCGCCTCGTCCAGGGCCGCGCGCCGCCCGGCTTGCGCGCTGTCGGCCGCCAGCGCCAAGGCTCGCCGGCCCACGGCGCTCTCGAACTGCTCGCCCAGCCGCGCGCCAAGCTCGGCGAACCGCTCCTCGAAGACCCGTTCCAACCGCTCGCGCCAGCCCGCATGAAGCTGCTCTTCGATGCGCTCGACTTGCAGTTGCCAGGCGGCGGCCAACTGCTCCCGCGCAGCCGCGCGCGCCTCGTCCAGCGCTTGCGCCAGAGGTGTAACGGCCGCCGACCCGGCCTGTGTGTCATCCATGAGAGAACTCTCTTCCGCCAGCCTGCTCCACCGCTATTCTAACCCGCCGAGGCACGCCGCCGGCGGCAGCCGCGCGGAAACCCATCCGGCGCCGCTTCGTCCCCCCGGACGCGGAGAGGTTCTCGCCCCGCTTCCGCGCCTGGGCGCCGCGTTTGACACGCCGCACGCGCTTTGCTGTAATGGATTAAAGAAGATTCCTCAGTAGCTCAATGGTAGAGCATTCGGCTGTTAACCGAAGGGTTGTAGGTTCGAGTCCTACCTGAGGAGCCAATTTTATCCCCCGCAACGATTTTCACGCAGTTCGTTAACGCCTTCGCTCCGTCCGCAAGTCCCACATTGGCCGTGGTTTGGCGCGTTCCGCCTCTCTCCGTTTGTCTCCCGATTCCGGCTTGGAGTGCCAACCGTACGCCCGAAACGGTTTACCGGAGGCGGTTTTCTCCCCATCTCCGCCCAAAACCGGGAGTTGGTTAACAGCTCCGACAGGTTGTCAGAACCGAGACCGGACGTTCCGAACCCGAAAGGGACGTGGTTAACAGAGCAGAGACGATTTGAGGTCCGATGTCGGACGCCAGCGGCGCAATTGGCTCCTTACCGACCAGGAGGCGCGTGGATGACTTCCGGATCGCCGAGACGATGGTGCGGTTGCCGTCCGGCACGGTCTGGCGAAGACGTCCATCGAGTGGCGCGGCGAACCCAACCCGGCACCGTGGGTACAGTGTTCCGGTTCAGCTGGAAATGGAGAAAGCGTTCCCCCGTTAAGATAATGGAGCGAACGCATGAAGAAGCAACGGAAGCACTACACGCCGGAAGAGAAAGTTGCCATCCTGAGGCGGCATCTGCTGGAGCAGGCGCCGATCTCGGAGCTGTGTGACAAACAGGGACTCCAGCCCACGGTCTTCTACCGTTGGCAGAAGGAGTTCTTCGAGAACGGGGCGGCTGCCTTCGAACAGAAAGCACGACCCAACCATTCGGGTGAGCAGGAGCGGATCGCCTATCTGGAGAAGAAGATCCAGACCAAGGACGAGGTCCTGGCCGAGCTGATGGCGGAGCATGTCGCGCCAAAAAACACACTTGGGGAACTCTGACCGAGGTCTGGGTCCCGCACGATACGCGGGACCAGATTGTGGATTTCGTCCGGCGCTGGCCTGACAAGACCGAGATTGGCGCCGGGCGGTTCATCGTGTGGCTCGACATCACCGCCAGCAAGTTCTACGACTGGCGGGAACACTACGGAAAGGTGAACGAGCACAACGCCTGGGTCCCCCGGGATTTCTGGCTGGAGGACTGTGAGAGGCAGGCCATCGTCGGGTTCCATCTGAAGAAACCGCTGGAAGGCTACCGGCGGCTGACCTTCATGATGCTCGATGCAAACATCGTGGCGGTCAGCCCGTCCAGCGTATGGCGGGTGCTCAGCCAGGCCGGACTCTTGTCGAAGTGGAACGGTAAGCCGTCGAAGAAGGGCACGGGCTTTGAGCAGCCGCTGGCGGCGCATCAACACTGGCACATCGATGTTTCCTACATCAACATCCGTGGGACCTTTTACTACCTGTGCAGCATCTTGGACGGCTACAGCCGGTACATTGTTCACTGGGACCTGCGCGAGTCGATGACGGAGGCGGACATCGAGATCATCTTGGAGCGAGCCAAGGAGAAGTACCCGGAAGCCAAACCAAGGATCATCTCTGACGACGGCCCGCAGTTCATCGCCAGGGACTTCAAGGAGTTCATTCGGATCTCGGGCATGATCCACGTCAAGACTTCGCCGTTCTACCCTCAATCGAACGGCAAGATCGAACGGTGGCACAAATCGCTCAAAGGGGAGTGCATTCGACCGGGAACGCCGCTGTCGATTGAAGATGCGCGGCATCTGGTGGAGGGCTACGTCGAGCATTACAACAACGTCCGCCTGAACAGTGCGGTCGGCTACATCACGCCGAAGGACATGCTCGCCGGGCGTCAGCCGGAGATCAATGCCGGGAGGGATCGGAAGTTGGAGGCGGCGCGAAAACAGCGGCAGATTCGTCGGCAGCAGGCTGCGTGAAGAACGAAAGAAGGGACAGTCTCCGGGATGACGGGCGCGCCGCAACCGTCGTTTTTGGGGCCAACTTCCGAGCGCCCGACCAACCGACCGGAAGGCGTTGGGTTGACAACCAAGCCAGGTCGTATGCCCATGTCAGTCTCCGGTATCAGAACATGTCCGGCATGATCACGCCACTGCACCGGCGGAACTTCCGGAGGTTGATTGGTGTCAAATCGTGTGAGGTGAGACCTGGTCGGAGGAGGGTGTCATGCGTGCGACAGTGAGACTGCTCCCGGGCCAATTGCCACGGCTCGTCCCATGGGTTTCGCCGATAAGTATTGTAATGCTCGTCGCCGGGTTGGCTTCTGCTCAAAAGCTGCCGGGAAAGGTCGACATAGGTCCGGATGTTCGCGTGAGCGACGCGGGCGTCCCACACGTGGAGCTTTACGTCGCGGCCCACCCGCAAAACCCGCAGAATCTCATTGTGACGGCCACTCATATGATGAGTGGTCAGGAAGGCTTCGTCGAGACCTTCTCCACTTGGGATGGCGGCAACACCTGGTCCGTTTCTCACCTGCCGCAGCTACGCGAGGTTGTGGCGCGCAAAGAGACGAACGGCTGGATCACGGACTCCTCGGTGACGTACGCGCCGGATGGTACTGCCTACGTCTCTGCGCTTGCGCCCATGAACCGCGGCCACGCTTGGGGAAGACTCCCTGTACTGGTCTACCGAAGCCGGGATCAGGGGGCTTCATGGGAGGGCCCCACCGTGATTGGGCCGTTCTTCGATCGCCCGGCAATGGTAGCGTCCGGAACCGCCAAGGATAAGCGCCTGTTCATCACAGCGATGGGAATTGCCGCGCCTTCCGAACCCTCCGGCGTAGCCGTCTTGCGATCCGACGATGACGGCGCCAGTTTCCAGCGGACACTCCTCACTCCGGACAACCTGGGGCACAACGCCGTGAACCCGGTCGTGACGCCGGAGGGGTTGCTGATCGTCCCCTACGTGGACTTTCCCTCCACCAGCCGTGAGCAGTCTGAACGGCGCCGGCAGCTTATGCACGCTTCGCGCATCTACGTTGTGGCTTCCCGCGATCAGGGTCAAACGTTCGGTCTCCCTCGTATCGTAGCCGACACCCCGCGCTTTCTGCCTGGCCTTCCCGTCGTTGCTGTGGACCTCTCGCCCGGCAGGTTTCGGGGCAGACTGTATCTGGCGTGGAATGGCGAGCCTGAAGACCGTCAGAATGTAACCGTGGCTCGCTCGGACGACAACGGTGAGACATGGTCGGCATGTGCAATCAAGGCACCCAATGCTGGACCTGCCAACTTTTCTTCCGTTGCGGTCTCAAACAATGGAACGTTGGGTGTGGCGTGGATTCAGCACGCGTCCGAAGAGTCCAGAAGGAAGTGCTGGCGGACGTACTTCGCAGCTTCTGTGGATGGCGGAAAGAGCTTCTCAGCGCCCTTGGCCATCTCCAGCGCTGTTTCCTGCCCCGATCCGATAGCCAACTACGGAAATACGCAGCATCCATTTACCCGCGGGGGCGACTACACGGGCTTGGCGGCTGCCGCAGACGGCAGCTTCCACGTCGTGTGGCACGATTGCAGAGAGGGAGCATTCCAGGTGTATACCGCTCGGATAGAGGTGCGGATCGACTGAACCACGGGCGCATCGGAAGTTTTGAAAGCGAACGGAGCGTCCCCAGGAGGCACTATCGTACGCCAGATCGGGCACTGATTACTTGTGACCAGGATTCGACTCCCGGTCTGTCGCGAAGCGTTTCTGCCTGATCCCCTATCTGAGTTGATGGCTCTCGACGGTTAACTCGGAAGTTGGCCGAAGGACGTGGTAAAGCTACACTGATCTTGCCGGGCGAAACGGAAGCGGGCAATGCGGGGACGCAACCATGCCGAGAGATAGCCCGGTGGGCTCATCGAGACGATGACCGGAACGCAGAGGTTTGCCTTCTGCGCTCTTCCAGGAACCGCATCGGATCGGTAGACCCCGATGCCTTGAAAATCCCCGCCCGAAGGGCGGTATACTCACTAACGGAGAGCGCCCCTCTCCATTTCAGGCTGAACCAACTCCTCCAGCGCAACCTGATCTGCTGCGGCATGACGCGGGAAAGAATCTGGTCATCGTGATAGGACAGCGGCAGGCGCTCCGCATGGCGGTCTCGAACGACAGAACGTAGCGCCGCTACTCCGGCTTGCTGGAGGCGATGGGCGGGCAGGGGGGCTGATGCTCTGACAGAAAGCTGCACGCCAGCGCGCGGCCGACCAGAAGCGTAAGATCGAAGCCGATCGGGCTGCGGCGGTTCCTCAAACAACGGCGGCGGTCCCGGTAATCGTCCGGCTGGAAGAACTTCGCCAGCCGTTTCACCTTCCGGTTTGGCGAATGCGCCCACCTGGAGACTGTGAGGTTCGTGAGCCTTCTATTGAATGTGGCTTGCGTCTCACGACCGGCGGTCTCCACTCCGCTGATCCATGATCAACCGGATGGCAAGCAGCGATCAGGGGTTAGCAGGCCGCGAGTCGTGCTGCATTTCGACAGACCCTCGCTTCCAGCACTTCTCCCCTCAAAAATAGAACCGCAGCGCGAACTGCATCTGCCGCGGATTGCGCGCCGTGGTGAACTCCCCGAAGCGCGCGTTGGTTTGCTTGCCCGTCGGGTCGAAGCGCGCCGTCGTGTCCAGGCCGCTGAACTGTGTGTGGTTGAAGGCGTTGTACATCTCCCAGCGGAATTGCAACCGGATCGGCTCACGAATCGGGAAGTTCTTGAACACGGCGGTGTCCCAGTTGTTGATGCCGGGGCCGCGAATCAGGCTCCTGGCCGCGTTCCCGATGGTTCCCTGTTGGGGCACCTGGAATACCTCCGTGCGGAAGTTGCGGCTGAAGCTGCGCTCGCACTTGGGCAGCACGGGATTATCGGTAACCACGATCCGTGCACCGTCGGTGGGCGACCCCGTCGTGTCGGTGGCCACCGTGGTTCCATAACCGATCCCCAGCGGCGCGCCGCTGATAAAGGTGGCAATTCCCGACACCTGCCAGCCGTTGAACACCATCTTCAGCACCGGCTCCTTCCAGGGCGTCTTCGGCACGTCCCAAAGCCAGTTCGCTTTCAAAATGTGCGTGCGGTCGAACGACGCCAGCCCGTAGTTCCACACCCGTACCGGAACCAGAGTGCTCACGCTGTCCGTGTCGTTATCGTTGAAATCCATCGCCTTCGACCAGGTCCAGGCCGCACCGAACTGGAAGCCCCGCCGGAAGCGGCGGTTCACCGTCACTTGCAGCGAGTTGTAGTTCGACGTTGCGGCAAACTCACGGTAGTTCACGTTGTTGTAACCGGCGATCGGGCCCAGAAACGCTCGCGGGAGTGGCGTCCGGGGGTTCGACGGGTCGGCGTTGGCCGGATCGAAGTTCGCCCCGAAGGGTACCGCGTTCAGATTCCGCTGCCACATCAGGTGCCGGCCCAGCGAGCCGACGTACCCTGCGTCCACCACCGTTCCGAAACCGATGTTCTGCTGTATCGAGAAGCTGAAATTCATCACTGAAGGGATCAGTCCCTGTCGGTCCATGCCGAGTATGTTTTGCGGGAACAGAACCCCTGTGGAGGAGAGCAGCGTGCTCAGTGTGCCGAAGTAAATCACCGGATTCTGTACCAGCGGTGCCTGCGTGCTGAACGGATTCAGCACGGCATCCAGATTCTGCCGGTTGTAGAAGATGCCGAATCCGGCGCGAATCGCGGTCTTGCCCTTGCCGGTCGGATCGTAGGCAAAGCCGATGCGAGGCGCGTACTGCACACCCCGGTTCTTCATCAGGGCGCGCGGATAGCTCGGATCCGTGGACGGCGTCACCAGGCCGTTCGCAGCATCTCCGCTGCCCGGTGCGATCGCTCCGATGAACGTCGCCGAGAGCACCTCTCCGTTAACCGGGTTCACCCCGACGCGCCTGCCTCCGACCAGCGCCGGCGCGACCAGCTTCACTTGCTTGGACGCATCGAATCTCTCCGGCGCGAAGGCCGACACCAGGTTGTCCTGGTCGAAGATGGGCTGGATCCAGTAGAACCGCAATCCGAAGTCCAACGTCAGCCGCCGCGTCACCTTCCAGTTGTCCTGCGCGAACCACTCGATGTTGCTCAACCGAAAATGAAGGAAGGGGCGGTTCGAAGCTTCCGTGTACGAGTTGAAGATACCCAGTGCGGCGTTGGAATACGCGTAGCCGGTCTCCAGCGGATTGTTCACGTTGCGGCCGAAATCAAAACTGCCGTTGAAGTTGACCGCGTTCGCCGCGTTCCGCCAGAACCGGTCAGCGTAAAAGCCCGCCTTTATGGTGTGGGTTCCCAACGTCTTCGTCACGCTGTCGGTGAGCGAAAAGATGTCGTGCGTCGTCACGAGCGGGAACCGTCCCTCGATGGTCAGGTTCGCCGGATTGGTGACCCCGCCGAAGGTCGCATTCGGGACCACCTTCAGCGGGTTGCTCGAGGGATTGAACTGGCCCATGTTGAACCCCACCGTGTCCCGCTGGTTGCGCCTCAACTCCTCTTCGTTCACGATGTCGTCGGCGGGCCGATGGCTAAAGGCGACGTTCAGCTCGTTTATCAGCGTCGGGCTGAAGATTCGGGTGTAGCGGCCGAGCCAGAGTTTGCCTTGGTTGTTGAACGTCTTGCGCATCTGCGGCCAGTTGGTGCCTCCGGACGACGAGATGCCGTTCGATCCCTCCTGCACGTCCGAGTACATGGAGAAGTTGCCGAACAGCACGTTGTTCGAGTTGATGTGGTGATCGAGCTTTAGCGTCTCCATCCGCTGGGGGGTCTTGTTTTCCGTCTGGAATACATAGTTGTAGCGGCCGGCGGACAAAGACCGGTCGAAAAAGTTCGGCAGCGGCTGGAATTTGAGCAAGGCCACGCCGTTCGGGTTGAGGCGGTTTGCCGGAATCCGGTTGCCGGGAAAGGCCGCCTTCGTGTCCGGGTCAGTGATCGCGATGACGCGTCCGTTCAGGTCCAGCGACTGCGAGAAGTCGCCGACGCGTTCGGCTTCCGTCGGTGTCGTGAGCTGGGTAATCGGCTGCGCCGCGCGCAACGGCCAGTATTCCTCGGAGAAGAAGAAGAACAGCTTGTCGCGGTTGCGGTTGAATTTCCCCGGAATATAAACTGGCCCGCCGACGCTGTAGTTCCACGTGTTGAACCGGTAGCGCGGCTTCTGCTGTCCGAGCCGGCTGTTGAAGAAATTGTTCGCGTTGAACTGTTCGTGCCGCTTGAAGTACGAGCCGAGGCCGTGGAACTCCCGCGTACCCGACTTGGTCACCAGGCTGATGTTGGCGCCCGACATGCGCCCATACTCCGCCTGGTAGTTGCTGAGCAGTACTTTGACTTCGGCCACGGCATCCTGGCTCACGCCCAGCACGGCGTTGAAGTTGTTGCCGATGGCGTTCATCGTGGCGCCGTCCATCTGCACGCTGCTTGTGTTTCGCCGGTTGCCGTTGACGTTCAGATTCCAGTTGCGGTCGATCGATTCGCTGTCCTGAAGATTCACGACGCCCGGCAGCAACTCGAGCAGCGACATCACGCTGCGGCCTCGGATCAGCAGGTTCTCCACCTGGTTGCTGGTGATCACGCCGGCGCGCTCGGCGCTCGCCGTCTGCACCGTGACCCCTTGTGCGGTCACCGTCACTGCCTCGGACACCGCGCCGACCTCCAGCACAATGTCGCCTACCGCCAGCAGCGTCGCGGCCGAAAGCATGATCCCGCGCCGTTCCGCCTTCTTGAACCCCGTCTGTGTTACCTCCAAGCGGTACTCGCCCGGTTGCAGGGCGCCGAACACAAAATCGCCGCGTTCGCCCGACTTGGCTTGCCGCACGGCCCCCGTGGCCTCCTGAATCAGCGTTACCGGCGCCCCAACCACGGCCAGGCCGCTTGAATCCTTTATCGTTCCCGTAATAGATCCAGTGATGGTCTGGGCCGAAAGACAAGATGCGCACAACAGGACAAGACTCCAATAGCGAATCATCGCAACCTCCTTCGATGTGAGTGACTATACCGAGAAATGACATCTTTGGTTCCCATTGGCTGGTATTCTACACCGCTGCGAAGTGCAACAGGCCACGGTCTTTACCCGCGCAGCGGACGGTTTTTCTAAGAGTGAGTATCCCCCGGCCAAGCCGGGGACTTTAGGTCGTGAGCCGCTCAAAGCGGCTGCGGGGTCGCTAACGCGGCCCCGCAAAACCGTGAGGCCAGATGGTGCAACGCAGCGCGCGCTTTTCAGGTTCCATCGCCGGTCTCCTTGCCGCCGGTTATCGGAGTGGGTCTTGAGATCCCACCGCCGGTTCAGCGCACCCTGGTTTTCCAGGGCCATCGCCATTCACGAATGTGGTTCACCGCGAGTTCCATCCGCGTACTGCTGTATCTGTCAAACTTCTACTGCCACCCCGGCAAAGCCAATGGGGGGCCCTTGTTGTTTAGCTCCGCACGTTCCAGGCAGCATCGCGACCCGGCGCGCGGTCCGAACTTGCCACACGCGGCCGGGCTGGCCAGCTCCTCCGCAGCCTGTCCCGTCCCAGACTGAGCCGTGTCTCCGCGTATAGCATCGCCGGGCACGTCTCGCGCGCCATACTCTCGCGCTATTCCCATGTCCGGATGGATGCGAAACGGCGCGCCCTCGACGAGATCGCCGCACGCCCGCGCGCGGCCGACGAGAAGCGCAAGGACGACGCTGACCGGCGGGAGCTGGCTGCGGTGGTCTCTCGGCCAGCAGTGATTCAGTAATCGCCAGCGGCAGCCACGGGCTGTTCCGCTGCGATCTGAAACGGCAAGACAGGCCTCCTGAGCCCCATGTCGTCACAATCAGCCAGCCGCTGGGTCCAGTTGAATTGGCGATTCCCGAGGGGTGGTAGCGACCACCCAGCGGCTCGCCCGGCGCCCGATCTCCCAGAACCGGGGCCCCAACTCGCCAATGATCGAGATTCTCGCGATCCTAAGCCCTTCGGCGTTTTTCGCGGGCAAATCCGATTCAACTTCCCAGATCCAGAGCGGGGCAACGAACGTCGCCTCGGATAGTCGCTGCGCTTCGAGACGGGATCCGGTGTTTACGACGCGGAAGCGCCAAGTGTCTTGGCGGCTTTGCGCAGATCGGGCGCTTTGACCCACAGCATGCCTCCGTAGCGACCGGAGCCGGCGCAGAAGACCTGCGCCGAAGTTATATTGATGTTGGCTTCGGCCAATCTGCTCGCCACATCGGCCACCGCGCCCGGCCGATCTTCGCCCTGGATCAGAAAACCCCTCTTTTTCTTGCTCAGCTTGAGCCCCGCGGTCTTGGCCGCCTTCGCGAAGGCGCCACTATCTTCCGGGATGAGGTCCAATTGGGATCTGCGCGCACCGTGCGGGAAAGCCGAGATGCCAAGTAGGTTAACCCCAGCAGCCTGCAGTGCAGCTAGGACACGTGCCCCCTCCCCGGGTTTATCCGACACGGTCACGTAAAAATAGTCGATTCGCCTGATTTGGTCTGGCACGATCATCTCCTTTCGACTCGTCTTGCGAGGATTATACACCCGACGATGTCCTGGTCCTGGTTCAATCCCCCGAGGCACTGCCCCTGCGGTCTCCACCCCAAGCGCCGGGTGATCGGCTGCTGGGCATGAAGGATGTCACCTTTCCCTGCGTGCATCACGAGAGCGCGGAATTGGCTTTGGATTACGCCATCGCGTTTCTGGAGGCGAAGCTGAAGCCGGGGATAGGCCTGGAAGCGAAGGCTGAATCATCCTGAAGGCCTCCCGAGCGGCTGCTCGGAGAATCGCTCAGCAGGTTACGTGCAGGATCGCGTTGGTTCCGTCCGGGTTCTCCTGCAGTACCTGGATCGCCTGAGCCGTCGGCAGCACGAGCAGTTGGATGCGGTGGCGCTTGGCTTCCTGTTTCACTTCTTCCATGACCGGCATGGCGCCGGCTCCAGTGCCGATCACCAGCTTCCGGCATTTCCAGGGGATCTCTTCTTCGATCGAGAGCGGTGTGTGGCCGAAGGCGTAGCCAAACTTTTTGGATGCCTTCCTCTTGCGCTTGCGGACTTGGCCGCGGTCGATGAGCACGTCATGTTCGTAGGTGACGCCATCGATGCAGATCGAACCGAAGGAGAACGCCTCGAAGCGCATGGAATCCTCCGTCCGTATTATACCTTTCGCAAGCGACGGAAAGCCTCGTGACGCTGGAGGTGTATACTCGAATCACAAAGGAGGTTCAATCCCGTGCGCCAGGTGCGCAGATGCTCTCGCAAAGCGGTTACGGAGGTCATCCTCAATCCGGTCTTTTGTGGGGATAACGGCGACGTCGAGGCACAAAGAGCACTTTCAGCCCACCGTCGCGGCCACAATCTCCTGGCCGGGCTCCAGCCGAAAACGCGGGGATGAGTAATGCGCCTGTATTTGATCAACCCCTCCAACCCGCTAGTCAGCATCGTCAGAGTCAAGGAAAACCGTTGGAACCGTTACCGCGTATGGAAACCGCTCAGTCTCATGGCTCTCGCGGGCCTGACCCCACCGGAGTGGGAAATCACAATCGTGGACGAGAATCTCGGCGTGCCTGACTATCCGGCCATGCCTCGACCAGACTTGGTGGGCATTACTGCTTTCACCTCGCAGGCGAACCGCGCCTATGAAGTGGCCGCTCACTTCCGACCCCTGGGCGTGCCCGTCGTCATGGGCGGCATTCATGCAACCATGCGCCTCGACGAGGCCAGGGAGCGTGTGGACTCGGTCGTCACGGGGGAAGCCGAGCGCGTCTGGGCGCAGGTTTTGGCGGATACCCGGCATGGCGGCCTGAAGTGCAGGTATGATGGCGGGTTCGCCGAGATAGACAAGGTACCGCCCGCCCGGCATGATTTGCTGGCCGGAGGATATGCCTTCGGAGCCATTCAGACCACGCGCGGTTGTCCTATGAACTGCAGTTTTTGCAGCGTGCCGGCGTTCAATGGGGCCCACTACCGGCAGCGACCCATTCCGGATGTCGTGCGGGAATTCCAGTTGATCCGTGAGAAGCGTGTTCTGGTGGTGGACGACAACCTCATAGGCACGCGCCCTGAACACATCGCCCGTGCCAAGGACCTGTTTCGAGCCATGGCACAGGCGAACCTGCGAAAGAAGTGGGTCGCCCAAGCCACCGTTAACTTCGGCGATGACGAAGAACTCCTGGCGTTAGCCGCGAAGGCCGGCTGCGGAGGCGTCTTCATCGGCTTTGAGTCCCCCACGCGGGAAGGGCTTCTGGAACTCGGCAAGAAATTCAACCTTCTGAAGGGCCGTGACTTCCGCGCCTCCGTGCGGCGAATACAGCGGCACGACATCCTAGTTGTGGGCTCCTTTATCATCGGTTTGGACACCGACAAACCTGGCACCGGCAAACGCATAGCCGACGTGGCCAGTCAGTACGGCCTGGATAATCTCAACACGATGTTTCTGACGCCTTTGCCCGGCACGCGTCTGTGGGAGCAGATGAAATCGGAGGGCCGCATCGCCCTCGATACTTTCCCGGAGGACTGGAAATACTACACGCTAACCTTCCCCGTGGCTCGGTATAAACACTTGTCTCTGGACGGTATTCTCGAAGAAATGCTCTCCTGCGACCGGGACTTCTATTCCATGCCGCGCATTCTGCGCAGGGTATGGGGCAACTTCTGGCGACAACGCGAGCCGCTGATCGCCTTCGCGGGCAATCTCTCCTACAGGAGGAATCTCCAGCTGAACTGTAGGG
>JACQZT010000222.1 GCA_016213755.1 Acidobacteriota bacterium | reverse complement strand
GGTCGAGTTTCGCAATCTGCGCATCAAGACGCTGCCTTAGCAGGGAGAGATTTTGGAGCGCGGCCGGCGCCGGGCGCGTATAAAGATGTAACGCGAAGCCGTTGACACGCGTCCGAAAGCCGGGTGACTATTAGACAAGGAGCCCGGTTATGCGAGCCAACATTCGGCAACTGGCGGTAGTTCTGGCGGTCCTGAGCGTCGCGCTGGTGCAGGCGATGGCCCAGAACGCCATCTCGGCGCGCAGCGGCATGGTGCACTACGTCGAAGGCGACGTGGCGCTGGCCGATAAGGCCGTCGAGTCGAAGTTCGGGCAGTTCCCGGAAGTCAAGGAGAACCAGGTCCTGCGGACCGGTGAGGGCCGCGCCGAGATTCTGCTGTCTCCGGGAGCCTTTCTGCGCATGGACGAGAACGCCGCCGTGCGCATGATCACCAACCGCCTGATCGACACCCGGGTGGCGGTTGAACGCGGCACGGTGATGGTGGAAGTGCTGGAACTCCTGAAGGACAACCATGTCAGCCTGGTGGCGAAAGACTCGACCGTCAGCCTGCGCAAGAACGGCCTGTACCGCATCGACGCCGGGGCGGGCACGGTGCGGGTCTACGAAGGCGAGGCGGTGGTGGAACGCGGCCAGGACCGGCTGACGCTCAAGAGCGCGCGTGAGACTTCGCTCGGCGGCGTGCTAATGGCCCAGAAGTTCAACAACAAGCTGGGCGACTCGCTCTACCGCTGGGGCAAGCGCCGCTCCGAGTACGTGGCCATGGCCAACCTCTCCGGCTCCCGCATGGTGCGCGACCGCGGCGGGTGGTCGTCGAGCGGTTGGTATTGGAACCCCTACTTCGGCATGTTCACCTACGTTCCCTACCGCGGCGTCCTGTACAGCCCTTACGGATACAGCTTCTGGAGCCCGCGCGACGTGATGCGGGTTTACGAACCGCGCCGCACCGATTCGGCGATGGCCGGCGGCGGCGGCGGCTCGGGCTATAATTCCGCTTTGGGCTACAACACCGCCTCGCGATCTTCGGGCGCGTACTCGGCGCCCGCGGCATCCTCCAGCCCCGGCTCGGCCCCCGCGGCGGCGGCCAGCCCGCGCGCGGCCGACTCGGCCACCCCGCGCGGCGGCGATAGCGGCAGCCGGGGACGCTGACTCCGCGGGCCGGGAAACCCCGGGGGCCGGGAACCCGGCCCCTACAGGTTCTGTTCGAAGAAGGCCGCCAGCGCTTCGTACATGTGCTTGCGCTCGGGGCCGGTGACGCCGTGCGCCTTCTGCGGGTAGATGCGCAGTTCGAACTGCTTCCCTGCCCGCGTGAGGGCGTTCATCATGCGGAAGGTGTTCTGGAACAGCACGTTGTCGTCGCCGATGTTGTGCAGGAGCATGAGCTTGCCCTTGAGCTGGGCGGCCTGGTTCAGGGGTGAGCTGAGTTTGTAGCCCTCCGCGTTCTCCTCGGGCAGGCCCATGTAGCGCTCGGTGTAGATGGTGTCGTAGTGCTGCCAGTCGGTCACCGGGGCGCCCGCGGCGCCGGCGCGGAACAGGTCCGGCGCGTTGAGCATCGAATAGAGCGTCAGAAAGCCGCCGTAGCTCCAGCCGTGGATGCCCAGGCGCTTCGGGTCCACGAAGCCCAGCGCGAGCAGGTGGCGGACGCCGGTCTCCTGGTCTTCGAGTTCCTGCTTGCCGAAGCGGCGGTAGAGCTTGGCTTCCCAGGCGTGCCCGCGCCCGGAGGAGCCGCGGTTGTCCACCTGCCAGATGACGAAGCCGCGGTGCGCCAGCGCCTGGTCCAGGGTCGCGCCGGCCCAGCGATTTTGCACCGCCTGCGAGTGCGGACCGCCGTAGACCATAACGATGGCCGGGTACTTCTTGGCCGGATCGAAGCCGGCGGGCTTGATCAGGCGCGCATAGAGCACCGCTCCGTCGGCGGCTTTGAACGTGACGATTTCGGTGGGGAGGATCTCGTACTCTTCGCCGAGCTTGCGGTCGGCGGCGCGGAACACGGCCCACTCGCGGCCATCGCTGGTGCAGAGGGTGCGCGAAGAGGGCTGGGTGAGCGAAGAGAACGTGTCCATGTAGTAGCGCGCGTCGGGACTCATCGAGACGCTGTGCACGCCGGCCGCGCGAGTGAGTTTTTCGCGCCGCTTGCCGTTGAAGTCCACCCGGTAGAGGTGCCGTTCGAGAGGGCTCTCCTCGCCCGAGACGTAGTAGACCAGGCGCGCCTGCTCGTCGACACCGGCTACGCTCTCCAGCGCCCATTCCCCGCGCGTCAACTGCTTCGACTGCCGGCCGTCGAGCGAGACCAGGTAAAGATGGCGGAAGCCGTCGCGCTCGCTGGACCACAGCATCTGGCGGTTGTCTTTCAAGAGGCGCAGATCGTCGGAGAGATTGACCCACGCCTTGGAGGTCTCGCGCAGCACCAAGCGCGCCGAGCCGGCGTCCACCAGCTCGAGCCGATCTTGAACGCGGTTCAGCTTCTGCACCAGCGGGGAGCGGGAATCCGGGGTCCAGTTCACGCGCGCCAGCAGGCGCTCGCGGGGTTCGCCCAAGTCCATCCAGCGCGTTTCCCCGCCCCCGGCCGCCACCACTCCCAGCCGCACGTCCGAATTGGGCGTGCCGGCACTGGGATAGCGCTGCGGCTCGAAGATGGCGCGGATGCCGGCCAGGTCCGCGTGCGGGTAAATGTGCAGGCGGCTGACGTCGAATTGCAGGTAGGCGATGCGGCTCGAATCGGGCGACCACCAGTGCGCCGTGCCCAGATCCAGTTCTTCCGGATAGACCCAATCCAGGCGCCCGTTCCAGAGCGTATCGGTGGCGTCGTGGGTGAGACGGGTGACCTTTTTCGACTGCCGTTCGAGGACATACAGTTCGTTGCCGCGGCGGAACGAGACGAGGCTCCCATCGGGCGACAATTTGGGATCCCGTTCGGCCACCTCGGTGGCGGTCAGCGGCTCCCACTTGAGGGTGGCCAGATCCAGCCAGAACAGGTCGCCGTCCACCACCAGCAAGAGACTTCGGCCGTCCTTCGCCCATTGGACGTCTTCTTCGCGCACCCGGCGGTTCTCCCACTCGAAGACCGCCGGCCGGGGCGGTTTATGGGCCGCCTTGCCAATCTCGTCGAGCGAGACCAACTCCTTGCCGCTCTTGGACGCCAGGTCGTAGGACCGCAGTTTGCCGGACTCCTTCCAGACGAAGCTCTTCGAGTCGGGCGCCCAGCGCACCTCGCCCGCCCCGCCGGGCCGCCGCGCCGAAGCCGCGACGTCCATGGTGACCGGTTTCTTGGCCGCCGCCAGCGCCGCCGCCGTGAGACACACCACAACCGTGAAACGCCTGAATCGGTACATTGCAGCAATTCTAGCGTGTGGCCGGGTGGTGACGCCAGACTGCTTTGATCGCGAGGTCTGGTGTATACTTCCCGCCAATAGGAACTCTATGAAACTTGCTTGGATACATGCGGTGGTCTTTGCGTCCATGGCCTGGTGCGGGAACTGGCCGCAGTTCCGCGGCGCGATGGCGGCAGGCCTGGGGGACGGGACGCCGCCGGCCGGGTGGGACGGGGAGAGCGGCAAGAACGTTCTTTGGAAGACCGCGATTCCGGGGCTGGGGCATTCGAGCCCGGTGATTTGGGAGGAGCGGATCTTCGTGACCAGCGCGGTGCCGGCCTCGGGCGGGGCGGCGCTCAAGGTGGGGCTGTATGGCGATGTGAAACCGGTGGAGGGGGAAGGCGAGCAGAGTTTCGTGGTGTACTGCCTGAACCGGAAAACGGGGAAGGTGCTGTGGAAACAGACGGCGGCCGGCGGGGTGCCGAAGATCAAGCGGCATCCGAAATCCACGCACGCGAATCCGACACCGGCCACCGACGGCAAGCACCTGGTGGTGTCGTTCGGTTCCGAGGGCCTGTACGCGTACGACCTGGAGGGGAAGCCGCTCTGGAAGAAGGACCTGGGGATCCTGGATGCGGGTTTCTACCTGGCGCCGAATGCACAGTGGGGATACGCAAGCTCGCCTGTAATCCATCGGGGGAGAGTAATCGTGCTGGCGGACGTGCAGAAGGACTCGTTTCTGGCGGCCTTCGACGCAAAGACGGGAAAGGAGCTGTGGCGGACGCCGCGGAAGGACGTGCCGACGTTCGGGACACCGGGGATTGCGCCGCGTCCGGAGGGCGGCTGGCAGGTAGTCGTAAACGGGTGGAAGCATATCGGGGGATACGATCCGGCGACGGGGAAGGAGTTGTGGCGGCTGACGGGGGGCGGGGACATCCCGACGCCGACGCCAGTGTATTCCGAAGGGATGGTGGTGGTGACGAACGCGCACGGATCATCGCGGCCGATCTATGCCATCCGCGCCGGGGCGAAGGGGGATCTGTCGGTGGACCGTTCGGGGATCGCGTGGCAGCAGGACCGCGCGGGGAACTACACGCAGACGCCGCTCCTGCATGAGGGGCTGGGGTATTTCTGTTTCGACAACGGGGTGCTGAGCGTGTATCAACTCGCCGACGGGCAGCGGGTGTACCAGCAGCGGCTGGGCGCGGGCCTGAGCGGGTTCAGCAGCTCGCCGGTAGCGGCGGCGGGAAGGCTGTACATCACGAATGAAGAGGGGCACACCTACGTGCTGGCGCTGGGGCGGGAGTACAAACCGGTGGGGGAGGCGGAACTGGGAGAGACGGTGATGGCGACACCGGCCGTGGCGGACAGTGTGATTTACATGCGCGGGCGGAGCCACGTGTGGGCGCTGGGGGTGAAGTAGCTAACTGCAAAAACCGTACCCGCCGGTGAATCGTAGACCACGCGAAAAAGCGGGTCTTGCGTCAGGGCCCGGCGCGCGGCGCGACGCTGTTCGCCGGGCCGGGGGTCCAACTCGAAGTCGGCGGGGGTGAGCAGCACGGAGTCGAGCCGGCGTGCGCGGGCGAATTCGGGCAGGCGGCGGGATGCCGCCAGAATCGCCTGGTCGTCGCCCGCGTAGAAATAGCGAACGGGCATGCGCAGGGCGGTGGCGCGCCGGCCGGTGTAGAGGTACAGCGTAGTGTCGCGGTCGGCGAAGAACGTGGCTTCGGCCGGGGTGTGGGCACGGATCCAGTTGTAGAGCGGCAGCGCCCGAGCCGTGGCGGCGCGGCGTTGTTCGGCCAGCGCCGGCAGCGTGTTCCATGTCGCGTCGAGGCTCCGTCCGGTCAGGGCCGCGGCGAAACCGGCCAGCAGCAGGGCCGCCACCGCCGCGGCGATCTTCTGCGGGACTTCCGGCCGTTTCCACGCCGCCCTGGCGATGCCGGCCAGGTGGCGCGATTCCGTCCATAGTCCCAACAGCAGCAGCGGCAGCAGCGGCAGCAGGAAGCGTTCGTTGGGCGGGAAATTCCACACCAGCAGCAGCGCAAACGTGCCGGCGGCGAACAGGAGGTACTCCAGCTTGCGGCTGGAGCGGGTCCAGCGCACCACGCCGGCCAGGGCGGCGATCATGACCAGCCGGGACAGGTTCTCGCCGAACGGCACGGCGCTGAGTTTGAAGAGCAGGAGATCGCCGCCGGCGGTGAATAACTCTCCCAGGTTTCGATAGAGCAGGGCGGGCAGGAGGGAGAGAGTGACGTCGGCGCGGTAGAAGCCGAGGTAGTCGAGGTAGTAGAGCGAGGTCCAGTCGGTCGCTGGGGCGCGGTGCGCCGCGGCCCAGGCGTGCCAGGCGGCCACCGGCGGCAGCGCGCAGGCCAGAAACAGCAGCCGCTTTCGCTTCGTCGCCAGCGTGAGGGGCAGCGCCGCCACCAGCGGCGCGCACACGGTTTTGGTCAGGTACGCCGCGGCGGCCACCAGCCCGCTGCTTGCGCGAGCGGCCGCGAGCAGGGCGGCGAGCACGAAGACCGAAGCCCACATCTCGGACAGGAGCGTGGTCCCGAAGAAGGCCAGATACGGGTTCAGCGCGAGTGCCGCTCCGAGCACGGTTCGGGTTACGCCGTCCGTGCCCCACCGCGCCAGGAGCCGGTCGAAGAGCAGGATCAGAATGGGAAGGGGCAGCCAGGTGAGCCACACCGCCGTGCCCAGGCTGGCCGGGAACTCCGGCGTCACGCGCCAGGCGGCAGCCAGCAGCAGCGGAAACAGCGGGGGATACTTGGTCTGGTACGGTGCGCCCGGCAGGCTCGGGATGCGGTAACCGCCGCCCCCGGCCAGCGATTTCGCCGTCACCCAGTACAGCCCGTCGTCGTGATAGAAGCCCAGGTGCGGCCCGTCGCGGCTCAGCCACGCGAGGCGAATCGCGGGGACCAGTGCCGCCAGGACCAGTGCCGCCAGCAGGAGTCGGCGCATCTTCAGCCACACTAACACGACTAGAATTGTTATATGGAGTGCCGTTGGAGTGCCTTGCTGCTGCTGGCCGGCCTGGCGGCCGCCGCTCAGACCCCGCCCAAAAAAAAGGCCGCGGCGCCGCGCCAGTGGCCCATTGTGAGCCTCGGCGTGACCGGGAACCGGAACTTCGCGGCCGAGAAGATCCTGGAGGTGAGCGGGCTGAAGCCGGGACAGGCGGGCAGCACGGCGGCCTTCGATGCCGCGCGGGATCGCATTCTGGCGACCGGCTTCTTTGCCACCGCCGGCTACCGGTATGAGCCAACCCCCGACGGCAAGGGCTACGCCGCCACCTTCGAGGTGAGCGAGGTCGAGCCGCTCTGCCCGGTCCGCTTCGAAGACTTGCCGGCGCCGGACGAGGAACTGCGCGGCGTATTGGAGCGCGCCGATCCGCTCTTCGGCGCCCGGATTCCGGCCACGGACGGCGTCCTGAAACGCTATGTGCGCACGCTTGAGGAGTACCTGGCGAAGAAGGGCAACCGGGAACCGCTGGCGGGCCGGGTGGTGGCCGACGGTCCGGACCGGATTTCCGTCGTGTTCCGTCCTGCCGCCGCTCCGCCGGTGGTGGCTTTCGTGAAGTTCGTGAATTCCTCGGTGCTGCCGGCCGCCACGCTGCAAAATGCCATGGCCGGCGTCGCGGTGGGCCTGCCCTACAGCGAAGCGCGCGTGCGCCAGTTGCTGGACACCGCCATCCGGCCCCTGTACGAAGCGCGCGGCCGGCTGAGAGTGGCGTTCCCGAAGGTCGAGGCGGCGCCGGCCAAGGATGTCAAAGGCCTGCTCGTCACGGTCGGCGTGGAGGAAGGTCCCAGCTACAACCTGCGCGAGGTGCGCATCGAAGGCGCGCCCGGCTCGTTCGGGGCTTTGCTCCAGGCGGCCGATCTGAAGACCGATGACATCGCCAACTTTCACGAAGTGGAGTTGGGCCGGCAGCGGGTGCTGAAACTGGTGCGCCGCAACGGCTACATGAAAGCCGACGCGGCCGTGGAAAGGCGCATCGACGACGCGCGCAAAACCGTGGACGTCACGATTCGCGTCGCCGCCGGGCCGCAATTCGTGTTCGGCAAGCTGGTTATCGAGGGTCTCGACCTGCTGACCGAACCGCAAGTTCGCAAACTGTGGACACTCAAGCCGGACAAGCCCTTCGACGCCGACTATCCGGACTACTTCCTGGCCCGCTTGCGCGAGGACGGGGTGCTGGATGGCCTGGGGGCCACGCGCTCGGCCATCCAGGCCGACGACCAGCGGCGGACGGTGGACGTGACGCTGGTTTTTCGCGGCGCGCCACCGCCCAAGCGAGAGCGAAAACCGTAGCGCCCGCGCGCCCCATGTTATCGTGGAATGAGTGTCGTCATCGCCTCTCAACGTCCATCTGGAGCAGTACGACGGGCCGCTGGACCTGTTGCTGGACCTGATCCGCAAGCAGCAGATCATCATCTACGACAT
>JACQZT010000234.1 GCA_016213755.1 Acidobacteriota bacterium | reverse complement strand
GACGATGCGCAGGCCCCCGGCGCCGAGGCCGGCGAAAACGATGCCACGGCGCGCGAACTGCTGCGGCTGGCCGCGCAGAACTACCCGCTGGTGGACTACCACGTGCACCTCAAGAGCGGTCTCACGCTCGAACAGGCGCTGGAGCGCTCGCGCCGCAACGGCATTTTCTGCGGTATCGCCATCAACTGCGGCAAGGGCTTCCCCGTGCAGGACGAAGCCACCGCGCGCCAGTTCGTCGGCAGCATGAAGGGCGTGCCCGCCTTTTGCGCCATGCAGGCTGAGGGCCGCGAGTGGGTCGAGATGTTCTCCCGCACGGCGGTGGGTCTGTTCGACTACGCCTTCACCGACTCAATGACCTGGACCGACAACCGCGGCCGGCGCATGCGCACGTGGATGCCCAACGAAGTGGGCGCCATCGCCGACCCGCAGGAGTTCATGAACACGCTGGTGGATCGCGCGGTCGGTATCCTCGAGCGCGAGCCCATCGACATCTACGTCAACCCCACCTTCCTGCCCGACCAGATCGCCAAGAATTACGACACGCTCTGGACTGAAGAGCGCATGCGTCGCGTCGTGAACGCCATGAAGAAGGGCGACGTGGCCATGGAGATCAACGACCGCTACCGCCTGCCCAGCGAGAAATTCATCCGCATGGCCAAGGCGGAGGGCCTCAAGTTCACCTTCGGCACCAACAACGCCGGTTCGGCCGACCTGCGCCGCTGCGAGTACGGCCTCGAGATGGTCAACCGCTGCGGCCTCCAGTGGGACGACTTCTTCGTCCCGCGCCCGGCGGGAGAACGCGGCGTCGATCGCAAGGGCGGCATGCTCAAAAGCTGAGCCGTCATTCCTGAAGGAAGCCCCGCCGGATGGTCTCCCGGAAGCGGGTGTAGATCCACGAGACCCCCAGCAGGATGAGTCCCAGCGCCACGAAGGACAGGATGCGGTACAGCGTCTCCAGGTGACGCAGATCGTAAACGAACAGCTTCGAGATGCAGAACAGCAACAGGGCCAGACCGGCCAGCCGCAGCGGCCGCTCGCGCGCCGGGAAGCCGGCGGCCAGTAACAGCAGACCCTCGACGCCCCAGGCAACGGTAAGCATGCGGTCTGAAACCTCGTGCCACAGCAATCCCGCCACCAGCAGCGTGGCCAGCGCAGAGAAGAAAGCCCGGGCGCGCGGCGAGCGGTGTGCGAGGAACTCGGCGCCGTACAACGTCGCCGCCACCGCGCCGGCGGTGACCATCTCCTCGGACGGGAAGTTCGCCTCCCAAACGTGCAGGAAGCTCAGCCCGGCGCAGAAGTAGCTCAGCACCGGGCGGCGAGCCAGGACCAACAGCAGCAGCGACAAACCCATCCATGCGACGGGGACCACCGCCCGCGGCGCCACCACCCACAGGCCGGCGAGAACAAACAGCGTGCCGACAGCACTGGAGGCGTTACGCACAACCGCTCGCTCGCCGGCGTCCTCCAACTCGGCGCGGAGGGACAATATCCACGCCGCCGCGCCGGCGCCGAGGTAAGATCCCCAGACGACGAGCGGCGCGAACTTCGCGAACTCCCCGATGTGCGACACCACGACCGCCACGGTCGCCAGCGCCGCCGCCGCGTACGAAATCCAGCGCAGCGGCTCCGGCCGCTTGCGCAGCCCGAGCTCGAACCACGACAGGGCCGCCAGCCACCAGGCCAGGCCCAGGTAGCCCGCGGGCACCACCTTGTCGAGCAGCAGCAATCCAAGTAGCAGCGTGCAACAGGCGGCACCCCAAGTGAGCCATTCACCCTCCCGCGCGGCGCGCAGCGCGTAGCCGTAGGCGATGGCCAGCCCGAGGGAAAGGGGAATCCAGGGCAGCGGCCAATCCGCCGTCAGGTGGACCCACAGCAGTGCGCCCACGCCCATAACACCCAGGCAGCAAGCCTGCATGCGGTATTCGCGGAGCTTTTTCCACCGGCCGATCTCGTACAGCCCGACGGTCGCCAGAAGCCACGCCGCGCCCAGAAAACGCTGGTGCGTTTCGACGCCCAGCACCAGCGCGAGCAGGCCGCCAGCGAGCCAGGAGAAGGCCGCGGCAGGCCCGTGCAGCCGGCGGTTGAGATAGAACAGCGCGGCATGAAACAGCGCCGGCGGGGTCCAATTGCGGATCTCGTGGCCGAACCACAACGAGCGCCCATCGAGATAGAGAACATCGACGATCAGCAGCCGCTCCAGCGAGAAAGCGAACCCGATCCAGCCCAGGGCGCGCAGGAAACGGGATCGCAGCCGGACGCCAGCCAGGTAGAGCATCTCGGCCTCCACGGCCAGGCCCACCGCCATCCAGATCCCATGTACTCGGCCGGCCACGGCCAGACCGGCCAGGAAGGCCGACAACGTGAGCGGAGCTTCGTAACCGCCCAT
>JACQZT010000229.1 GCA_016213755.1 Acidobacteriota bacterium | reverse complement strand
CTCGCGAATGGTTTCCAGCGGGTCGCGGCCGGCCCAGAACATCACCCCGATTTCCAAGTCTCTCAGAGCTTGCATGCGATTTTCTCTCCCTTTCTTTCTCTGGCCTCCAGAATGAGCCGCGCCAGTTGGACCGACGCCGCCGACTCTTCGGGCGGGCACAGCGCGGGCTTCACGCCCGTACGGCAACACTCGATGAAGTACTCGATTTCGGCCTGATAGCCGTCCGCCTCCGGTTCCACCAGCGCTTCGCTTGTGCCGTCGGCCTTGAACAGCGCGGGCGGCCGGCCCGCGGAGCTGTACTCCGCCGTCGCGTCGTCGCCCGTTACGGTGTATTCCATCGAGAACGGATAGGACTTGGGATGGTGCCAGCCGCCGGTGACGGCCACCGTGCCGATGCCCGGATAGTGCAGTTCGGCCAGCACGAAGTCGATGCCCCGCGGCAGGTCTTCGTGGCCCGAGGCCGATACCGCCTCGGGCGCTCCGAACAGGTGCAGGCACATGTCGATATCGTGGATCAGCAAATCAAAAACCCCGCCGCCGCTGCGCGCCGCATCGCCCATCCAGACGCTCCAGGCCGGCGCGGCGCAGCGCCGCCGCAGCAGCGCCGAGCGCACCGCGCCCAGCTTGCCCGATCGCAGGGCCTCGCGCAGCGCCACGTAGGCCGGGTAGAAGCGCAGCACCTGGGCCACCATCAGAATCCGCCCGGCCTTGTCCGCCTCCTCGATCATGCCATCCGCCTCGGCCCGGGTCAGCGCCATGGGCTTTTCCACCAGCACGTGCTTGCCCGAGCGCAGCGCCTCGAGGGCCACGCCGGCGTGCAGGTGGGTCGGCAGGCAGAGATCCACCGCCTCCGCTTCCGGATCGCGCGCTGCCTCATACGCGTCACTGTACTGGCGCAGGTTCGAGAAATCGAGCCGCTCGCCCGGCCCTCCGAGGTTGCCTTGGATGTGACTCAAGTCGCCGCCGAGCGCCCGAGGATCGTCGGAGGAAACCGCCACCAGCTCGGCGCCGGTGATTTTCTGAAGGGCTTTCAGATGGGTGCTGCCCATGAAGCCCAGGCCGATCAAACCGATCTTCATATGCGAGGCGATTTTAGCAGATGCCGGCGGGTCCACGCACGGAGCCGTTTCCCTTGTGCTACCTTACAACCGTGAGACTCTGGGTGCTGGCATTGTGTCTGGCCGCGGCTGCGCCTTTGCCGGCCCAGCCTCGCGACTTCCTCACCACCGACGAAGCCGACCAAGTGCGCTTGGCGCAGGAACCCAACCAGCGGCTGGCGCTGTACGCCGGGTTCGCGCGCCAGCGGGTGGAACTGGTGCGGCAGATCCTGTCCAAGGAGAAGGCCGGCCGCTCCGTGCTGGTGCACGAGACGCTGGGCGAGTACACAAGAATCATCGAAGCCATCGACACCGTGGCCGACGACGCATTGCGCCGGAACCTGCCCATCGGCGAGGGCATGGCGGAGGTCGCCCAGGCCGAGAAGGGAATGCTCGAAGTCCTGCGCAAGATCGAGGAAAGCCGGCCCAAGGACATCGGCCGCTACGAGTTCGCCCTGAAGACCGCCGTCGAAACCACCGCGGACAGCCTGGAACTGGCCGAACAGGATCTGAAAGAGCGCTCGGCTTCGGTCGCCGAACGGGAGGCCCGGGAGCGAAAGGAGCGCGAGGCGCTGGCGCAGCCTAAGGACCTGGAAGACAAGCGCGCCCAGGAGAAAAAGACGGCCGAAACCGAACAGAAGCGCAAGGCGCCCACGCTGCGCCGCAAGGGCGAGGCTCCCGCGGAGAAGAAGCGATGAGCGGGCTGCGTGGCCGCCGGGAACCGCCACCGCCCGAGCGGTGTCCATAGGGGCATGAAAACACTGTTGCCCATCTTGCTTGTTTTTTCCAGCCTCGCGGTTGCCGCGCCGTCCGGCGAGGGAGCGCTGAGCGGGGTCGTGCGCGACGCCAGCGGTGCGACCGTGCCGTCGGCGCGCGTCACCGTCGCGCAAACGGGCTCCGACCGGAGGGAGTTTGCGATCACCAAGGAAACGGGCGATTTCTACCTCTCTCCGCTGCCCGAAGGAACCTACACGGTCACCGTGGCCAAAGAGGGATTCGCTCTCAACCGCCAGGAAGGCATCGAGGTCAGCGCGGCGCGGCCCGCGCGCCTGGAGATCGTGCTCAACCTCGGCCGGGTGCGGGAAGCCGTCACCGTGACGGCGAGCCGGACCGGCCCGGCTGCGCCGCCGCCGGCCGCGGGAGGCGTTCCGACCCGCATCCGTGTGGGCGGCTCCGTGCAAGCGACCAAACTCGTCGCGCAGACCCGGCCGCTGTACCCGCCCGCCTGCAAGGCGGAGGGCGTCGCAGGCACGGTGCTGCTGCGCGCCGTGATTTCCATGGAAGGATCGTTGCTGAACGTAACACCGGTGAACCGCCTGGTCGACGCGCGCCTGGTGGAAGCCGCCCTGGACGCCGTGCGCACCTGGCGCTACCAGCCGACTCTGCTCAACGGCCAGCCGGTGGAGGTGATCACGGAGATTGAAGTCAACTTCACTCTGGCGAAGTGAGGTCAGCTTATTGGCCGCGAATGAACGCGAATACACGCGAATAAGGTTTGATGTTTTATTCGCGTTTATTCGCGTTCATTCGCGGCTCAAAAAAGTCTCTAGCGCACCCAGCGGCCGTGCTCTTTGAGGATGCAGCGGTCCATCACCACGGTCAGGCCGGCGTCGCGGGCGCGCCGGGCGGCGGCATGATCCACTACGTCCTCTTGCATCCAGACCGCGCGCGCGCCGATGCGGATGGCCGCGTCGGCGAATTCGCCCGCCGATTCCGAGCGCCGGAAGATGTTGACGATGTCGACCTTCTCGGGAATCGATTCCAGGTCCGGGTAGCACCGTTCTCCGAGCACCTCGGTCTCCTTCGGATTCACCGGAATAATGCGGTAGCCGGCGCGCTGCAGGTATTCCGAAACGCCGTAACTGGGCCGGGACTTCTTCGACGACAGGCCCACCACGGCGATGGTCTTCGAGGAGCACAGCAGTTCGGCGATGGTCAGCATGTCAGTCGGCGCGGGCTTCCTGTTCTAATTTTAATAGCTTTCGGAGGCGCGCGACTTCGCCCAGGGTGAGATCGCGCCACTCGCCCGGCCGCAGGGGATCCAGATCCAGCGGCCCGATCTTGACCCGGCGCAGGTGCTCCACCAGGCGGCCGAAGTGCTTGAACATCAGGCGCACCTGGTTCTGCCGGCCCTCGATGATCCGCACCTCGTACCAGGGATTCACGGCCCGGCGGAGCAGCTTCAATTCCGCCTGCGCGGTGCGGCGGCCGTGGATCGGCACGCCGGCCCGAAACTGCAACTCCTGTTCCTGGGTCAGAGCGCCGTTCACTTTCACGACGTAGGTCTTGGCCACGTGACTGGCCGCCGCCGTGATGCGGTTGGCGAACTCCCCGTCGTTGGTCAGCAGCAGCAGCCCCTCGCTGTGGTAATCCAGCCGCCCGACCGGGTAGACCCGGTCGCGGACGCCCTTCACCAGGTCCATCACCGTGCGGCGGCCCTGCGGGTCGTGCATGGTGGTGACGCACTCGTCGGGCTTATAGAAGGCGATGTAGCGCAGCCGGCTCGGCGCGCGGAGCAGCTTGCCGTCCACCTTGATATGATCGCGTTCCAGGTCCGCCTTGGAACCCAGCTCGGACACCACCTTGCCGTTGACCGTGACGCGGCCTTCCACCATCAACTGCTCCGCCTTGCGGCGGCTGGTGACGCCGGCGCGCGAAAGTATCTTCTGCAACCGCTCTTCAGGCATTCTCTTTGGGAGTTTCTTCCGCCGCCGGCGGCTCCGCTTGCGGGGCCGCTTCCGGCTCCGCGGGCGCGGGTGCGCTCTCCGTTTCCACTTCCGGCTCGCTGAGCGCCAGCCGGCCGAGTTCTTCGAATTCCTTAAGCGTAGGCAGCTCGGTCAGATCTTTCAAGCCGAACTGGACCAGGAAGTCCTTGGTGGTCTTGTAGAGAATCGGCCGGCCGATGACGTTCTTGCGTCCCGCGGTCGTGATCACCTTTCGATCCAGAAGGGTCTTCAACACTCCGGCACCCTGGACGCCGCGGATTTCCATCACCTCGGGCGCCGTGATGGGCTGCTTGTAGGCGATGACGGCCAGGGTTTCCAAAGCCGCCAGCGAGAGCTTCAGGGGCGGCTTGAGCCCTTTGACGAAACTCCGCACCGCTTCGTGGTGCTCCGGCTTGGTGGCCATCTTGTAGCCGCCGGCCACCTCGCGGATGGTGAGCCCGTGGTGGGGCTGGTTGAATTCGGCGACCAGATCCTCGATCAGTTTTTCAATTCTCTCCTTCGGCAGGCCGAGCGCCGCGGAGATCTGCGCCGAGGTCAGCGGCTCGTCGGTGATGTAGACCACCGCCTCCAGAAGGGCGCGCAGTTCGGCGTCCGCCGTCTCCGGCTCCGCCGGCGGAGGCTCGGCCAGCAACTCCTCCGGTGTCATGGACTCGGTGACCGGTTCCGAATCCTCCCGCATGAGCTCCCCCGGCCCGGCGGGAGCGGTGTTTTCAATCTCTTCCATTCCTAGTTGTTGTATTCCTGTTCAATGGCCGAAAGCTCGCCTTCGGCCGAAAAGAGTTCGTCGAAGCGCTTGTGGCGGCGCAGTCCGATATCGCCGAAGGCTTCCTTCTGCACCAGCACCACGGCCTGCCGTTTGACCATCTCCAGGATAGCCAGAAACAGGCAGATCATGGCGCGCCGGCTGCGCTGCCGCTCGAACAGCTCCCGGGCGGCCACCGGCTCGCCCCGCGGCGTCTCGGTCAGCACGCGGTGCAGAAACCCGATCATGTCGGGGACGCTGACGTCTTCCTTGTCCACCGAGTAGATGGGCCGGTTGCGGGTGCGGTCGAGCACTTCTTGAAAGGTCTTCACCAGGTCGAACAGCGTCACCGAGAGACCCGGCTCGCCGGTGTCCGTGACGAACTGTCCGATCTGCGGGTTGGACCACACCGCCTCTTCGATCATGCGCTTCTGCTGGAGCATCTCGGCGGCGTTCTTGAAGCGCTCGTGCTCCAGCAGGCGGTCCACCAGTTCCTGCCGCGGGTCCTCCTCCGGATCCATCTTCTCCAGTTCCGGATCGCGTGGCAGCAGCAGACGCGACTTGATGTGGATCAGCGTCGCGGCCATGTAGACGAACTCGGCGCCCAGTTCGAAATCCAGTTCGGTCGCCTGTCGCATGTACTCCAGGTACTGAGACGTGATCCTGGCAATGGGGATGTCGTAGATGTTGATCTGCTGCTTGCGGATCAGGTCCAGCAACAGGTCCAGCGGCCCGTCGTACTGCTCCAGATGGACGTTGAGAGGCGATGACGACACTCATTCCACGATAACATGGGGCGCGCGGGCGCTCCTGGACGTACCGCCTCAAAGCCGACGTCAATACGATCCCGGTCGCACACTGGCCATCGTGCGAAAGAGGCTTGTTCGTTTGGCCGCTCCCGCATCCGACCCGCGACCGGCGCATGGTGCCCGGGCGCTCTGCCCGGAACACCTCGCTCTTGCCCTGCTACAATTCGGTCAGCAGTTTCGGCGCGACGTCCGGTCCCCAACACTCGCCCCCACCTCCCGCCGCGCGCTCGCGCGTCAGAGGGCTGTCCAACGCCGTTTCCGACTCCGCAGCGCGGGGATTCTTCGAATTCCTTCTGCCTGAAGGACTCTACGCCGTCTTCCGGGGTGCGAGTCGCTACTCTCGACTAATTTCCGGGCATTCTAGCTGAAAATGGAAACGCCCCCGAAGAGGGGGCGTCCTTAGAGGCTACTGTAAGCCAGATACCTCGCGGTAGGACGCTACCTTACTCTGAAACAGCAAGGAGGCGGCCTCTTTGATATACTCTGCGCATTAATATGGGTGTGGCTACTTTAGAACGACGCTCCAGTTGCCGGGATGAAGACGTTGCTGGTCCTTTTCAATATGGAAGGACCAGTAGCGATCAAAGTCGCCACTCAGATAGATGGCTCTGAGTTGGACGATGGCCTCGGCCATCTCCTCGGTCCAGCGCATCCCCGAACGTTCCATCCGATCCTTGATCAGGTTCTTGCATGCGCCCTCGACCG
>JACQZT010000225.1 GCA_016213755.1 Acidobacteriota bacterium | reverse complement strand
TCGGTGAAGCGCAGGCCTTCGGCCGCCAGGCGGTCGATGTTCGGAGTACGGATCTTGTCCTGCCCGTAACAGCCGACGTCGCCGCGGCCGAGGTCGTCGGCCATGATGTAAACAATGTTCGGCTTGCGGGCCGGGGCGGCGCCGACCAGGCTTGCGGCTGCGGCGCCGGAGAGGAATTCGCGTCTCGAGGTCATCGCCCTTGATTTTAGATCAAAGTCGCGGTTCGTAGCCGGCGGCCTCGTCCGCGATCTTCGTTTCGAATTGGAACAATCGATCCAAACTGGAACTCCGCCACTCAGAATGAGCGGCGATTCAAGCATATCCCGCTGGAACTGAAATTGCTTAGACCGTCATCGTGGAGCGACCCATACAGACTGTCTTCGGATTTGGCAGGGATGGTTCAACCGGCGCAGTCGCGATAGAATCGAACAAAGGCATGAAGCGAAACGGATCGAATCCGAAGTGCAGACGAGAGGAAGGGGCTGTGCCATCTCTGCAATCCGGAGGTTCTACATTCGCTTTCACTCATTCCAGAAATAGGTCGGGGATAATCGTTGGTGATGCCCTGCGGGTGCTTCGGGAACTCCCTGAGAGCAGCTTCCGGTGCTGTATCACAAGTCCGCCATACTGGGGAGTCCGAGACTACGGAGTCTGCGACCAGATCGGCGCGGAGATGGATCTGGACCATTACATCGATCATTTGACGGCCGTGTTCCGGGAGGTCCGCCGGGTATTGACGAACGATGGTTCCTTTTGGCTAAACATCGGCGATGTTTACACCAGTGGAAACCGTGGGTGGCGCGACAGCGATAAGAAGAACCCGGCGAGGGGAATGAGCTACCGTCCGCCGACCCCCACTGGGCTGAAACCAAAAGATCTTGTGGGAGTTCCCTGGCGGCTGGCATTTGCCTTACAGCAGGATGGATGGTATCTCCGTTCCGACATCGTCTGGTACAAGCCGAACTGCCAACCCGAATCTGTGAAGGATCGGCCGACCCGGTCGCATGAGTACGTTTTCCTCCTGACGAAATCGGAAGACTACTACTATGATTTCGAGGCCATGCGTGAACCATCCTTGACCAATGGAAACACGAGAAACCGGCGGACGGTTTGGAGTGTTAACACCGAACCGTTCCCGGAGGCGCATTTCGCGACTTTCCCGCCTAGTCTCATCGAGCCAATGGTCTCCGCGGCGACGAGCGTGGGCGACTGCGTGCTCGACCCGTTTCTGGGCTCCGGTACCGTGGGCGTAGTTTGCCAGCGGGCTGGCAGGGATTTTGTTGGAATCGAACTGAAACCCGAGTACGCCGAGATCGCGTTGTACCGCCTCGGCTGGAAGGACCTGCGGCATGAATTCAAGAGAGGATCTACCCGTCCTACCGCCGAACCTCCAGATCTCTCTTTACTCACGGATGCAGTCCCTGCGCAACCTATACCTACGCGAAGGACTGAAGCAAACCGTCGAAGCTGAAACCTTCGACCTCGCGAGACTCGATGCCGAACTGACGCGTTTCGTTCCTGCCAAGCATCTCAAGCGGTTGGCCGCCGCGGGCTTTCGAGGTGAAGTGCTCTTTCCGGTTCCCTATTTGATCGAGGTGAACCCTTTTCTATTGGGCTACTATCGCCTCCTCCTCGGTTTCTCTCAAAAGGCCTTCTATGAACAGGGTCCATTCTCTCGGTTTAAGCGCCTGGAAGAGAAGGGACAAATCGCCGCTGCGGTGAAAACGGGAATCCTTCCGCTGTGCAAGAGCCTCCTTCAAAGTGCCGTTCTCCTCCTTGCGAAGATCAATCCCATCACACTGGATGTCGTGAACGACCTTCAGGTGTTGACGCTGGGGCCGCAGTTGCGTGGGAGCCGCAACGTGGACACCGGCCAGAACGCGGTACAGGTGATGGTCGACCTTTTCGCGCGTCTCCTGACTGGGTACTCGCCAACCATGACGCGGCGGAGCTTCGAGTTCAAGAACGATTCGGGACATCCGCTTCGCATTCACTTCGGTGGCGACCCCGACGTCGGTGTAACTGTGCAGCTCGGCGCAGTAGATCGAAAACTGGTGGCAATCGAGATCAAGGGGGGAACCGATATCTCGAACATTTGGAATCGACTGGGAGAAGCCGAAAAGAGCCATCAGACAGCGAGGAAAGCGGGCTACAACGAGCTTTGGACGGTGACAGGGGTCGATGTCGGCGCCAGCGCGGACATGCACGCGACTGCGATTGAGAAATCCCCCTCGACGACAAAGTTCTTCTTCCTGCCGCAAATCGCCGAAATCCAGTCGCCCCAGGGAGCCTTGTTCCGCCAGTTGCTTGGATCGATTATGGGCGTGAAACTCGACCCTTGACGGTCATCCAAGCCGCAGTTGGTAGCCGGCGGCGTGCATGCCGTCGATAATGCGCTGGCGGATGGCGCCGGCTTCGGCCGGAGCCAGGGTGCGGTCGGGCGCGGCGACGGTGAGGCGGAACGAAACGCTCTTGACGCCTTCGGGCAGCGGCGGCCCCGCGTACTGCCGAACGAATTCGATCGAGTCGAGATCGGCGCCGGCCAGCGCGACGAGCTTTTTTTCGATGTCTCCGATCAAGTCCCGCGGCGGCGCCAGCACCGACAGGTCGAAGGCGCTCACGGGATAGCGGCGGATCGGCTGGTAGCGCTTCTCGGCGTGGCGCAGACGGTCCATCTCGCGCAAGTCGATGTCCAAGATACTCGCACGGCCAATCTCGATCAGCGACGGATGCAGCTCGACCAGGCGGCCCACCAAGGCGCCGCGCCAAAGCAACTCGGCCGCCCGCGCGGGATGCTCGAACGGGCACGCCGCGGCGGGCCGCACCTCGGCGCCCGGCAGCAGGCATTCGGCCAGGCGCTTCAGTTCGAAGATGCCGCTCTGCGTGTCTTCGCGGCCGTAGATCGCCGCCGCCAGGTGTCCCACTTCGTCCGGCAGTTCTTCGTTTTCCCGCTTGTGAATCTCGTAGCCAATCTCGAACAGACGGAAGTTCTCGAAATGCTTGGCGTTCTCGGTGATGTTGCGCCACAGTCCCGGCACCAGGCTCAGGCGCATCAGGCCCTGCTCTTCGGAAATCGGGTTGGCGACCGCGATGTGCGCTTCCGGAGCGAAACCGAAGCGGGCCGCCAGTTGCTCGTGGATGAAGGAGTAGTTGTAAACCTCGGTGAATCCCTGCGCGGCCACCAGGTCGCGAAGCTGGTGATGGAATCTGCGCTCCTCGTTCACTGGCGGCACGCGCGCCGCCAGCAGCGGCGCCCGCGGAGGAATTGTGTCGTAGCCGATGATGCGGCCGACCTCCTCGACCAAATCGTCTTTGATCGCGACGTCTCGCGTGGCGCGCCAGCTTGGCACGCGGACGGAGAAGACGCCCGGCTCCGGCTCGGCGACGCCGAAGTGCAGCCGCTCGAGTATGTCGCGCACTTCCTCCGCTGCGATCGCGCGGCCCAGCTTGCGCAGCAGCCACTCCATGGGCAGCGCGATCGGTTGGGGGACCGCGAGTTCTTTCTTGCAGTCCTCCAGGCCGCCCACAATGCGGATGCCCGGCGAGACCATGGCGAACAGCTCGATCGCGCGCGCCAGTCCCCGCAAAGTGTTGACCGGATCCTGCGATTTCTCGTAGCGGATCGAGGCGTCGGTGCGCAGCTTCAGTTTCGACGAGGTCTTGCGGATGCCGGAGGCGTGGAAGTTGGCGCTCTCCAGAATCACTCGGGTGGTGGTGTCGACGATGCCGGTGTCCAGCCCGCCGATCACGCCCGCGATGGCAACGGGGCCGCCGGCGTCCGCAATCACCAGGTTGGTTTCGTCCAGTTCGTACCGCTCCTGGTTGAGGGCGACGAGCTTTTCACCCTTGCGCGCGGGGCGCACGAAGATCGTGCCGCCGCCGAGCGCCGCCGCGTCGAAGGCGTGCATGGGCTGCGCAATCTCGGCCAGGACGAAGTTGGTGACGTCGACGATGTTATTGATCGGATTGAGGCCGATGGACTCGAGACGCGCTTGCAGCCACAGCGGCGAGGGCTGCACTTTGACGTTGTCGAACACCAGCGCGCTGTACCGCGGGCAGAGCCCGAAGTCGGCGATTTCGACCTTCACCGGAGCCTGGCCGGGAGGAACCAGCTCCAGGCGCGCGGGCTCCCGAAGCGGCTTGCGCAGAATGGCCGCCACCTCGCGCGCCATGCCGTGGTGACCCCACAGGTCGGGCCGGTGCGTGAGCGACTTGTTGTCGATCTCGATGATCCAGTCCGGCCGGCAGCCCGGAATCGCGTCGCCCGGCGCGGCCTCAATCTCGAGAATGCCGCCGGCGTCGCGGTTCAAACCCAGTTCGGCGCCGCTGGCCAGCATGCCATCGCTCACGATGCCGCCAATCGTGGCCTGGCCGATCTCGCGCTCGCCCAGCCGCGTCCCGGCCGGCACATAGACGCCGGTCATCCCGGCGCGGCAGTTGGGCGCGCCACAGACGACGGTCTTCGTGCCGTAGCGGCCGGTCTCGACCACGGCTTTGACGTTGTGGCCGCCGGCGATCGGTTCGACGGAAACCACGCGCGCCGCGCAGACCCGCCGGAGGTGCGCGCCGTGCTCCTCGACGCCTTCGCACTCGGCCGTCTTCATGGTGATCAGCCGCATGAGGTCCTGGGGCGCGGCGTCCACGCCTTCGACCAGTTCGCAAATCCAGTTGTATGAAAACTTCACGTCCGCCCCCGCCGCCTAGAACTGTTTCAAAAACCGCAGATCGCCGCTCTGGAGCAGCCGGATGTCGTCGATCGCATAGCGCATCATGACCAGCCGCGTCAGCCCCAGCCCGAAAGCGAACCCGTTCCACTCTTCCGGATCGATGCCGCTCAGCCGCAGCACATTGGGTTGCACCAGGCCGCAGGGGAGCAGTTCCACCCAGCCGCCCTGTTTGCACACCGGGCACCCGCCGCCGCCGCAGATCAGGCACTGGATGTCGAGCTCGAATCCCGGCTCGACAAAGGGGAAGTAGCCGGGGCGCAACCGCACCGTCACGTCGCGTTTGAAGATGCCCGCCAGCAGGGTCTTCATGAAATAGAGCATGTGCGCGATGGAGACTTCCCGATCCACCATCATGCCTTCCAGTTGATAAAACGTGTGCTCGTGCGAGGCATCGACTTCCTCGTTGCGGAACACGCGCCCCGGCGCGATCATGCGCAGCGGCGGCCCCAGCCTGCGCATGCCGCGCACCTGCACGGGAGAGGTGTGAGTGCGCAGCAGGTGGCCGTCTTTGAGCCAGAAGGTGTCCTGCATGTCGCGCGCGGGGTGGTCCGAGGGGATGTTCAGCGCGTCGAAGTTGTTGAACTCGGTTTCCACTTCCGGCCCGTCGAGCACGACGAAACCCATGGAGACGAACAGGTCTTCGATCTCGCTCTGAATCTGCGTCAGCGGATGGAGACTGCCGGGGCGTACGCCCGGCGCGGGCAGGGTCAGATCGAGCCATTCGGCGTCCAGGCGCGCCTGGAGGGCCTGTTCGGCGAACTCGGCCTGGCGCGCTTCGAAGGCCGTCTCGAGCGCCTGCTTGGCGGCGTTGAGCCGCTTGCCGGCGGCAGCGCGCTCTTCCGGCGCCAGCTTGCCCATCTCCTTGCTGGCCTGCGCCAGCGCTCCCTTGCGGCCCAGGGCTTCCACGCGCGCGGCTTCCAGTTCTTCGGCGGTGAGGGCAGCGCGAATGCGCTTGAGCGCCGAGGCCTCCAGTTGGGCAAGTCTCGATTCCAGCATGGTTGGGTGTCCCTCTATTGTAGCGGTCAGCCCTTCAGGTCGCGGAAGGCTTCTTCGATTTCGCGCTTGGCTTCGGGCGAGGGCGAAATCAGCGGCAGGCGGGGGGGACCTCCGTAGTATCCGTTCAGGTCCATGGCGTACTTCAAACCCGGAATGCCGTACTTCGTAGTGACCAGCACGGAGGCGCGCGCGATGCGGTTCTGCCAGTCGCGGGCGGCGTCGGACTCGCGGGTGCGGTGTGCCTCCCAGATGGCGATGGTCGAGTAAGGCGCGGCGTTGGCGTAGGCCAGCACCGCTCCCACGGCTCCCACCGCGAACGACGGCCACAGCGTGGGCGCCGAACCCACCAGCACCTGGAAGCCGGGCTTCACCTCGCGGATCATTTGCATCACCTTCTCGAGGTTGCCGGAACTTTCCTTGATGGCGATGACATTGGGGTGTTCCGACAGCGCCACCACCGCCTCCACCGGGATGTCCACTCCGGTCGCCTGCGGCCAGTTGTAGATCATGAGCGGAATTTTCGCCTGGTCCGCCACGGCACGGAAGTACAGCGCTTGCGCCTCCGCCTTGTTGAGCAGGTTCTTGTAGTAGTGCGGCGTGCGGACCATGGCCGCCTGGTAGCCCATTTCGGCCGCGCGATTGGTGAGCCAGACGGTTTCGCGAACGCTCTCCACGCCCGTGCCGGCCATCAGGAGTTTTCCCGGCGCGGCGGCCTCGGCCACCCATTCGAACATCCGGAACTTTTCCTCCGGCGTGAGCATGACGCTCTCCCCGGTGGAGCCGCACACCACGTAGCCGCCCAGCCCCGTGCGGTTCCATTTCTCGACGTTGTGCCGGACCTTGGCCCGGTAGAGATTGCCCTCCGCGTCGAACGGCGTGGCGATCGGCGGATAGATACCTTCCAGTTTCAGCATTGTGCCCTCAAGACAAAAAGCCTCCGGAAACACCGTTGCGGGCGCGTCCGGAGGCCGAGTCGAAACAACTACTACTTCACTTGCAGCAGAATAATGACCAGCGTGTACAGCGCCAGCGATTCGATCAGCGCCAGACCGAGGATCAGCGCGAAGCGGATGGCGGCCGAAGCGCCCGGATTGCGCGCCATGCCTTCGCACGCCGCCGCCACGGCCTTCGCCTGAGCGAGACCGCAGACGGCCGAGGCGATCGCCATGGCGAAGCCCGAAGTGATGGCCACCCAGTTGGTGGCGCCTGCCGGCGCTCCGGACTCCGCGGCGATCATGGGCGTCGCCAGAGCCAGCAGCGCGAGCATCAGAAACAGTTTGCTCTTCATTCGTGTTGCTCCTTGTTATGATGTCCGCCCCAGGAGGTGGTTCCCGTCATCCTCTTGCAGCCGGGCTCACACTGAAGCGGGATAATGCCTGTATTAATGCTCGTGCGCCACCGCGCCGCTGACATAAACAATCGTCAGCAGCATGAAAATATAGGCCTGCAAGAACGACACGAAGACGTGCAGGCCGAAAAAGACGACCGGAATGCCTAGCGGCACCATGCTCAGGAAAGCCAGCGTCACCTGTTCGCCCGCGTACATGTTGGCGTAAAGACGAATGGTGAGCGAGAGCGGCCGCGCCAGGGTGCTGATGATCTCGATGGGAAACATGATTGGGGCCAGCCACCACACCGGTCCCCCAAAGTGGGCCGTGTACTTGAGTACCCCGTGCTCCCGCATGCCCGCGATGTTGAAATAGGCGAATGTCGCCAGCGCGCAACCGAGCGGAACCGGCGCAAACATGGTCGGGGACTCGAAGGTGGGGATGAGACCCAGCAGGTTGCAGAACAGAATGAAAAAGAACAGCGAACCGAAGAACGCCAGGTACTTGTAACCGTGGTGCACGCCCACGTCTTCGATCTGGTCCTGGAAGAAACCGTGGAAGACCTCGAAGATATGCTGCAGCTTGCCCGGGCGGTCGACGGAGAGCCGCGGCCGGATCAGCGCGAACAGGACGATCATCACCCCGGCCACCACAAACTGCATGGTGATGAAGTTCGCCCAGGGGCGGGCCGGATCCTCCGTATGCGCTCCCACCAGCGCCAGCGCCGCCTGGCCCACACCGGCCAGGTGATCGTTAAAAAGCGCGGTCAGCCAAGTTTCGTGTTCCGCCATAGGAAAACTCGCACAGGACTTCGAAGGCCGGCGGGCCGATCCCGAAGATAATCAATATATCATACCCTGAGGTCCCAGAATGAGACCCCCTTTCCGTGCGAAACTGAGGACTTGGGACCGAACCGATGACGCGACGCCTGGTGTGGGGCTTCTTCTTCGCCGCTGGCTGTGTGGCCTGGCCGCAGCCGGCCGGCTTGCCGCCGGAGTGGGAGGTGCGCAAGATGCTGGCCGAACTGTCGGCCCTGGCGCAGCGCTTCCAGCCCATCCTCGACCAGCTCAACCCGCGGTCCTGGGTGGCCGCCGGCGCGCCCGAAACGTATGTCACCCAAGTTGCCTCCACGAAGAAGGAAGTGGGATACCTGGTGGCGACCGGCAAGGCACTGGCGGAGCGTCCCGAGAAACTGAGCCTGGCTTTGGAGACCCTGTTCCGCATGCAGGCGATCGAGGCCTTTCTCCGTTCGCTCTCCGAAGGCGTGCGGCGCTACCAGAACCCGGCGCTGGCCGACCTGCTGGATGGAGTGATGGGGGAGACTCTGGGCAGCCGCGAGCGGTTGCGCCAATACGTGGTCGAGCTGGCCGCGGTCAAGGAAGACGAGCTGGCGGTCATGAACCAGGAGGCGCAGCGCTGCCGGGCGGCGATTTCTCGCCAGCCCGCGCCCAGGCAGACCGACTCCAGGGGGGAGAAGAGATGAACGGTCCCCGTGTATTCACGTGCAGCATCTGCGGCGAGGTCTCGCAGGAGATCTGCGTCCGATGCACCAAGGATGCCTGCGACAACCACCGCTGCCTGAAGTGCCTTCGCTGCAGCGACTGCTGCGAGTGCGAGGTGCCGCTGGAAACCGCGGAGCGGACACCTAAAACGGAAACAGCGTCTTGAGTTCCTCGGCCGAGGGCTGGCGGCCGTATTCGCAGATCTCGAACGCCTGGGCGTAGCGGATCTTTCCGGCTTGTTCCGCGCCGTAGAACTTCGACAGCGTGGCGCGGTATAGCTCGGCCAGCCGCCCGTACCGCCTCGCCAGGTTGTCGCGCACTTGCTTGTTTCGCCGCTCGCGGCCGGCTGCGTCGCTCGGATACAGGCTGGCGTTGCCCGTGGCGCCGCCCTCGTGGATCTGCGACACCATCACCAGCAGCGCGTCCAGCGTCGGTTCGATCACTTCGTCGATCCGCACCGCCACGTCCGCGCGAAACGGGTTAGGCCGCTGGAAGCGGTCCGAGGTGTAGATAAACAGGGGATTGCGCTTCAGCGGCGGCACGTCCGGGCAGAAAAACGGCACCGCCACCATGTAGGCCGAGTCCTGCACCAGCACCGACGTGTAGCGGTGATCGGGATGATAGTCGTTCGGGCGGGGGGTCATCACGATATCCGCGTTCCACTCCCGGATCAGCCGCGTGATCGTGCGCCGGTTCTCCAGCGTGGGCATGATCTCGCCGTCGTGGATATCCAGCACCTGCGTCGTGACGCCCAGCCGGCGCCCCACCTCCATCACTTCCTGCGTGCGCCGCAGCGCCAGCGGCCCGCCCGCCTGGCCCCAGTGACCGATGTCCCCGTTGGTCGTCGAGACCAACTTGACGGCGTGTCCCGCCTTGGCCCATTTCATCGCCACCCCGGCCCCGCCATACTCGGCGTCGTCCGGATGCGCGCCAAAGATGATGATCCGCAGTTTGCCTTCCGCCGCCGCGGCCGTCATCCCGAAAAACGCGATCAATGTCAGAATCGCAAAGCCTGTTCGAATTCGCATGTCCGTCTGCTCCTCGCGTCGTAGTTTATCACCACACCTTAAGTCGAATCTCCCCCGCCCCCGGATTCTCGAAAGGTCCGGCGCTGGGATTGGTATCATTCCGTTTCTTCCCGAAGTAGTCGCTGCCGACGGTCAGCGGCGAACCGTCGGCGTTCTCATACGCCAGGCCCGAAATCCGGGCCTTCCCTAACAAGGCGGTGGTGACCAGCGGGGTCCGCGCCTCCGAATCCAGCGTCAGGCGCAGATACACACTGCCGCCTTCCTCCACCACCGCGGGCTTGGGATCGGCTTCGGCGTTGCCGCCGGTCTGCGTCGGGTACTCCCGGCTGTCGTAAACTCGCAGCCCGGATCTGGCTTCCCCCGCCAGAATGTTGTTGAAGAACCGGTTGTCGCCGCCCTTGGTATTGCTCAAGCCGCCCAGCGCCGTCGAATGCGCCTGGTGGTAGGGCGTCGAGCGGTTGAGCTCCGGCCGGCTGTTGATCCTTCCGGCCATCAGATTATGCACATAGGCGCCGCCCTCGGACATGTCATTCAAGCTGACGGCGGACAGGAACACGTTGTTGTCCACCAGGAACGGCCCGTGATTGACCTCCACGAACAAATCGTCCGTGCTGTTGTCGTAGAGCAGGTTCGCCGTGATCCGCGTTCCCTGGGCCATCCAGTCCATCCACAGTCCGCGCCCGGCGCTGTGGATCCGGTTGTTCCGGATCACGACATCGATAGCGCCGTGGAGCTTGATCCCCGCCATCTCCGCGCCGGTGAATTGCCGCTTGGCCCAGATGTTGTAGATGTGGTTGTTCGCGATCTGGCTGTAGACGGCTCCCATGCTGCCGGCGATCCCGGTCTGTTCGCAGTCGAAGATGATGTTGTTTCGGACGGTGTGGGAACCGATATTCTCGCGCGACCAGCCCGCCTCCAGTGCCCGCACGATCACCTCGTTGTAGTGCGTGGCGCCGTCCTTGCGCGGGTCCTTGGTCCACACGTTGTGGCCGGTCTTGCGGTCCTTGCCCAGGGTGATGCCCGAGCACTTCGAGTCGCTGATCGTGTTGTTCTCGATGACCCACCCCTTGCTCCAATGAGTGCCCAGCAGGCCGATCTGCTCGGCGGTCGGCGCGGCCCATTGCGTCGCCGCCTGGCTCATCCGAAAGCCGCGCACGGTGATGTAATTGCGCCCCGGCTGGTCCGGGTAGAAGCAACTGTCGCGCACGTTGATCTCCGCCAGTTCCTGGTTGGGATTCTTGTCGTGGAAGTTGGCGTAGATGTAAGTGTTCTTCTCGTCGCTCTCGGCGAACCAGGTGTACGTCGAGCCTTCGCGGTCCCGGATGTTCGCAACCGGCTGGGGGTTCAGCACCCGCTCCAGCAGGTGGCTCTCCCAAAGCGACTTGCCGTTGAGATACACCTCCCCGGTATGGTGCGGCCGTCCTCGATCCGTGAACCAGTCCCCCGCGAGCAGGTCTTTGTAAGGGTTGTAGCTGCCGAAAAGCGAATTCGGAACCGTCGCCTTCCACACCCCGGGGGTAAAGGGCTTCCAGTCGCGGATCGCTTCCGAGCCCTTAATGACCACCTTCTCGCCCGGCGCCGCCTGGTAGACGATCCTCTTGGCGTCCGATTCCCCGCCGCGCGGCGGCGTCACCCGCTCACGATAGGTCCCCTCGTGCACCGTGATCGTATCCCCCGGTTGCGCCACCCGGGCGGCGGCCGAAATCGTCTTGTACGGGCTCGACAGCGTGCCCGCGTTGTCGTCGTTCCCCTTCACCGAAACATGAATCTCCCTGGCCCAGGCAGCTTGGGCCAGCAACATCATCCACAGCAGCGCGCACGAATTCCGCATACGCCAAGTGTAATCCTGGAACCGGCCGGCCGGAGGCCGGTCCCACCGGGCATTTAGACGAAGAACACCTCGCCGGCGGGCTTCTTGCGCGCGGCCAGCAACGGTTCGTTCAGGAAGTCCACCACCGGCAGCATGGCCCGGAAGCGGTGGAAGACTTCGTCGTAGAGTCGCGGCGTGGTCACAATGTCCGGGGCGAGGGAGACGAACCACAGCCACTGCTTGTAGCGCACCAGATCGGCCGCCGGGTGCTCGGAGCAGAAGCCCTTGGGCACGCGCGCGAGCCGATCGCCCTGCATTTCGCCGAGCAGGGTGACGAGGCCACGGGAACGGATCAGCTTGCGGAAGCGCGCGTGGTGCTCCGCCAGGTGGGTGCGCAGGGCCTGCAACTCGCCGGCGCCGGGCATATAGACGCCGCCGGCGATTTCGACCTCCTTGGGCGAGACGCTGAAATAGAGGCCCGCGCAGGTGTGCTTCTCGAAGCCGCGGCGGGGAAAGATGGCGGCGATGTGCGTCTTGTAAGGAGTCTTGTCGGGGCTGAAACGCGTGTCGCGGTAGAGGCGATAGATGGCCTTTTCGGGTTCGCTGATATAGGCCGGCGCGAGGCGCGCCAGGGCGCGGTTGAGGGCGTGGACCAGTTCGATCATGGGCGCCTTCACGGACTCGTCGTAGATGGCCTTGCGCGGCTGGAACCACTCGCGCGTATTGTTGCGCGCCAGCCCGCGGAAAAAAGTCATCGCTTCGGAGGGGAACCCTGGGAAAGCCGTCGGCATGCGTTTGCTCCTCTATAATTCTAGGTGAATGAACACGCTGGAGCGAATACCCGGCCTGACGGTGCGGCGCGCGGAACCGCTGGCGCGCCATACCCGCTTCGGGTTCGGCGGGCCGGCCGCGCTCTTCGCCGAGGCGCGGGACGCGGGGGCTTTCATCCGCGCGTTTGAAGCGGCGCGCGACGGCGGCCTGGAGTGCGTGGTGATCGGCGGCGGCACCAACCTGGTGGCTTCGGACGCGGGCTTCCCCGGCCTGGTGCTGCGCTTTGCCGGCGCGGCGATTTCGGCCCAAGGCTCGATTGTGCGCGTGGAGGCGGGCGCGGCGCTGGCGGACTTGGTGGACTTCGCGATCGAGCGCGGGCTGGGGGGGCTCGAAACGCTGGCGGGCATTCCCGGCTCGACCGGCGCGGCGATCTACGGAAACGCCGGGGCCTACGGTCATTCGATTTCCGAACGGGTGCGCCGCGTGCGCTTCTTCGACGGCGCGGCGATGAGCGATCTAGACGCCGCCGGGTGCGAATTCCAATACCGCGAGAGCGTCTTCAAACGGCGCAAGGACTGGATCGTCTTCGAAGCGGAGCTGGCCCTGACGCCGGGGTCGCGCGACGAGTTGCATGCCGCTGCCAGCGGCATCGTGCAAACGCGCAACCGGAAGTTTCCGCCCGAGATGAAGTGCGCCGGCAGCGTCTTCAAGAACCTGCTGCGGGAGGAACTTCCGGAAACGGCCGCGCGCGAGGTGCCCGGGGAAGCGGTGCGGGAAGGCAAGGTCCCGGCGGCCTGGTTCCTGGAACGAGTGGGCGCCAAAGGGATGGCCGCCGGCGGCATCCGGGTGGCCGGCTATCACGCCAACCTGATCTACAACTCGGGCGGCGGCACGGCGCGCGAGTTTCGCGAGCTGGTGAGCGAACTGAAGGAGCGCGTGCGCGCGCGGTTCGGCCTGGAACTCGAGGAGGAAGTGCAATACCTCGGCGGCTGATATCATATAGCCCGATGCCCCCAATCACCCGCCGTCAACTTGCCGCGCTATCGCCGGGGCTGCTCCTGGCCCAGCCGGCCGCGCCGAACAAGATGCTGGAGCCGCCCACCGGCAAGGTTTCGGTGGTCCTCGACACCGACACCTATAACGAAATCGACGACCAGTATGCCGTGGCGTACGCGATCCTGTCGCCGGAGCGCATGGAGGTCGAGGCGATCTACGCGGCGCCGTATCTGAACAAACGCTCGACCAGCGCCGGCGATGGCATGGAGAAAAGTTACCAGGAGATCCTGCGCATCCTGAAGTTCCTCGGGCGGGACGGCGCCGGATTGGCCTTCCGAGGCTCCGACCGGTTCCTGGAAGCGGCCGGGAAGCCGGTGGATAGTCCCGCCGCGCGGGATCTCATCGCCCGGGCGATGAAGCCCCGGCCGGCGCCACTCTACGTGCTGACGGTGGGCTGCCCTGCGAATGTCTCCTCGGCCATCCTGATGGAGCCGAAGATCAAGGAGCGCATCGTGGTGGTCTGGCTGGGCGGCGCCACGCACGAGTGGCCCTCGGCGCGAGAGTTCAACCTGCAACAGGACATCCACGCCTCGCGCATTCTTTTCGACAGCGGCGTGCCGCTGGTGCAGATTCCCACCAAGAACGTGGCCGAACACCTGCGCACCACCGAGCCGGAAATGGAACGCTGGGTGAAAGGCCGGTCCAAGCTCGGCGACTACTTGTTCGAGCAGTTTCTGGAGTACCAACGCGGAAGCATTCAGGGCAAGGCGCGGTCGTATCCGTGGTCGAAGGTGATCTGGGACATCTCGGCGGTGGCCTGGATTGTCGATCCGCGCTGGATTCCCTCGGCGCTGGTTCCCAGCCCGGTGCTGACCGACGATTTCCGGTATGAGCGGAAGGCCGGCCGGCATCTCATCCGCGTGGCTACGAATGTGCAACGCGACCCGGTGTTTTACGACCTGTTTGAGAAATTGGCCAAAACCGGGCGGTAGACCGCTTGCCTACGCGGTCACTCGAGCGGCACGCCGATTTGGTGCAGCAGGAAGCCGAGGGTTTCCGACTGCTCTTGGATGGCTTGGTCCAGCGGCTTGCCGGCCGAGTGGCCGGCGGCGGTGTCGTAGTGCAGCAGCACGGGGCGGTCCGAGCCGGTGGCGGCCTGCACCAGGGCGGTCATCTTGCGGGCGTGCAGCGGGTCGACGCGGGTGTCCGAGTCGCCGGTTTTGAACATGACCGCCGGGTACTTCACGCCCTTTTTCACGTTCTGATAGGGCGAGTACTTGAGGATGTAAGCGAACTGCTTGGGATCTTCCGACGAGCCATACTCGGGCACCCATAGGGGCGCGAGCTTGAAGGTGTGGTAACGGATCATGTCGAGCAGGGGCACGTCGCACAGCACGGCGCCGTACAGTTCGGGCCGCTGGGTCATCGCGGCGCCCACCAGCAGGCCGCCGTTGGAGCCGCCGGCGATGGCCAGGCGCGCGGGGCGGGTGTACTTATTCGCCACCAGCCATTCGGCGGCGGCGATGAAGTCGTCGAAGGTGTTCTGCTTGTTTTCCAGCATGCAGGCGCGGTGCCACTTGTCGCCGAAATCGCCGCCGCCGCGCAGGTTCGGCACGGCGTAGACGCCGCCGAGTTCGGCCACCGTGGCCGCAATCACGTTAAACGCGGGGCGAATG
>JACQZT010000226.1 GCA_016213755.1 Acidobacteriota bacterium | reverse complement strand
TTGTAGATGCCGCTGGCGATTTGCGATTCCGCCTCGGGCGCGTTCATGGGGAGCCAGGTGAGCTTGGGCTCCTGCGCCACCACCACGCCGGCGCGCACGCGGTCGATCACTCCGGTGAACACATCGAAGGGCCGCAATCCGAAGGAAGCCGTAGACCAGCCCGAACGCGCGCCCAGTCCAATCAGCCGCAGTGGCAGGGGTGAGCCGATCTCCCACTCCGCCATACGCGTCAGCCGGCCGCCGCCGGTGGTGTACGAAATTGGGTAGGCCAGTTCGCTGGAAACCACGATTTCGCCGGGCTGCACGGCCTGGCCTTCCTGGATCGGCAGCGCTCCCTCGGCTTCGAGATAGAAGCGCAGGCCCCATTCGCCGTTGGTCCACACGCGCCCGCGCGCCGCGTCGCCGGCCAGCGCCCGCGCGGCCAGGCGGTAGCCGTCCCAGTGCTGGTAGTTGACCGCGGCCAGCGCCAGGCTCAAGGCGAGTTGCAGGGCGAAGCCGGCGGCGAGCCACCGGGGCCGGTCGCGCAATTGCTCGGTGACCAGCAGCGCCACCGGCGCGGCCATGGGAAGCAGGTAGCGCGCCGATCCGGCGAAGAACATCGCCAGTGCCGCGGCGAAAAAAAGCAGCGCCCAGGCGCGCAAGAAATCCGGTTTGCACAACGAGGCAATCAGCAGCACGCCCGTGCCGAACGACACCCAAAACAGCGGGTGCGCGTCCAGGAAAAAGCCGGCCGCCGCCGCCGCAACCGCCACCGGCCACCAGCGGCGGAAGGCCGCCAGCACCAGGCCCGGAAAAACCAGCCACGCCGAATGCACGGTGAGCGCGCCGGCGTTGCGCAGCTTGTTGGCGAGCGATTGCAGGTCGTAGGTCTGGAAGTAACCCGCCAGCACGGCGGCGGGCAGCGCGCCGGTGGAGGCCCGCTCCCAAACCTGCCAGGCAGCGAGAACCAGCGGCGGAGTCGCCAGCGCCAGCCATCCCCACCGCCAGCGGCGCTGGTGGAACCACAGGCAGGCGGCCAGCACGGGCACGAGGACGACGGCCTGATAGGCGGCCAGCGCGGCCAGCGCCATGGTCAGGCACGCGGCCATCAGAATCGCGAGCGAGCGCCTATCGGCGGCCCGGACGAAGAGCGCCACCGCGGCCAGCCAGAAGGCCAGAAACGGCAGGTCGGATTCGAGCGACCCGCCGTTGACCACAAACGCGGGCGTGGCCAGGAACAGGAGCGTTGCCAGCAGCGGCCGTGAAGAGAAGCGTAGCGCCAGCGACCACATGGCTAGCGCGGCGATCACACTGAAGACGATGTAGGCGGCGTGATAGGGAACCTCGTACACATCGCCAACTAACGCCAGCAGGCCGCCCAGCACCCAGGCGTTTAGCGGCGGGTGCGGGTGCCCGCGCATGTCCACCACCTTGCCCTCGAAGACGTAGGGCGTGTGCTTGGGATGCAGCGGGTCGATTTGGGCGTGTTGCGCCAGGGCGATGTACTTGACGTCGTCGCCCTGGATGGCTTGATTGAGAAACGGCAGGCGCAGGAGCAGGACCAGTCCCAGGACGATCCAGACTCCGCGTTTCACGGCGGCTACTTGGCCGGCGCGGCGCCGGGGCGCCAGCGCAAGACCGGTTTGCGCGCCGCCGTGACCTCGTCGACTCGGCTGGTGCGGGTCAGGTGCGGCGCGGCGGTCACCTCTTTGGGATCCTCCTCGATCTCCTTGGCGATCGAGATGAGGGCGTCGGCGAACAGATCCAACTCCTGCTTGCTCTCGGTTTCCGTAGGCTCGATCATCATCGCGCCGTGTACGATCAGCGGGAAGCTGACCGTGTAAGGGTGGAAGCCGTAATCGATCAGGCGCTTGGCGATGTCGGAGTTGCGCGCGCCGAGCTTGGCCTGCCGGTCGTCGCTGAAGACCACCTCGTGCAGCGTGGGCGCCGAATGAGGCAGGTCGAAGTACGCCTCCAGCCGCTTGCGCAGGTAGGTGGCGTTAAGCACCGCGTCCATGGTCACGGCCTTCAGACCCGGTCCGCCGCAGGCCAGGATGTAGGCCAGCGCGCGCACCAGCACGCCGAAATTGCCGTAGAAGGCCCGCACGCGACCGAGCGACTGGGGGCGGTCGTAATCGAAGGCCCAGCGCTCGCCGGCACGCTTCAGCCGGGGCACGGGCAGGAACGGTTCCAGGTGCTTCTTCACCGCCACCGGCCCCGACCCCGGGCCGCCGCCGCCGTGCGGCGTCGAGAAGGTCTTGTGCAAGTTCAGGTGCATCACGTCGACGCCGAAGTCGCCCGGCCGCGCGATGCCCATGAGCGCGTTCATGTTGGCGCCGTCCATGTAGACCATGGCGCCCTTGGCGTGCAGAATTTGGGCCGCCCGCGCGATGTTCTCTTCGAACACGCCCAGCGTGTTGGGGTTGGTCACCATCAGCCCGGCCACATCGGCGTCCACCACGCGCTCCAGCGTCTCCAGGTCCACCATGGCGCGGTCGTTGGACTTGACGTTCTCCACCTTGTAACCGGCCATGGCCACTGTGGCCGGGTTGGTGCCGTGCGCCGAGTCCGGAATGAGGATTTTTTTGCGCGGGTTGCCGCGCGCTTCCAGCGCCGCCCGCACCACCAGCAAACCGGTCAGCTCGCCATGCGCGCCGGCCGCCGGCTGCAACGTCACGGCGTCCATGCCGGTGATCTCTTCGAGCGCCGTTTCCAGCCGGGCCATGATCTCCAGCGCGCCTTGCGACAATTCCTCGGGCTGGTACGGGTGCGCCCAGGCCAGGCCCTCCAGGCGCGCCACCGCTTCGTTCACCCGCGGGTTGTATTTCATGGTGCAGGAGCCCAGCGGATAGAGACCCAGGTCGATGGCGTAGTTCCAGGTGGACAGGCGCGTGAAATGGCGGATCGCCTCGACCTCGCTGACCTCGGGGAAGTCCTCGATCTGGTCGCGTACGTTGCCCGCGCCCAGGGCCGCGGACGGGTCCACCGCGGGCACGTCGAGTTCGGGCAACTGGTACGCCTTCTTGCCCGGCGAGCTGATCTCGAACAGCAGCGCTTCGTTCTGCGTGATGTGAGGACGGGTCTTGCGAATCATGCGGCAAACGCCTCCGCGACCGCATCCATCTGTTCGCGCCGGCTCATCTCGGTGGCGCACAGCAGCAGGCAGTCCTTCAACTCCGGATAGTGGGCGCCCAGCGGCAGCCCGCCGACGATCTTTTTCTCCAGCAGCGCGCGGTTGATGGCCTCCGGCGATTTCCCTCCGGAGGTCGCGACGAACTCGTTGAAAAACGGTCCGCCGAACTTGCGCGGCAGCTTGCCGGCCAGGTAGTGGGCCTTAGCCAGGTTCTGTTCGGCCAGTTCGCGCAGGCCCTGCTTGCCGTAGACGGTCATGAAGACCGTCGCCATCAGCGCGATCAGCGCCTGGTTGGTGCAGATGTTCGAGGTGGCCTTCTCGCGCCGGATGTGCTGCTCGCGCGTGGCCAGGGTAAGACAGAAGGCGCGGTTGCCGCGCGAGTCGCGGGTTTCGCCCACCAGGCGGCCGGGAATCTGCCGCATGAATTTCTCCTTGGTCGCGATGACGCCGGCGAACGGCCCGCCGAAGCTGGGCGAGATGGCGAACGATTGCAGTTCGCCGGCCACGATGTCGGCCTCCGCGGGCGGGCGCACGAGGCCCAGCGAAACCGCCTCGGCGAACAGGACCACCAGCAGAGCGCCGCGCTTGTGGGCCAGTTCGGCGGCGGCCTGCACGTCTTCCACGACGCCGAAGAAGTTGGGCGACTGAATGAGAACGGCCGCGGTCTGGTCATCGAGGGCGGCCTCGATGCCGGCCAGGTCCAGCGCGCCGGTTTCGGCCTGGTAGCCGAATTCGGCCTCCGGGAGTCCCTGGTACTTCATGTCGGTCTCAAGCACCTGCCGGTACTCGGGGTGCACCGTGCGGGACGCGAGAATGCGCGAGCGGCCGGTGATGCGAGCTGCCATCAGTGCCGCCTCGGGCGTAGCCGTCGAACCGTCGTACATGGAGGCGTTGGCCACCTCCATGCCGGTCAACTGCGCCAGCATGGTCTGGAACTCGAAGATGGTGGTCAGCGTGCCTTGCGAGATCTCCGACTGGTAGGGAGTGTAGGAGGTCAGGAACTCGCCGCGCGAAGCCACCACGTCGCACAGCACCGGGCGGTAGTGCGAGTACACGCCGGCGCCGAGAAAGGACGCGTAACCGTTGGCGTTCTCGGTTGCGCGCGCGCGGAAATAGTCGATGATCTCGTACTCGCTCTGGCCGGGTTCCAGGTTCAGCGGACGCTGGAGCCGGATTTCCGCGGGCAGATGTGAGAAAAGTTCTTCGAGCGAGGCCGCGCCGCAGGTTTCCAGCATCGCGCGCCGCTCGGAGTCGGACTTCGGTAAGTAACGCATCAATCTTGAGCGCCTAAGTATTCCTGATAGCCGGCGGCGGTGAGAAGTTGCAGAATTTCATCCTGCGCCGACAGGCGAATACGGACCAGCCACGCGCTGCCGTGGGGATCCTGGTTGAGCTTTTCGGGGGCCGTGGCCAGCTCGTCGTTGACCGCCACGACCTCTCCCGATACCGGTGCATACACGTCGGAGACGGCCTTCACGGACTCGACCGAGCCGAGCGTTTTGCCGCGTTCGACCACCGTGCCGGCTTTGGGCAGATCGACGTATACGATGTCGCCCAGTTCGCTCTGGGCATGGTCGGTGATTCCCATCGTGCCGGTATCGCCCTCCACCATCACCCACTCGTGTTCCTTGGTGTAACGGAAATTCTCGGGATACATGTCTATTTGGCTCGTTTATAGAACGGAGTTGGGACCGTGACCGCCTCCACCGGCTGGCCGCGGACCACTACATGAATGACCCTGCCGATTTCGGCTTGCTCCACCGGCAGATAACACAACCCAATGTTTTTGCCCAGCGTGGGCGCAGGCCCGCCGCTGGTGACCCACCCGGCCGCCAAGCCGTCCACCTGCACCTCATAGCCGTCGCGGCCGATGCCGCGCCCGCGCATTTCGAAACCGATCAACTTGCGCCGGATGCCCGCTTCCTTCTGCTTGACCAGCGCGGCGCGGCCCAGGAAATCGCCCTTATCGAGTTTGACGATCCAGGCCAGATCGGCTTCCCAGGGCGTGACGGAGGCGTCGATCTCGTGGCCGTAAAGCGCCATCTTGGCTTCCAGGCGCAGCGTGTTGCGCGCCCCCAGCCCGCACGGTTTGATGCCGAATTCGGTGCCCGCATCGAGCAGCGCCGCCCAGATGCGCGGCGCTTCGCCGGGCGCGACGTAGATCTCGAAGCCGTCCTCGCCGGTGTAGCCGGTGCGGGCGATGCGCGCCGCCGCGCCCGCCACCTCGCCGTCGGTGAAGTGGTAGTAACGGATGGGCGCCAGCGCCACCGGCGTCAGTTTTTGCAGCGTTTCCAGCCCGCGCGGGCCTTGCACGGCGATCTGCGCGTAGCGCGGGCTGGCGAACTCGATTTCCGCCTGCCAGCGATTCAGGGAGCGGATGTGCTCGAAATCCTTTTCCTGGTTGGACGCGTTGACGCACAGAAAGTAATGATCGCCGGCGACTTTGTGCACCAGGATGTCGTCGACGAAACCGCCGTGCTCGTAGACCAGCGCCGAGTACTGCGCCTGGCCGGTCGCCAGCCGCGCCGGCGCGTTGGTGGTGGCGTAATCCACCAACGCAAACGCCTCGGGGCCGCGAATCTCGATCTCGCCCATGTGGCTGACGTCGAACAGGCCCACGCCCTTGCGGATGGTGTTGTGTTCGTCGATCACGCCGCTGTACTGCACGGGCATGTCCCAGCCGCCAAAATCCACCATCCGCGCCCCAGCCTGGCGGTGGACGGAATTCAACGGCGTACGTTTTAACGGCGCGGGATCGCTCATGGAAACCACACTCTAACAGGCGTTTCGCGAGGCTGTCAAACCGCGGCCGGGCGCTTGTTTTGCGCTGCGCGGAGAAGGTATCCTGAACCTTCGGCAACAATTGTTAACTCTCGGGAGGTGCGGAAATGAAAAACATCCTTATCCTTTTCCTGTCTTTCTCGTTCCTGGCCTGGAGCCAGGACTTCCGCGCGACCCTGACCGGGTCGGTGACGGACCCCAGCGGCGCCGCCATTCCGGGCGCGACGGTGCGCGCCACCAACACCGCGACCAATGCGGCTAAAGAGGTGAAAACCACCACGGACGGGGTCTATACGATCCCCTACCTGGATCCCGGCACTTACAGCGTCGAGGCGACGGCGAGCGGCTTCCAGTCCATGAAGCGCGAGTCCATCACCCTTCAGGTGGCTCAGAAGATGAACCTGGCCTTTCAGATGACGGTGGGCCAGATGACCCAGGAAGTGACCGTGGTCGGCCAGCAGGAGTTGATTGACACGGCGGACGCCAGCCGCGGACTGGTGTTCGATTCGGTCAAAACCCAGTCCTACCCGCTGAACGGACGCCAAACCTACATGCTCATGTCGCTCACGCCGGGCGTGATCTTCACCCAGGAGCAGTTCGGCGCCAGCGGCTTTTCGGGCACCCGCGGATGGGACGTCAACAGCAGTTACAAGATCAACGGCGCGCGCCCGGGCGGCAACCTGTTCCTGCTCAACGGCGCTCCCATCAGCGACAACAGCGGCAGTTGGCAACTGGCTCCCAACGTCGAGGCGGTGCAGGAGTTTAAGGTCATGACCAATACCTACGACGCCGCCTACGGACGCTTTCAGGGCGGAGTTGTAAACACGACCCTGAAGTCCGGCACCAACCGCTGGCAGGGCAACGTGTTCGAGTACTGGCGCAACCGCATCATGGACGCCAACAGCTTTCAGAACAACTTCGTGAACGCTCCCCGCGGCTTTCACAACCAGCATCAGTTCGGCGGTGTGGCGGGCGGTCCCATCCGCAAGGACAAGGATTTCGTGTTCGGCAGCTTCGAAGGCTGGCAGGAAGTGGTTCCCTTTCCCGCCAACACGAATACGCCCAACCTGGCCTTGCGGGACGGGCAGAGTTTCTCGCGGTTCGGGATGACCATCTACGATCCCCTCACGACACACAACTGCCAGACCTCCGGCTCCTTCGAACCCTGCGGCGGATCGACCGGTTCGACTTACTGGCGCAATCCGTTTCCGGGCAACTTAATCCCGCAGAATCGCATCAGCCCCATCGGGCAAAAGATCCTGTCCTACTACCCGGCGGAGAACGTGATGGGTTCGCTCACCAACAACTTCGTCGCCAGCGGCAACCTGGGCCGCTACTACTACAACCAGCCCATGTTTCGCTGGGATCATGTGTTCGGCGTCAACGACAAGTTCTACGCCTTGTACACCTTCCAGCACGGCTACGAATTCCGTTCCTCGAGCGGCTACCCCAAGCCGGCGGCGCAGGGGAACACGGACAACGAGCGCACCAACAACAACCTGGTCCTCGATTACACCAAGATCATCGGAGCCGGCACGGTGCTGGATATCCGCGCCTCGTGGGGCCGCTTCACGCAGTTGACTCCGGGCTACAACGACCAAGCGCTGAAACTGACCACCAAGGACTTCGGCATGACGCAGATGATTCATGCGCCAACCTACTCCCGGGACCTGGTGCCAAGGTTTACCGTGGGCGGCTACCAGACTCTGTTCGGCGGCGGCGGTCCGATCCAGACCTGGTCGCCCCGCAGCACCTGGGACTTCAACCCCAGCCTCACCATGACGCGAGGGCGGCACACCCTCAAAGCGGGCTTCGAGTTCATGTACTACGCCGTGGGCAACGGCGGCATCGGGAATTCCAACGGCACCTTCACCTTCGATTCCGGCCCCACGCGCCAGGCGTCGGGCCGGTCGCTGAACTCGACCGACCAATTCAACAGCATCGCGACCATCCTGCTGGGTATTCCCACCGCGGCCAGCATCGATTACAACGACACCTACTATTGGACCCGACCCTACTACGGATTCCACGTGGGCGACGACTGGAGAGTCAACTCGAAGCTGACTTTGAACCTGGGTCTGCGCTACGACGTGCAGGTGCCGTTCCTGGAGCGCTACAATCGCCGCAACCGCGGTTTCGATCTCAACACCAAGCACCCTCTCAGCGACCAGATCCTGGCCCAGTGGAAAGCGAGCAAGACGGCCTACGATGCCACCAATCCCAGGTATCGGTATCCGGACCCGCCCGCCGCACTGGCCGGCCAGTGGCTGTTCCTGGGCGAAGGCGGCCAGTCCCGGCGGTTCTACGACACCGACTGGACCAACCTTGCGCCGCGTGTTGGCCTGGCCTATCGCATCACGGGCAAGACCGTCCTGCGCACCGGCGCCGGCGTGTTCTACAAATCCCCCACCGGGACCCAGAGCGCCAATGGATTCAGCCAGTCGACGAGCTATACCGCTTCGCTGGACGGCGGGAAGACTCCCTCGGCCTGCGCCAGCGGCGGTTGCGCGAGCGGAGCGCCGATCGGCCCCTATTCCCTCGTGAATCCGTTTCCGCAAGGACTGGCCGCGCCCCTCAAGTCCGCCGGCGGCGCCATGACCGCGGTCGGAAACGGCGTGGGCTTCGAGCCTTCGCGCTACAAGATTCCGCGCACGTATCAGTATTCGTTCGGTTTCCAGCGGGAACTGCCCAAAGGCATGGTGGCCGAAATCTCCTACTCCGGCAATTTGCAGATCTACGAAACCCACAGCTTCGATTTGAACTGGCCCTCGGGGGAAGCCGGCCTGGCGCTTCTGAACCAGGCCATCGCCGATCCGACGTTCTACAGCACGCAGGTCGGCAATCCGTTTTACGGCATCCTGCCGCAAACCTCCAGCCGCGGCGCCAGTCCCTCGATTTCCCGCTCCAGCCTCATGCAGTTGTATCCGCTGTGGGGCGGCATGACCAACAACAGCGTCCAGGGTTCCCGCTACCGTTCCGACGCGCTCCAGACCAAAGTCGAGCGCAGGGCCTTCGGCAACTCGCGCAGCGGCGCCGGGTTGATGACCTGGGTGTTCTCCTGGACCTTCGGCAAGGAATTCGAAGAGAACCACCGCATTGGCGCCAGTTGGGACACCACCCAGCCGCTGATCAAGCAACTGAGTAATACGGACAAGACCCACAACATCAGTTTCAGCGGAGTCTGGGATCTTCCGATCGGCAAGGGCGGGCGGTGGCTCAACGTCAGCGGTCCCGTGGCGTCCCGAATTGCCAGCGATTGGCGGATCACCGGCATTCTCCAGTATGTTTCCGGATACCCCACCGGCTGGCCGGACCTGATCAACTACTGCGGAAAATGGGCGGCGGACAAGCAGGATGAGAACCACTGGTTCAACAACGACAAATCCTGCTATGTGCAGCGGCCGTCCAACACCCAGCGCACCTTGCCGGACCGCTTCCCGGGCAACATCCGCAACCCGCAGAAACCGCTGCTGAACGCCGCCGTCGAAAAGATGGTGACCATTCGCGAACGCTACCGGGTGCAGTTCCGCGCCGAGATGTTCAACGTGACCAACACGGTCATCCGTCCCGGGCCCAGCACCAGTTTCACCAGCCAGGACTTCGGCATTCTGCCCAAGAGCCAGCTCAACTTTCCCCGCTTTGCTCAACTGGCGGCGAAGTTCTTCTTCTGACAGCGAGTGTCAACCGCAACGGGGGGCTGATTTCGGCCGCGAAATGTGATATCTATTATCCGCAGCCGCGGTTGCCCGGGAATGGGTGGCCGCGGCGCCTGAGTCTTAACGGGTGAACTAAGGGAAAGGGGTATCAATATCTCATGTTCGGGAAGAGTGTGTTTGTGCTCGTTTCCGCGGCTGTTTTCGCTTCCAGCCTCGCCACGGCGCAGGAGTATCGCGCCACCATCCTTGGACAAGTGTCCGACGCATCGCGCGCGGCCGTTCCCAGGGTTGCGGTCAAGGCGACCAAACAGGACACGAATATCAGCAACGAAACCGTAACCAACGAACAGGGAATCTACACCATTCCCGGCCTGGAGCCGGGCATGTACACGGTCACGGTGACCGCCGCCGGATTCCAGACCATGCGCCGCACGGGCATCGTCTTGCAGGTGGCCGAGAAGCTGAACCTGAATGTGGTTCTCGAGGTCGGACAGGTAACGCAGGAGGTGACCGTGGTCGGCGAGCAGGAACTGGTGCAGACCGCCACGGCGTCGCGAGGCGCGGTGTTCGATCCGATCAAGGTGCAGGAGTTGCCGCTCAACGGACGGCAAAGCTACATGCTGATGCGCTTCTCTCCGGGCGTCACCTTCGACCAGCGGCAGTTCGGCAGCTCCGGCTTCTCGGGCACGCGCGCCTGGGACGTGAACGGCAGCTTCACCATCAACGGCGGGCGCAACGGCTCGAACCAGTTCCTGCTGGATGGCGCGCCGATCTCGACCAACGGCACCTTCAACGTGGCGCCGAACGTGGAAGCCATCCAGGAATTCAAGGTTATGGTGAATACCTACGACGCGCAGTACGCGCGCACGGGCGGCGGGACGGTGAGCACGACGCTCAAGTCCGGCACCAATGAGTTTCACGGCTCCTTCTTCGACTTCTGGCGCAACCGTATCCTGGACGCCAACGCCAGACAGAACAACGCTTCGGCGCAGAAGCGCGGCTTCCGCAACCAGCACCAGTTCGGCGGGCAGATCGGCGGCCCCATCCGCCAGGACAAGGACTTCTTCATGTACGCCCTCGAGGTTTGGCGCGAGCGCACTCCGTTCCCCAGCGTCACCTCCGTGCCGCCAATGGAGATTCGCGCCGGCGACTTCTCGAAATTCATCCCCCAGGGCCAGACCAGCACCATCAAGGTCTTCGATCCGATAACCTCCCGCTCTTGCACCCTGCCGGGGACCAATTGCACCAGCGGCGGCGTGTACATCCGCGATCCCTTCCCGGGAAACATGATTCCGGCCAGCAGACAGAGCGCGGTGGGGCAGAACATTCTGAAGTACTACCCGGCGCCGAACTACCAGCCGCAGTCGCTTTCGCAGAACTTCGTGCGCGGCGACAATCTGGGCAAGTACCGCTACGAGCAGCACATCGTCAAGTGGGACCACGTCATCAACGACAAGCACCGCTTCAACACGAGCTACACCTGGCAGGACGGCTCGGAGTTCCGCAACTCGAACGGCTTCGATCCGCCGGCGCAGAACGGCAACATGACCGGCACGGTGCGCCGCGACCAGGTTTGGAAATTCGCCTACGACTGGCTGCAATCGCCGACGCGCATCGTGCACTGGCAGGCCAGCTACGACCGCTTTGTGGAAAACTTCCCGGACGATTCCAGCGGCGGCGAATTCACCTACGACAAGCTCGGCATCAAGAACATTCCGCTGGTGCCGACCTACCCGAACAGGCGCGCCCCGCGCGTGCAGGTCTCCGGCTACAACGAGATCTTCGGCAACCAGTACCTCAACCAAAGCTCGCGCCAGCAGCTCAACTCGCAGCTTTACGCGGCCGAGACGCGCGGCCGGCACTCGGTGAAATACGGCGCCGAGTACGCCAAGCTCATCCGCCACAACAAGCAGGGCGGCCGCAGCTCCGGCCTGTTCAATTTCGACACGGTCTGGAGCCGGCAGCACCAGGGCCGGCGCCTGGCTGGCGTGCTGGACGGCGCATCGGTGGCGGACCTGCTGCTCGGCGACATGAACAGCGGCTACGTCGACTTCAACGACAGCTTCCTGCGCCGCGAGCCTTACTGGGGCTTTTACTTCCAGGACGACTGGAAGGTATCCAGCAAGCTGACCCTCAACGTGGGCCTGCGTTACGACTGGCAGGCGGGACTGGTCGAGTCGCACAACCGCCTGGTGGCCGGTTTTAACTTCGATGCCGTCAATCAGGACTTGACCGGCAAGGTGCTGCCGGTCTGGCAGAAACTGGCCGCCGCGGACCCCAACTTTCCCAAGGCGCCCAGCGTGATCAAGGGCGGGTTGCAGTTCGCCGGAGTGGGGGGTGTGCCCCGCAACGTGTACGACACGGACTGGACCAACCTCCAGCCGCGTTTCGGCGTCGCTTACCAGTTCCTGCCCAAGACGGTGATGCGCGGCGGGTTCGGCATCTACCACCGCACGGCTACCCAAAACTCGCAGACTACCGGCTTCAGCATCCAGACACCCTACATCCGCTCCAACGACGGCGACCGGACGCCGCGGCCCCTCACCGGCAACTACTCGCTGGAGAACCCCTGGCCGGACGGGCTGATCGTGCCCAACGGCAACCGCCTGGGCATCAACACCAACGTGGGTACCGGCGTCTCCTTCGACGCGCGCAACCGCCCCATTCCGCGCACCTTCCAGTGGTCCTACACGCTGGAACGCGAGCTGCCCTGGAACATGGTGCTCGAGGTTTCCTACGTCGGCTCGCTCACGAAGAAGGAAACCCGCACCATCCAGCTCTCCGAGATGAACCAGGCGGACTACGAGGCGGCCTACCGCAACCCCTCGTTCTACCAGGCCGCGGTGACCAATCCGTGGTACGGGATTCTGCCGCTCAACGTGTCGCTGGGGGCCAGCCCGACGGTGCAGCGGCGCGAGCTGTTGCGGCGCATCCCGCAATTCAACAGCGTCCAAAGCGCCATCAACCCGTGGGGCAGCGTGCACTACAACGGCCTGCAAACGCGCTTCGAGAAACGCATGCTCGGCCAGCGCTCCAAGGGCGGCGCGCTCACCTGGATGCTCGCCTACACCTGGTCCAAGCAGATGGAGAACGTGGCCCGCCAGGAGTATAACTTCGAGTGGTTCAAAGACTGGGCCGACAGCGTCGTCACCGGCGCGGACCGAAGCCACAACTTCCAATATGTCGGCATCTGGGACGTGCCCCTGGGCAAAGGCCGCGCCCACCTGAACGGCATGGGCAAGGCGCCCGAAGCGCTGCTGGGCGGCTGGAACGTCAACTGGACGCTCAGTTACCTGTCCGGCGTGCCGCTGGGCGCCTGGACCGGCTGGAAGTACCTGTGCGGCGATCCGCGGCAGGTGGAGCGCAGCGAGACCCAGTGGTTCGACCGGCGCCGGGAATGCTTTACGCAAAACCAGCCCTTCGAGCAGACGCAGCTCATGCCGCGCTTCCACCAGTTGCGCGGCCACACGGCTTGGCAAAGCGACCTGTCGGTGGCCAAAAAGTTCGACCTGAACGAGCGCTGGAAGCTGGAACTGCGCGGGGAGGCGTTCAACTTCACCAACACGCCGCTGCGCGGCGACCCGCCGGCCGGCAATCCCTCGGACGCCCAGTTTGGCATCCTGCCGGTGCAGCAGTTGAACTTCCCGCGCAACATACAAATCGGGATGCGCGTCAGTTTCTGACCCGCGCTATCACGGAGCGGCGGGCTCGGCGTCGAACTCGAACACTTCACCCGCCGCTCGCATAATCAGGCGTCCGGCGCCCAGCGGGCGGCCCGCGGTGGGGAAGAAGACCGCGCCGTCGGTGGATTCTCCCGGCTTCAGTTTGGTCTGCACGAAGGCGATGGCCGAAGCCGCCGCGGCGGCCTTCACTCGCGCCGAGGAAACCTCCGCCAGCGCCGACTGCCGGCGCTGCTCGTAGCCGTTGGTGGAGCGGAAGCGCTGCATGCCGTAGAGCCCCATTTCGTACGCCGTCACCATGCGGACGACGTCGTTGCGCCCGGCGTGTTCCATCAGCGACTTGACAACGAAGTTGGCCGAATCGGCGCGCAGCACCTCGCCGCTCTTGCGGTGAAACTCAATGCTCTCCGGCTGGACGTTCCATTCCGACGGAGAGCCGTTGGAAACCGCCACTTGCAGGATGTCCCACTGGCGCACACGCGCCGGCAGGTGGGCGTACATGACGGTGACGCCGCGCCGGGTCAGGGTCTGGTACTTCAGGCCGCCGGACTCGAATTCGATCACCTGCGCGCTGGCGCAGCACGCCCCCAGGAGTGCGAGCGGGAGCAGCCGGCGGAGGATGTCCATGACTCCATCATAAGTTATAGAATCAACATGCAGTCGCCATAGGAGAAAAAGCGGTAGCCGGTTTCCACCGCGTGGCGGTAGGCGCCCAGCGTCAGTTCCCGGCCGGCGAAAGCGCACACCAGCATCAGCAGGCTCGACTTGGGCAGGTGGAAGTTGGTCAGCATCGCGCCCACCGTGCGAAACTCGAAGCCGGGGTAGATGAACAGGTTCGTCTCGCCGCGGGCGGCCCGCGCCCCGGCGCTCTCCAGGGTCCGCACGCTGGTGGTGCCCACGGCGACGACGCGCTGCGCCGTTTGCAGGCGGCTGGCGGCCTCCTCGCCGATTTCGTACCATTCCGAGTGCAGGCGGTGCTGCTCGACCACTTCGGCATGCACCGGCTGAAACGTCCCCAGCCCCACGTGTAGCGTCAGTTGCGCGATTTCGGCGCCGGCGGCGCGGCAGGCGTCCAGGATCTCGGGCGTGAAGTGCAGGCCGGCGGTGGGCGCGGCCACCGAACCCCGCTGGCGCGCGAAAACGGTCTGGTAGCGCTCGCGATCGGCCGCCTCGTCGGCACGGTGAATATAGGGCGGCAGGGGCACGTGCCCCAGACGTTCCAGGTGCTCGTAGATGTCTCCGGCAAGATGAAAACGCAGAGTGCGTTCGCCGAATTCTCCGCGGGCGAGGATCTCGGCCTCAACGTCGCCGGAAAAGCGCACTCGCTCGCCGATCCGCATTTTGCGCCCGGGACGGACCAGCGCTTCCCAGGTCAGCCGGTCGCCGGAAACCGGGCGGGTCAGGAAGACTTCCACCTCCCCGCTCAGGTGTTGCCAGCGCTTGGGGTTGTTCTTGCCGACGGGCAGCGAGCGGACGCCCGCGCGATGGCCGAACAGGCGCGCCGGAAAGACCCGGGAGTTATTCAGCGCCAGGCAGTCGCCGGGCCGGAGGAAGGCGGGGAGTTCGCGGAACCAGCGATCCTCCCAGCGCCGCTCGTCCCGGTACAGGACCAGCATGCGCGAGCCGGCGCGGTCTTCCAGCGGCCGTTGGGCAATCCGGTCCTCCGGCAGGGGATAATCGAATTCAGAGACCAGCATCGGCTACAGATCCAGGTTATCAACTTGCGCATCCTCGGAATTGAAACTTCGTGCGACGAAACGGCGGCCGCGGTGGTGGAGGATTCCACCCGCCTGCTCGCCTCCGTGGTGGCGTCGCAGTTCGACACGCACGGCAAGTACGGCGGCGTGGTGCCGGAGCTGGCCTCGCGCGAGCATCTGCGCGCCATCGTGCCGGTGGTGCGCGAAGCGATGGAGCGCTCCGGGAGCGCCTACCCGGAACTGGGCGCCGTGGCGGTGACTTGCGGACCGGGGCTGGTGGGTTCGCTGCTGGTGGGCCTGACCTTCGCCAAGTCCCTGTGCCTGGCGCACCGGCTGCCGCTCATCGGCGTGAATCACATCGAGGGCCACATCCACGCCGTGGTGATGGAGACGCGCCAGGGCGGGGGAGAGGTGGAACTGCCCGCGCTGGCTCTGGTCGTCAGCGGAGGGCACACGCACCTGTTCGAGATCGCCGAAGGCTGGCGCTACCGCTTGCTGGGGAAGACCCGCGACGACGCGGCCGGGGAGGCGTTCGACAAGGTCGCCAAGCTCCTCGGGTTCGGCTACCCGGGCGGCCCGGTGATCGACCGGCTGGCGCCGCACGGCGACCCCGGAGCGGTGCGCTTCACGCTGGCCAAGATGAAAGGCAACGCGCTGGATTTCAGCTTCAGCGGGCTGAAGACCGCCGTCCTGCGCTGGACCGAGGCGCGCGACCTGGCCGCCGAACTGGAGGCCCGGCGCGCGCTGCTGAAGCGCACTCCGCGGCCGGCGGACGAGGAGTGGCTGGCGGTGACGCCCCGCGCCACGCTCGACCTGCTGGCTTCGTTCCAATACACCGTGATTCAGGAGCTGTTGCGGCGGGTGCGCCCGGCGGCGGAAGATATCGGTGCCTGCGCGCTGATCGTTTCCGGGGGCGTGGCGGCCAACCAGGGCCTGCGCCGCGCGGCGCAGGCGGCGCGGCTCCCGTTCCCGGTGCTCTTCCCGACCCCGGGCCTGTCCACCGACAACGCCGCCATGATTGCCGCCGCCGCCTTCGCCAAATACGAACGCGGCCACTTCGCCACCCTCTCCCTCCCCGCCACCGCCCAATTCGGTGACGGGCTACTCAATCCCCAATTTCGGATTCGTCTCGAATCCGAATCCGAAACCACAACTCCGAAGCGCACATGAGATGGGAGCGGTTCGCCAGAATCGAAACCCGGTGTATACTGGCCGTGGACCAGGAGACCGATATGGAAATCTCGGATAACGACCTCCACGCTGTATGCCCAAGAGCCGCCCGGCGGCTGACCGGCGGGGCGAGGTGGACGATTTGCGCCACCGGCCTGCTGTCGTTGATGTGGTTCCTGACGAGGGTGCTGCCGAAGCCTTCCCGGGCGGCCTATCCGTGCCAGCAGGCGGCGGCGCCCCTGGCCAGCGGATTCGTGCTGTGGATGGTGGGCGCGCTGGCGACCATATCGGCGTCCCGCAAGGTTAGGGAGCTGTGGAGACGGTCGCGGGTCGTGCTGGCCTGCGCCTGCCTCCTGGTTGCCGCGACCCTCGCCATCGGCGCGCTGGCGACCACCCCCGAAGCGCCGGCGCCGGAGGGTATCCCCGCCCCCAACCAGCCCATGGGCGTGGCGAAGGGCCTATACCCGGGCCGCGTCGTCTGGGTGCACGACCCGGCCGCGACCAGTTGGGAGGGCCCGGGGAAGGGCCACTGGTGGGAGAGCGAACACACCAGCCAGCCCGCGGCCGATCGCATGATGTCGGCGGCCATGCGCCGGCTGACCGGCGGCGGCAATGACGCCGAAGCGTGGGAAGCCCTATTCCGCAACTTCAACCGAAATCACGGCGGCGGGAATTCCGGGTACCGGAAGGGGGAGAAGATCGCCATCAAGGTGAACCTGGTGGGGTGCATCGTCGGTGGCGGCAACCCGCTGGTCGATCCGAAGTCCTACGACCTGGTGCGCCAGTTGGATTACATGAACACCTCGCCCCAGATGATTGTGGCCTTGCTGCGGCAGCTCGTCCGGGAGGCGGGCGTGCGGCAGGAGGACATCTCCGTCGGCGATCCGCTTTCCCTGTTCCCCAACCAGTACCACGAGATCTGCCGCCGCGAATTCCCCAACGTCCGTTACATGGACCATGATGGGGGGAACGCGGAGCATCCCCGAACCCGCGTGCAGCCCTCCGCGGTTCCCTTCTACTGGAGCAGCCGTCCGGCCGGCAAGGCCCAGGACTTCGTGCCCGTTCCCTATGCGGAAGCGAAGTACCTGGTGAACATGGCGAACCTGAAGAGCCACACCAGCGGAGGCGTCACCCTGTGCGCAAAGAACCATTACGGCTCCCTGATCCGGAAGCCACCCGAGAAGGGCTACTACGACATGCATGAGAGCCTGGCGCGCATGACGCCAGGCCCCGGACATTACCGGACGCTGGTGGACCTGATGGGTCACGCGCACCTCGGCGGCAAGACTCTGATCTATTTCATCGACGGCCTGTACCCCGGAGTGCATCCCGTCGAGAGTTCGCCCCGAAAATTTTCCTCCGCGCCGTTCAACGGCAGTTGGGCTTCCAGCCTGTTTGCATCCCAGGATCCGGTAGCCATCGATTCAGTGGCCTTCGATTTCCTATGGTCGGAGTGGGACAACTACCCCCGCATGTCCGGAGCCGACGATTACCTGCACGAGGCGGCGCTGGCCGCCAATCCGCCCTCGGGAACGTTTTACGATCCGGACCACGCCACGAACACCACTCGCCTGGCGAGCCTGGGGGTTCACGAGCACTGGAACAACCCGCGCGACCGCCAGTACAGCCGGAACCTGGGTAAGGGGCGGGGAATCGAGCTGGCGCCGGCGGTCGCCGTCGCAAAGCAGCCATCGCCGCGCGCGGCGGCGGCGCCACGCACGGTTCCCGGTTCCGGTGAGCCGGTTCGTTAGCGGCCGTCCTCAGGGGCGGTCACCGCGCTTTGTGCCCGAGATGGTCATCCGGAATTCCGGGATGTCGTCCCTGCCGGACAGCCCGCCCCCTCCCCGGGAGCTTCGCCCGCCGTGTCGGCCTCGCCTGGCAGTGATATGATGACGGGGTCCGCTGGACCTGGGTCTGGCCGGCGCGGTGTTGCGTCTTGGGGTCGTCTATTCCTTGCGAACGAAAGGGTGAAGAAATGCAGGTATTCAGAATGGCAGTTGCGGCGGTGCTTTTCACGCTCTCTTTGGCGACGCTGTGTCTGGCGCAGGAGTCGCGGGCTTCCATCGCCGGCACGGTGACCGATCCGTCGGGCTCGGTTGTGGCCGCGGCCAAGCTTCAGTTGACCAACGTCGAGACGGGCGTCTCGTTTGGCGCGGCGTCGAACGATGTGGGTCAATACCGGTTTCTGTTCGTGAACCCGGGCAAGTACAAGCTCACGGCCGAGCTGGCTGGCTTCCGGACCTTCGTTCGCGAGAACATGCAGTTGCAGGTCAGCCAGACGGCGACGGTCGATATCACGCTTCAGGTGGGGAGCCAGACCGAGTCGGTAACGGTGGGCGCCGAGGCGCCGCTGCTGGAGGCCGAAAAGGCGGACCGCGGGCTGGTGATCAACAACCGCAACGTGGTCGAGCTGCCGCTGAACATCCGCAACCCGATCATGCTCGCGGCGCTCACCCCCGGCATCCAGGCGACGACGGTGTCCCTGGATCAGAACCCGTTCTCCAACAGCGGCATTTCGTCCTGGTCGGTGAACGGCAGTTCCAACAAGACCACCGACTTTCTGCTGGACGGCGCGCCCAACAACGCGGTGTACAACCAGGAGAACACCATCGCCTATGTGCCGCCCATCGAAGCGGTGCAGGAGTTCAAGGTGATGACCAGCACCTACGACGCGCAGTACGGGCGCAGCGGCGGCGGCACGGTCAACGTGTCGCTGAAGAGCGGCACCAACGCACTGCACGGCTCGGCTTACGAGTTCCTGAAGCGCACCGGCCTCAACGCGAACACTTTCGCGGACAACTCCAAGGGCAATCCCCGGCAGGGGAACGCGCTGGACCAATACGGCTTCACGCTGGGCGGGCCGGTGGTGCTGCCGAAAATATACAACGGCCGGGACAAGACGTTCTTCTTCTTCGCCTATGAGGGCTACGGCGAGGACATTTTCCGGGCCAACGAGTCCATTGCCTCGGTGCCCACTCTGGATCAGCGCAAGGGCGACTTCTCGAAGACCTTCGACAACCGGGGCGCACTGATGCCGGTCTACGACCCGCTGAGCACGCGCCTGTCGGGCTCCAGCTATATTCGCGACCTCTTTCCTGGCAATGTGATCCCCTCGGGGCGCATCAACCCGGTGGGAGCGAAGGTTCTCAACGCCTATCCGGCGCCGAACGGGACCACGCCGGGCTCGACCGACTGGCAGAACAACTTCTACAACGCTTCCAACGTGGGCCGCTTCGATTTCGAGAACTACACCGCGCGTGTCGACCACCACTTCGGGCCGCGGCAGCGGGTCTACGGGCGCTGGGTGTTCAACGATTTCATCCAGGGGCGGGTGACCAACGGGCTGACCGGTCTGGGAGCCAACGCGCGCACCGGGGGCAAGCGGAACGATGGCATCGTCATCGACTCGGTAACCATGGTCAATCCGAGCACCATCCTCAATCTGCGCGTTTCGCTGACGCGGTGGGTGGAAGACATCTACCTGCCGGACAACATTCGCAGTTTCCGCGCCACCGAGATCGGCTGGCCGCAGGCGCTGGTGAACCAGTTGCCCGGACCGGACCGCTTCCCGTTCTTCTCGGTCTCCGGCTACACCTCGCTGGGCAACGACCAGGTGAGCTTCGAGCCCACCAACGTATTCAGCTTCCAGCCCAACGCGGTGCTGATGCGCGGCCGGCACGCTATCAAGGCGGGCCTGGATTACCGCATCACGCGCTGGACGAGGTACCGGCCCGAGTTCTCGGGCGCGAGAATGAATTTCGACCGCGGCTTCACGCGCCGCGACTACAACATCCAGGACGCGATGAGCGGAAACGGCGCTGCGTCGCTGCTGGCCGGCTACGCGGTGTCGGGCCAGATCGACAACCAGACCAGACCTTACTACCAGTGGATCTACTACGCGCCGTGGGTGCAGGACGACATCAAGCTCGCGCGGCGGCTGACGCTGAACGTGGGCCTGCGCTGGGATTACTCCAGCCCGGTGACCGAGTTTCACAACCGGGTGAACCGCGGCTTCCTCAAAGACCAAGTGAACCCCATTTCCAGCCGCATCGACCAGACCAAGTTCCCGGGGTACAAGGTCAACGGAGGGATTGGCTTCGCGGGGGTAAATGGATTGCCGCGCTCGCCCTTCAACCCGGACCGCAACAACATCCAGCCCCGAGCGGGCGCGGCCTATCAACTCAACTCGCGAACCGTGCTGCGGGGCGGATACGGCATCTTCTACACCAACTCGGTGTCGAACGGCAACGAGCACGGCTACAGCCTGAGCACGCCGTACGTGGCGACTTTGGATTCAGGCCGCACGCCGGCCAACAACCTCTCCAACCCGTTCCCCAGCGGCGTGCTGCAACCGCCCGGTTCATCGCTGGGCCTGATGACCCTGCTGGGACAGGGGCCCAGCTTCGTCAACCCGGATGTGCAACTCAGCTACGTGCATCAGTTCTCCTTCGGCATCCAGCGGCAGCTTCCCGGGAACATGTCGATCGACGCCTCCTACGTTGGCTCGCGCACCATGGCGGTGCCGGTCAGCAAGGGCTACAACGACATTGGCGTGGAACTGCTGGACAAGGGCAATCCGCAGAAGGGGGGCAATCCGAACTGGTTGAACGAGCAGTTGCCGAACCCCTTTGCGGGCCTGATTCCGGGCACGGCGCTGAACAACGCGACCACGTCGCGGTCCCAACTGGCCCGCCCGTATCCGCAGTTCAGCGGTTTCAGCATCGCGCAGCTCAGCGAAGGCAGGCTCTGGTACAACTCCTTCCAGATGACCTTTGAAAAGCGATACTCTCGCGGCCTGACCGCCACGGTGACCTACACGCTGTCGAAGAACATCGAGGGAGTGACCTACCTGAACTCGCAGGACGCCCAGCCCACGCGCAGCCTCACCGACTGGGACCGCACGCACCGTCTGGTGATCGCCCCGATCTACGATCTGCCGTTCGGCCCGGGCCGGCGGTTCCTGAACACGCAGAACCCGATTCTCGGACGCATAGCGGGCGGATGGGAGGCGATTGTCACCACCATCGTCCAGACCGGCGATCCGATGAACATCCCCAGCAATGTGTACCTGCTGGGCGATCCCCGGCTGGAGAATCCGACCTGGGACCGGATGTTCAAGACCGGCGTGATCGACGTGGACGGCACGGTGCGAAACGTGCTGCCGGGAGAGAGCCCGGTGTTCGCCGTGCGGCCGCCGAACTCGCTGCGAACGACGCCGGCGCGTTACGGCAACTTCCGCAACCAGTGGGCGCGGACCTACAACATGTCGCTGATCAAGAACACGCGCATCCGGGAGAAGATGAGCTGCCAGTTCCGGGCCGAGGCGTTCAACGCCTTCAACACGCCCATTTTCTCGTCGGATCCCGACCAGAGCCCGACCTCGACGAACTTCGGCAAGATCTTCCGGACCAACGGACAGAACAATCTGCCGCGCAACATCCAGTTGGGCGTGCGGTTTATTTTCTAGAAACGGACGGAGGACAAATGCAGGATCGAAGAGCTTTTCTGAAAACCGGTCTGGCCGGTGTCGCAGGCGCCGCGGCGGCGGCGGAAAAGAAAACCATCGGCATCCAGGTGGGCGCCGTTTCGTTCGTGGATGAAGGCACGGACAAGGTCCTGGACATCTTCGAGCAGCGGGCGGCCATCAATGCGCTGTTCCTGGCGACCTTCACCTACGGACGCGGCATCGCGGGCCGCCAGGTGCCCGGCCAGCCGTTGCCCGATCACGGCAAGCAAGAGTACGACCTGGACTATCACGGCGGCAACTACGGCACGGTTCACGCGCAGTACTACAAGGACATCGGGCTCAAGCCCGAGGACACGCGCGCGCCCGATCACGGCAATCTCGACATCATCGCCGAAGTCTTGCCCAAAGCCAAGAAACGCGGCATGCGCACCATCCTGTGGACCGAGGACGTCTGGCGCAACGACCTGGCGGGCATCGACAAGCTCCAGGAGGTGGACCTCTACGGCAAGAAGGCGCGCCGGATGTGCGTCAACAACCCCTACCACCGCAACTTCCTGCTGGGACTGGTGGAGGACTACACGCGCTCCTACGACATCGACGGGATTATGTGGGGCTCGGAGCGGCACGGAGCGCTGGGCACGGCGCTGGGCGCGAGCCACGGCGGGCGCGGCAGCAACCCGGGCAGCGTGGGATGTTTCTGCGAGTTCTGCGAAAAGAAGGCGCGGCAGCAGGGCATCGTCCGTGTCGAGCGCGTCAAGGAAGGCTACCGCGCGCTGGAGCAGTACGTGCGCGCGGCGCGCTCCGGCAAGAAGCCCGTGGACGGCCACTATGTGACGTTCTGGCGCCTTCTGATGAAGTACCCCGAAATCCTCGCCTGGGAGCAATTCTGGCACGACGGCTTGCGCGAGATCTACGCCGCCATGCGCAACAAGGCCCGCTCGATTAAGCCCCACGTTCAGGTGGGCTGGCACATCTGGCACAACAACTCGTTCAGCCCGTTCTACCGCGCCCAACAGGACATGAAGGAACTCGCCCAGTGCTCGGACTTCCTGAAGATGGTCATGTACCACAACTGCGGCGGCGAAAGGATGGCGAGTTACATCGACAGCGTCGCGGGAACCATTTACGGCGATCTCCCCAAACAGGAGGCGCTGGATTTCGAGTACCGGATTCTGGACTATCGCGAGCGCGCCTACGAGCAGATTCCCTTCACCGGGTTGTCGGCCGACTATGTCTACCGCGAGGCCAAGCGCGCCATGGACGGCGCCGCCGGGACCAGCGTCCTGGTGTGGCCGGGCATCGACATCGACATCCCGACCGGCAAGAGCCAGAGCAAGAGCACGCGGCAGGGAACCAAGGACGCGGTGCTGGCCGCCTTCCGCGCCGGCGCGCACGGCGTCATCCTCTCGCGCAAGTATTCGGAAATGATGCTCGCCAACCTGAGCGGCGCGGGCGATGCGGTTCGGGAGCTGAAACTGGCATGACCACACGACGTGAATTCCTCGCCTCCGGCACGGCCGCGCTGGCCGCGCCCGCCTCGCAGGCTGTTCCCTGGTACCGCCGGACCTTGCGCTGGGGCCAGACGAACATCACGGAGAAGGACCCCCAGCGCTACGACATCGCCTGGTGGCGGGAGTACTGGAAGCGCACCCAGACGCAGGGGGTCATCCTCAACGCGGGCGGCATCGTCGCCTATTACCCGAGCAAGTTCCCGCTGCACCACCGCGCCGAGTTCCTCAACGGCCGCGACCTGTACGGCGAGCTGTGCAAAGCGGCGCACGAGGACGGCATCGTGGCGCTGGCCCGCATGGACTGCAACCGTGTGTCCGAGGACTTCTTCCGCGCGCACCCGGACTGGTTCGCGCGCACTTCCTCGGGCGACCCGTATCGCGCGGCGGACAAGTACACCACCTGCATCAACAGCCCCTACTACGACGAATACATCCCGGCTGTTCTGACGGAAATCGTCGAGCGCAGCCACCCGGAGGGCTTCGCCGACAACAGTTGGGCCGGTCTCGGACGGGGCAGCATCTGCTACTGCGACAACTGCGCGCGGAAGTTCCGCGATAAGACCGGCCAGCCGCTGCCCAAGCAGCACGACTGGAACAGCCCGGTCTACCGGCAGTGGATCGAGTGGAACTACGACCGCCGGCTGGAGGTGTGGGACCTGTTCAACCGCACCACCAAGGCGGCGGGCGGCCCCGACTGCCTGTGGATCGGCATGAACAGCGGCACGATTTCGGGCCAGGCCCGGAGCTTCCGGGACACCAAGCGGATTTGCGAGCGGGCCGAGATGATGCTGATGGACCACCAGAGCCGCTCCGATTCCACCGGCTTCCAGCAGAACGCCGAGACCGGGAAACTGATTCACGGGTTGCTGGGCTGGGACAAGATCGTGCCCGAGAGCATGGCCATGTACCAGGCCGGGCACATTTCGTTCCGGGTGGCCTCCAAGCCCGCGGCCGAGGCGCGCATGTGGATGATCGCGGGCTTCGCCGGCGGCATCCAGCCGTGGTGGCACCACGTGGGCGCCTACCATGAGGACCGGCGCATGTACCGCACCGCCGAGCCCCTGATGAACTGGTTCAAAGCCAACCAGCAGTACCTGGCGAACCGGCGTCCGGTGGCCGCCGTGGGCCTGGTCTGGTCGCAGCGGAACGTGGACTATTATTGCCGCGGCGATTCCGGCGAACTGGTGGAAGCGCCCTATCGCGGGTTCATGCAGGCGCTGGTCCGCGCCCGGATCCCCTACATTCCCGTGCACGCCGACCACATCGCGCGGGACGGCGCCAATCTCTCGGTGCTGGCCCTGCCGAACCTCGCCGCGATGTCGGACGCCCAGTGCGCGGCCGTGCGGCGCTTTGCCGGGCGCGGCGGCGGAATCGTCGCCACCGGCGTCACCAGCCTGTACAACGAGTGGGGCGAATCGCGCGGCGACTTCGCTTTGGCAGACCTGTTCGGCGCTCATACGACCGGCAAGGGTCTGGGAACCGCGGAAGCGCCGGAGCGGCGCTGGGCGGCCCAGTCGCAGCACTCCTATTTGCGGCTCAGCCCGGAGTTGCGCGCCCGCGTGTGGGGACCCAAGGCCGGCGACGAGCCGCCTGCCGCCGGCCAGCGTCACCCGGTGCTCGGCGGCTTCGAGGAAACCGACATCCTGCCCTACGGAGGACTGGTCGAGGCATTGCGGACGGATCCGGGCGCGGTGGTCCCGCTGACCTTCATCCCGCAGTTTCCCATCTACCCGCCGGAAACCGCCTGGATGCGCCAGCCCAAGACGGACATCCCGGCCCTGGTGCTGAAAGGGCGCGTGGCGTACCTGCCGGCGGATATTGACCGCCGTTTCGGCCGCGACAATCTGCCCGATCACGGCAACCTGATCGCCAACCTGGTGCGCTGGGCGGCCGGCGACCGCATCCCGCTGGCCATCGAGGGCCGCGGGCTGGTGGACTGCAATCTGTACACCCAACCCAGCCGGGTGATTCTGCACCTGGTGAATCTCACCAGCGCCGGCACCTGGCGCGCTCCCGTCGACGAGCTGATCCCCATCGGGCCGCTGGCAGTCAAGGTTCGGTTGCCCGAGGGTGTGCGCGGCCGCCGCGTTCGGCTTCTCGTGGCGGGCGCCGCGGCCGCCGCGAAACTCGGCGGCGGGTGGGTGTCCTTCGGTGTCAAGTCGGTGCTGGACCACGAAGTGATCGTGATCGAGTAATCGTTCCCGGAAGGTCTTTTCGGGTTACCGACTATTCAGACCGATTTCTCTCTTGCTTTTCCCTCCTGGTTTATGGTTGAATTTCTATCGAGGCGATAGTTGCTATCAACTCGTACAGTAAGGACGCCATGAAGATCAGTACGAGAGTGCAGTACGCTCTGCGTCTGATGGTCGATGTCGCGAAACACGGCCATCGGGGAGAAGTCGTGCCCGTCAGAGACGTGGCGCGCCGCCAGAATCTCTCGCGGTTGTATCTCTCCCAACTGACAGTTCCCCTGAAGAACGCCGGCTTGCTGAAGAGCGTATGGGGCAACAAGGGGGGATTCCTGCTGGGCCGTTCGGCACGCGACATCCGGCTGCTGGAAGTGATGGAAGCCGTGGACGGCCCGGTTTGCCTGATCGACTGCATTTGCGACGCCGGCTACTGCGATCGGGCGGCCGACTGCGAATGCATACGGGTCTGGCGCGAGGTGAACGAAGGCATCGTCCGGACCCTTTCCAGTTGCACGCTGGAAGATCTCGTTGCCGACAAAGTGAAGGCTGGAGTCCAGTCATGACCGCCACAGCAATCGACACTGCTCCGATCGAGAGGAAAGTGAACCAGACCGTCATCAAGCTGGTGCAGGGAGACTTGACGGCGCTGGAAGTGGACGCTTTCGTCTACTACGCCAGAGAAGACCTGGCGCTCGGTTCCGGCTACGGAACCGCCATCCAAAGCCGGGGAGGCGGAGCGATCCGCAAGGAGCTCGAAAAGATCGGCAGCCTCCCCATGGGCGGCGCGGCGATCACCTCCGCCGGGGGGCTGAACGCGAAGCACATCATCCACGCCTGTGGGCCCAAGTTCCAGGAAGCGGACACCGAGCGCAAGCTGCGGGAGTGCATGGACTCGGTGCTGCGGGTGGCCGATGAGAACGGCTTGGAGTCCATCGCTTTCCCGCCCATGGGGACGGGGTTCTACGGAGTCCCATTGGAGCTGTCGAGCCGCGTGACGATCGACGCGATCCGGCGCTTTGTCGCCGGCCAGACATCGCTGACGGAAATCACCATCTGCACGGTCGACCGGCGCGACTTCCTGGCATTCAAGACCGGTGTAGCGTCTCTGTAAGGAAAGGAGAGCAAGGATTTGGACACCACCAGTCCGTTGTTGCACTTTGCGGAAGACAGGCTGCAGATCTTCGCGCTGGCGTTCATGGCCCTGGTGTACATTCTGAAAGTCCGCTGGATTCTGACGTTTCCCGCCGGACGCGACCGCCAGGCGCCAGGCACGAACCCGGGCACGAGCGCGAAGAAGGGCGCGATTCACTCTCTGTTCAACATCGCCCTGCCTTGGGAGATGGTCAGCACGCGCTGCCACCCCTGGTTCTATGTCCAGTTCGTGATCTTCCACATCGGCGTCGCGGCCTCGATTGGCATGTCGTTTCTCATTCCGTACGTTCCGGAATGGATCGCAGGCCGGGGAGCGGTGCTCGCGCTTCAATCGATTTTCGCGGCGGCCTTCCTGGTGGGTTGCGTGCGCTTGGTGCGGCGCCTGACGGACCCCTATATCCGCGCCATCAGCACCCCGGACGACTACTTCTCGCTGGCGCTGCTGGTGGTCTGGTTTGCGTTCAGTTTTCTGGCCGCGCCCAACGACCGCCAGACGAGCGAGTGGCCCCTGCTCGGGTACTTTTTCCTCACGGCCTTCTTTCTGATCTACGTTCCCTTCAGCAAGATCTCGCACTATCTCTTCTATCCGTTCGCCCGCTGGTATCTCGGCCGGACACTCGGACACAGGGGCGTGTATCCGCTGAGAACGGGGGTGCGGGCGTGACGAATACACGATCTTACAAAGCGCAAAAAGTAGTGGAGCGGCTGCACGCCAAAGTGAACCGGCAGATCATGCTGTCGCTGGAATCGTGCGTGCATTGCGGGCTGTGCACCGACCAGTGCCACTACGTGCTGTCCTATCCGGGCGACGTGACCTACGCTCCGGCCTACAAGGCGGACCGCATCCGGAAGCTGTTCAAAGCGCACATCGACTGGACCGGCAAGACCTTCCCCTGGTGGGTGGGCGCCAAGAGCGTCTACACCGACGAGGAACTGGAAGATCTCAAGGACACCGTTTTCGGCAAGTGCACCAACTGCCGGCGCTGCTCGCTGAACTGCCCCATGGGCGTGGACATGGCGACCTTCAACCGCATGGCGCGCGGCCTGCTGGTGCACGTCGGCGTGATGCCCGAGGGCGTCGCTGTGGTGGCCAAGGACCAGTGGGAAATCGGCAACCAGATGGGGGTGCTCCCGGAAGACTACCTGGAGACCCTGAACTGGATGGAAGAAGAGCTGCAATCCGAGTACGGCGATCCCACCATCCGGATTCCCATCGACAAGCAGGACGCCGACGTGGTCTACTCCATCAATCCGCGCGAGGCCAAGTACGACCCGCGCACCATCGCCGAGGCGGCCGCCATCTTCCACTTCGCCGGCGAGAACTGGACCATGCCCAGCGACGGCTGGGACATGACCAACTTCGGCCTGTTCAACGGCGACGACGAACTGGGCGGCGCGGTGGGCGGGCGCCTGTACGACGCCGTCGAGCGTTTGCGCGGCAAGAAACTGGTCATCTCCGAGTGCGGGCATGGGTTCCGCTCGACGCGCTGCGAAGTCCCCAACTGGGGCAAGCGCGACGTTCCGTTCCCCATGGAAAGCTCCGTGCTCACCATGCTCGGCTACATCCGGGACGGCCGCATCCAAGTGGACCGGAACCGGAATTCCGAGCCGGTGACCTACCACGACTCGTGCAACATCGCGCGCAGTTGCGGCATGACGGAAGAGCCGCGCGAGCTGCTGAAGCTGGTGTGCACCGACTTTCGAGAGATGCATCCCAACCGCGCCGAGAACTTTTGCTGCACGGGCGGCGGCGGCGCGATGTCGATGAGCGAGTACGCGCCCCGGCGCCTGAAGTCGGCCCAAGTCAAGGCGGATCAGCTTAAGGCCACGGGCGCCAAGATCGTCGTCACCTCCTGCCACAACTGCGTGGACGGCCTGTTCGATCTCATCAAGCACTACAAGCTCGACATGCAGGTGAAGCTGCTGGTGAACCTGGTGGCCTCCGCGCTGGTGATTCCGGAGCGCCCGGCCCGCGGGCGGCGGCCGCTGGAAGGCTGCAAGATCCTGATTATCGACGACGAGCCGGACATCCGGGTCTACCTGGGCAAGATCTTCAAGGAGCAGGGCTGCCAGGTGATCGAGGCGCCCGATGCCAACCAGGGAATGCGCGCCATCCAGTCCGAGAAACCGGACCTAGTGACGCTGGACCTGATCCTCCCCTACATGACCGGGGAAAAATTATACTGGGAACTCCGCCGCGACGAGCGGACCGCGAAGCTGCCCGTGGTGGTGGTCTCCGGTTACGCGGCGGTGGATTCGCCGAGAATCGATTTCTTCGGGTTTCTGGCCGAGAAGGGCTTGCCCCAGCCCGACGGATTCCTGGAAAAGCCGGTGGACCCGGAGAAGCTGATCGAAACGGTGCAAGCGGTTCTGCTGGAGAAAGCGAAGGCTTAGATGGCCGGCCCAGAGCAGGGACTCGGACTCGACAGCCGCCGGCTGTTCGACGAAGTCCCTTGCTACATCTCCATTCAGAACCGCGAATCCAAGGTTGTCGGCGCGAACCGGGCCTTGCGGGAAGCGTTCGGAGATCCGATTGGCAAGAACTGCCACGCGGTGTACAAGGGCCGGCCAGAGCGCTGTCCGGAATGTCCCGTGGCGCGCACTTTCGAGGACGGCCGCGACCACTCCAGCCAGGAAGTGCTCTTCGACAGCCGCGGGCTGCCGCACGACGTCATCGTTCGCACGCGGCCCTTGCGCGACGCCGAAGGCGCCATCACGGCGGTCATGGAGATGTTCAGCGACATCACCGTGCAGAAGGAACTGGAGCACCGCCTGCACGACAGCCTCAACCGCTTCCACAGCCTGTTCGACGTGGCCCCCTGCTTCATCTCGCTCCAAGACCGCGAGCTGCGCGTGGTGGAGGCCAACGACAACGTGAGGGAGAGCTTCGGCAACCCGGCTGGCCGGCATTGCCACGAGGTGTACAAGAAACGCTCCGATCCGTGCCCCGAGTGCCCGGTTTTGGCGACCTTCGCCGACGGCCGGATGCACACCGGCGAACACGTCTGGGTGGACAACAGCGGAAAAGAAGTGCTGGCGGTGGTACAGACCGCGCCGATCCGCGACTCCCGGGGCGCGGTCGCCGACGTCATGGAGGTATCGACCGACATCACCCAGGTCCGCGCCCTGCAAGATCAGCTTGCTTCGCTGGGCAAGCTGGTGGGCGGCATCGCCCACAGCATCAAGAATATCCTGGAAGGCTTGCGCGGCGGCGTCTACATCGTCAACCTTGGGTTCCGCGACAACAACCAGGAGGACATTCGCACCGGCTGGTCCATGGTGGAGCGCAACGTGGGCCGCATTTCCAGCATGGTGATGGACATGCTGTACTGCGCCAAGGACCGCTCGCCGCGCCGCCTGCCGGTTTCGCTTTCCGCGCTGGCGGGCGAAGTCGTCGAACTGTTTCGGCAGCGGGCAAAAGACTGCCGGATACGGCTGGAGACGGATCTCACCGGGGGCGACTGCGTCATTGCCGGCGAGCCTAAGGACATTCACTCGCTGGTCGCCAACCTGGTGACCAACGCCATCGACGCCTGTTGTTCGGAGCAGAACGTCAAGAAGTCGCACGCGGTGGTGGTCCGGGTCCGGCCGGACAACGGCTTCGCCGTGCTCGAGGTGGAGGACAACGGCGCCGGCATGGACGAAGAGGCTCACGGCAAGCTCTTCACCACTTTCTTCACCACCAAAGGGGCCTACGGCACGGGCCTGGGATTGCTCGTCTCGCACAAGGTGGCGACCGAGCACGGAGGCACGATTGCGGTCCGCTCGGCGCCTGGGGAAGGCGCCACCTTTACGGTCAGACTCCCCCTCCGAAACGAAGAAACGGCATGAAAAAAATACTTGTTGTGGACGATGAAGAGGACGTTTGCACCTATTTGGGCCGGCTCTTTCGCGAGCACGGATACGCGGTGGCCTTCGCGGCCGACGGCAATCAGGCGCTGGCTGAGGTCGAGAAGGACAAGCCCGACCTGGTCACGCTCGATCTGTCGATGCCCGGCAAGTCCGGAGTGAAATTCTACCGCGAGATCAAGGCGCGGCCGGACCTGAGCGGCGTGGCGGTGGTGATGGTCACCGGCGTGACCGGTCTTGGCGGCAATCCCGCCGATACCGAACGCTTCTACCGCACCCGGCACCAGGCGCCGCCACCGGAGGGATTCGTGGCCAAGCCCATTGACCGCGACGAGATTCTCGCGGTGGTGAATCGCCTGATCGGGCCGGGAGAACGGGAATGACACTGGCCGTCTGCGTCCTTATCTATGTCGCAGTGCTGGTTTTCTTGATCGCCTCGGCGGTCCGGGCGGTGCGATATGCTCGGCTGCCCGTCCATCTGCGCTGGGAACTCTATCCGATACCTCACTCGGACAAACCCGGCCACTCTAACTTGTGGTGCGAGTGGAAGTTCATGCTGCCCGAGATGGTCTTCCTGAAGGGCCTCTGGGAGTTCAACCGCGGTCTTTGGTACCGTTCGTTCCCCTTCCATTTCGGATTGTACCTGATGATTGCCACTCTGGCGATCCTGGTCCCCAGCGCGCTGCTGGGCACCGCCGCGCTGCACTGGTGCTACACGGCGACCGGCATGGCCGGCTGGGGGCTGACCATGGCGGGCGCCGCGGGACTGTTGCATCGCCGCCTGACGGATCCCACGCTCAAGAACTACTCGACGCCGGGCGACCTGTTCAACCTGGTCTTCTTCCTGGCGGCGTTCGGTCTGCTGGGCGCGGGCTATCTGCTCGGGGGCGCGGGATCGCCGGGCGTGCTGGCTCTCACGCGGGGCGTGCTGACCTTCGACGGGAGCATCGCGATCCCGCCGCTCGTGGCGGCCGGGCTGGTGCTGGGGGCACTGCTGGTGGCCTACATCCCGCTCACGCACATGTCGCATTTCATCGCCAAGTACTTCACCTATCACTCCATCCGTTGGGACGACGCCCCCAATCGCGGCCAGGCTGAGCTGGCCAAGAAGATCGCCGAGTATCTGGCCTATCGGCCGGCCTGGGCGGCGCCGCATATTGGCGCCGACGGCACGAAAACCTGGGCCGATATTGCGACCACCAATCCCACCGCGGGAAAGAAGAAATGAAGAAGAACCGAACCCGGCTGGAGGATCTCGCCAGCGCCGAAAGAAAGCCCCTGGTCCATCTCGAGAACGAAGACTTGATGCCGCTGCCGGCGCCCCTCGACGGCCCGTCCAAGGACCACAACTGGCCGCCGCTGCCGGCCCAGGCCCGGGAGAAGTTCGAGTGCCTCCTGGACGACACCTGCGCGTTGAACCTGCCGCGGCCGAAGAGCAAGGAAGAAGAAGACGCGCTGGTGGCCAAGTTCCTCTCCGGCCTGGACAAGCTTTTCGTCAAGGAGAACAACTGGACTTTTCTCCAACCCCTGCTGTTGAGCATGGAACACTGCGCCAGGTGTCAGACTTGTTCCGACGCCTGCCACATCTTCGAAGCGGCCGGGCAGGAAGAGCTCTACCGGCCCACCTTCCGCTCCGAACTGCTGCGCCGGCTCTACTTCAAGTACGTCAAGCACGGCGGGATGCTCTCGGCCTGGCAGCACGGCGACGTGCGGTTGAACTGGCGGCTGGTGGCGCGGCTGGCTGAGCTGTCCTATCGCTGCAACCTGTGCCGCCGCTGCGCGCAAACCTGCCCTATCGGCGCCGACAACGGGCTGATCGCGCACGAACTGCGCAAGCTGTTCAGTCAGGAGATGGGCATCTCGGCCAGGGAGCTCCACGACAACGGTTCCATGCTCCAGCTCAAGGTGGGCTCGTCGACGGGCATGAACGCCGAGGTGGTCAAGGACAATATCGAGTTCATCGACGAGGACATCAGCGAGAAGGCCGGCCTCGAGGTGAAGACGCCCTGGGATGTGGAGGGCGCCGACGTGCTCCTGATCCACAACGCGGGCGAGATCCTGGCCTGGCCCGAGAATCCGGGCGCCTTCGCGCTGATCCTCAACGCGGCGGGCATCAAGTGGACCCTATCCTCCGAACTGGCCGGTTACGACTCCATCAACTACGGCTTGTGGTACGACGACGCGCAGTTCGCGCGCGTGGCGCTCAAGCACGCCGAGGCCGCCCGCAAGCTGGGGGTGAAGAAGATCGTGCTGGGCGAGTGCGGACACGCGCACAAGGCGCTTTCCGTCATCGCCGACCGCCTTCTCACCGGCGATTTGAACATCCCGCGCGAGAGCTCCATGACCCTGCTGCGCGACATCGTCCTGAGCGGCCGTCTCAAGCTGGATCCTTCCCGCAACGACTTTCCCGTCACGCTGCACGACCCCTGCAACCTGGTGCGGCTGATGGGGGTGGTGGAACCGCAGCGCGAGATCGTGCGCCGGATCTGCCCCCAGTTCCGCGAAATGACGCCGCACGGGGTGGACAACTACTGCTGCGGCGGCGGCAGCGGCTTCGCCATCATGAGCGGCAACAACTTCCCCGACTGGCGGTTCCACGTCTCCGGCCGCAAGAAGCTTGAGCAGATTCTCAATGCGTTCGCCGATTGCATGGATCCCCCGATCCATAAATACATCTGCGCGCCGTGCAGCAACTGCAAGGGCCAGTTCCGCGACATGCTCGCCTACTACAACCTGTGGGAAAGCAACCGCATCCTGTACGGGGGGCTGGTGGAACTGATCGTCAACGCCATGGCGGACGTAAGGCCCGGGTTCATCGAGTGGGAATGGCACTAAGCGGAACGCCTTTGAGCACCGCTCCGATCTTGCGTTTCAACTCGGCCGCCAGGCGCGGGCTGCGGCCGCTGGTCGAGACCGCCACTTGAAGCTCGCCCGACCGCACCCGGGCGGGTACGATGAAATCGCAGGCCGCCGGGTCGTCGGCCACATTGACCGGAATGCCCAGCCGCTTGGCCTCGCGCTCGACCCGGCGGTTCACCTCCCGGTGATCGGTGGCCGCAAAGGCCAGGCACGCGCCCTTGAGGTCGGAAGCGCGGAACGCCCGCCGCACCAGCTTGACGGGCAGTCCTTCGAACTCGGCGCGCCAGGCGGGCGAAATCACCTTCACTCGCGCCCCGGCCCCCAGCAGACCTTTCGTTTTGCGCAGCCCTACTTTTCCGCCCCCCACGACGACCGCTGTTTTCTCGCTCAGGCTGAGGAACATCGGGTAGTAGCGCATGTTTCCGCTCCTATCCTACGGCATCGCACGGCAGCCGGGGTATAATGAGCGCACATTGCCAGTGCCCAAGGTGTGGACCGACACGACGAACTTCATGTCCATCGAGCGGGACCACGTCATCGAGCTCGAAGGGGAGCGGTTCCTGGTGCGGTGCAACGAGCGCGAAGGGCGGTTTGGCCTGGACGAGCAGCCCAAGTTCTGGGTCAAGCGCGCCGCCGGCCTGGCGACCGGAAAGACGCACATCCTGAAAATGGTCTTTGGGGAGGAATTCAAGATTCGAGTGGGCGCCCTCGAGGTGCGATGCTGCCGCAGCGCGGAGAAGGAGGGGCGGGTTCTGGATGTGGTGCGGGGCGACGCGAGCTTCATGCAGGGCCGCACGGCGCCGGACTCGCGCGGCAACCTCGTCCGCATCATCGACTTCATCCCCGGCCCGGATCTGCTCAGCTACCTGCACTCGATACGGGCGCCGCACGAGGAGTACGCCCGCACGATGCTGCCCGGCGTCCTGGCGCGGGTCGCGGAGAGTTGCCGCGCTATCCAGCGGCTGCACGATGCGGGAGTGTGCCACGGCGATATCCGCAACGATCACCTGATCGTCGAACGCAAGACGGGCCGCTTCCGGTGGATCGACTTCGACTTGAATCAGGATTTCCCGGATTTCGACGTCTGGAGCCTGGGCAACGTCTTGCACTGCGTGGCGGCCAAGGGGTTCACGACCTTCGGCGACGCCATCCAGGCCCGGCCGGAGCTGGCCGGCCGGCTGGTGGCGGACGACGCCTCGGTGTTTTTTCCGCACCGGGTGATGAACCTGCGCAAGGTCTATCCTTATCTGCCCGAGCGGCTCAACCGGATTCTGCTCCGCTTTTCGGCGGGCGCCGAAGTCTGTTTCGACCGGGTTTCGCAGATTGCCGGGGAACTGGCGGAGTGGCAAGAGGGAACGGAATGCGGCGCCGAAGCGCAGTCTTCGAATTGACGGCCGTCACCGTATTCATCGTGGCGGCCGTGCTGGGGATGCTGACCTGGCTCTCGCTGCGCTGGCAGAGGACGTGGCAGTTAAACGAGGTCGAGCGCGGGCTGCTGCTCACCAGCGACGCGCTGCTGAGCAGCCTGCGGCAGGACATGCTGCTCAACCGGCGCGAGGACCTGCGTCGCGCGATCGGGAGCATTCCGCAAGGCACTCGAATCGAGCGGGTGCGCCTGATCGAGCACCGGGGCCGGATCACTACATCCACCGATCCGAAGGACGAGGGCGGCCGCCTGGCGCGCAGTGCGGCGGGCTGCGCGATCTGCCACAACGGCGGCGGCAGGGCTCGCATCGTCCGCGCGGGCGCCAGCATGCGCGCCTTCACTCCCGTTCTGGCGGAGGCGGGCTGCATCAATGCGGCCTGTCACCAGCAGGAGAGCAAGTCGCGAGTGCTGGGCGTCATCGAACTCGACCTGTCGCTCGAAGACGTGGAAAAGGATTTGGCGCGCAACCAGGCCGCGCTGGCGGTTCTGTCGGCGGGAACGGCCCTGGCGGCGGGAGGTTTGCTGGGCTTCGCGCTGATGCGCCGCTTGCGGCGTCCCTTGCGCGACCTGCTGGGCGGCATCCGGCGTGTCGCCGCCGGGGAACTGAGCCACCGCATCCCGGAGCGGTCCCGCGACGAGTTTGGCGAGGTGGCCCAATCGTTCAACGCCATGAGCCGGCAGTTGTCCCAGATCCAGCAGAGCCTGATCCGTTCCGAGCGCCTCATCTCGATGGGGAAACTGGCGGCGGGCGTGGCGCACGAAATCAACAACCCGCTGACCGGCATCCTTTCCTACGCCGAGGACCTGCACGGCGCCGCGGCGCCCGGCGACCCGCGGCGCGAGGACTATGCCGTGATTGTGCACGAAGCCATGCGCTGCCGGCAGATCGTGCGCAATCTGCTGGACTTCGCGCGGCAAAGCGCTCCGGCGCTGGCCGCCGTCGATCCCCGGGACGCGATCGACAAGGCGATCGGCGTGCTAGGTCGGCAGGCGGCCTTTCGCCGGATCGGTTTCGAGTGGCGGGTGGAGGCGGGCTTGCCGCCGGTTCTCGCCGACCCGGTGCAGATCGAGCAGGTGCTGGTGAACCTGATGGTGAACGCGCAGGAAGCCATGCCCAACGGAGGGGTCATCGTGGCGGGAGCGGAACTCGCGAGCGGCGGCCGGTGCGTGCGGTTTTCCGTGCGCGATATGGGGGACGGAATCCCGCCGGAAATCCGCGCGCGCATTTTCGATCCCTTCTTTTCGACCAAAGGAGGAAAGACCGACGGGCTGGGCCTGGCGGTGTGCCTGGGCATCGTGCAGCAGCACGGCGGGACCATCGATTTTCAGAGCGAGGTTGGCCGCGGGACGGTCTTTCAAGTGTCGCTTCCCGTCTTCGAGGAGGGGCGGTCCGATGCGTGAGCGGGTCCTGGTAGTGGACGACGAGCAAGTGGTGCTGGACGCGGTGACCCGGGCGCTGCGGAAGACCGATCTGCGAATCGACACGGCGCGCGGCGCGAAGGAAGCGCTGGCTCTTCTGAGCGCCTCGTCCCACGACCTGGTGATTACCGACCTGATGATGCCGGAAATGGACGGCCTCGCGTTTTTGCGGCACATCCGCGAGGCCGGGCTGAAGACCGCGGCCATCATGATCACCGGCTATCCCACCATCCAGACCGCCTTGCGCGCCAAGCGGCTGGGGGCCTTCGAGTACGTGACCAAGCCCTTCACGCGCCAGGAACTGCACAGCGTCGTGGTGCGCGCCATACGGGCGGCCGCCGCCGAACCGATGGTTCCCGCGGATCCCGCCGTGCCCCGCTACTACCTTCCCGGGCACGCCTGGGTCGAAGTCGAACCGGAAGGCACGGTGCGCATGGGGATGGCGCTCGCCTTTACCGTCACGGTGGGTAGAATCGCGAGCATCCGTCTGCCCGCTCCGGGCGCAACACTCGAACAGGGCCGGGTGTGCGCGACGCTGCTGGCCGCCGACGGCGTCGAGCACTCACTCCACGCACCCTTGAGCGGAACGGTGGTCGAGGTGAACCCGGCCGTGCGGGAAGATCCGTCCATGGCGGGCTGGCTGATGCGCCTGGTTCCCCGCCGGTTGAACGCGGAACTTCCCGACCTCTCGCCTCTGTTCTAATAGAAAAAGTGTCCGGCGGAGCGGACTTCATGAGCATCACGCACGCGGTGGCGGCATTTGGCGCGGCCTTTCTGGCCGGGATGATCAATTCGGTGGCGGGTGGCGGCACCCTGGTGACGTTTCCCACGCTGGTCTGGCTGGGACTGCCGCCGGTCATCGCCAACGCCACCAATACGGTCGCCATCTGGCCGGGTTCGCTGGGAGGCATGTGGGGTTACCGCCACGAACTGCGCCACGCCGAGAGGCGGATGCTGGCGCTGACCGTGCCCAGCCTCGTCGGAGGCATCACCGGAGCGCTGCTGCTGCGCTGGACGCCGCCGGCGATATTCAGCGAACTGGTCCCCTACCTGATTCTCTTCGCGACGCTTCTGTTGCTGGCGCAGGAGCCGGTGCAGCGCTGGATGAAGCGGGCCACCGGCCATAGCCCTCACGCCTCTCCGCGCTGGCTGGCCGGGGCGATCCTGTTCCAGTTTCTGGTGGCGGTTTACGGCGGTTACTTCGGCGCGGGGATCGGCATCCTGATGCTGGCCGCGCTCGCCATTCTGGGCCTGACCGACATCCACCAGATGAACGGCCTGAAGAACTTCTTCGCGCTGTGCATCAACGGCGTGGCGGCCATCTACTTCATCTGGGCGCGCATGGTGTACTGGCCGGACGCGGCCCTGATGGCCGTGGCGGCCGTGGCGGGCGGCTACAGCAGCGCCGGCATCGCCCGCCGCCTCGGCCGCCAGGCCGTGCGCCGCATCGTCATCGCCATCGGCTTCGGCATGGCCATCTCCCTCTTCATCAAGAACTAAAACCGGGGACAGCACACTCAATACACCTATTTCGCGGACCCCATCCGGCGGGAAATTGGTGTATTGAGTGTACTGTCCCCGGTTTCGAGGTGGAGGATGCGCTCGGATCCGGCGGGGACGAGGGTGCGGATGCGGATCTCGTTGTTTGCCGGATCGCGGAACCAGGTTCCGGTGCGCAGTTCGCAGCGGCTCTTTACTGGGGTGAATTCGACGCCGCCGGAGACCACCTTGCCGCAAGAACTCGCGTGGCGCACGATCCACTCGTAGGTCCGCTCGCGGGCCGACAGGATCTCCAGCCGCAGCATGTCTCCTGCGGGCGCGGCGTGGAATTGGGAAACCGCGTTTGCATCCTCTTCGAGCAGGAGAAACTCGGCGCCGTGGCCCGCGAAGTAAGTGAGGGTCAGCAGATCGGCTTCGTCGAGCGAAGCGAGCGGCAGAACGCTGGCGTGCTTGGCGAATAGAGGCAATTCGTTTTCGGCGGCCTGGATGTCGATCGTCTGCCGCCCGCGGTAAACTTGATCGGTCCGCAAATTGGTCCACGTGCCCGCGGGCAAATAGACCGTCCGGCGGCCGGCCGGCGTGAAGATGGGAGCGGCCAGCAAGGCGTCGCCCAGCATGAACTCGGTGGTTTCCCGGGCCGCGGCTTCCCGGTCGCCGGGCGACTGCATCGCGATGGGGCGCAGCATGGGAAACCCGAATTGCCGCGCCTCGTAGGCGCAGGTGACCAGGTAGGGAGTCAGCCGCCGTCTCATCTCCTGGGTCCAGCGAAGAGGGCCGGGGCGGTGAGGGACCGCGTACAGAATCGGGACCACCGCCCCCAACTGCGCGGCTCGCGCGAACAGGAGGTCCGGCGCGTTCTGGTAAGGCGAGAGGTCCACGGCCGAAACCAGCAGCGCCGACCAGCTTGCGTGTACCAGCGACTGCACCGTCTCCCGCAAGCTGGTCCAGGAACCCTGGCCGCGGGCCGCGATGCGAGTAGCCGAACGCGGCACCTGGGCCGGCTCCAAGAGCTGAAACGCGCGCGAGTCCAACGCGGCAAACGTCCCCGTCAACGCGGCGTGCTCCTCCAGAATCTCCCTCGGAGTCACACCGTAATAGATGAAGTATTCGACGCGATCGAGGCCTTGGAGGACCACCCGGCGGCGGTCCGGCTGGCTGAGCGCCAGGTCGTAGACGTAACTCCCGCTCAGCGGGAAAAACTCGCCGTAACCGAGACTGGAGATCAACAACGGTCTCGCCGCCGCCACCCGCCGGCCGCGCAGATCGGCGCTCGGATCGGCCCGCGGGCCCAGTCCGAAAAAGGACTCGCCCGGCAGTGCCGCGCGTTCCACCACCAGGCCTTGCGGAGTCCTTCGCGGCGCGGCGGCATCCACCAGCACCCGCCCGGCCCGGCCAGTCACCTCCAGTCGCAGGGTGGCCTTCTCGACCTCGACGGTGACACAGCCGGTGGCAAAACGCACGGTCGCGCCGCGATCGCTTCCGGTAACCGGAACGGCTTCCGGGTTGATGGGCGTCTCTCCGGCCGGCGCCTTTCCCCAGTACCGGGCGACGCGAAACGAACAGGGGCTGACCCACTCCAGTTCGCCGCGTCCGTCGCTCAACGGAAAGACGGTCTGATTTGCCAGAAGAATGAGTGCGGCAAGCACAGTTTTTTGATAGCATACCCGACGAATGCAGGTCTGGAGGCTAGCATGCGCGAGTGCGGGACTGTGGCCCTTATCTGGGCCGTGTTGTTCCTCTCCCTTTCCCCGGTCGTGGCTCAAATCGGAACATCGAGCTTTACCGGCCGGGTAACCGATCCCACCGGCGCCGTGGCGCCTAACGTCAATGTCACGGTCGTCAACACGGAAACCAATTTTCGATTCGTCGCCACGACGAATGAAGAAGGGCTGTTCCGCGTCCAGTCGTTGCAGCCCGGTCCGTATCGCGTGACGTTCGAGATAGCGGGCTTCAAACGCCTGGTCCGCGACGGCCTGATCCTGCGCACCGGAGACGTGATGCCGGTGAACGCGGTGCTGGAGGTTGGCACCCTGGCCGAATCGGTCGAGGTCAAGGGCCAGGCGCAACTGCTGGAAACGGAGACGTCGGCCACCGGGGCGATTGTCGAAGGCAGCGTCCTGTACAAGCTGCCCATGTACCAGCGCTACGTCAATTCCACGCTGCACCTGGTTCCCGGGCTTTCCAGCGGCGGATTCACCTGGGCCGCGGGCCTGGGCGGATACCATTTGGCCGGCCAGCGGGACGGCGGCATCGGCATCTTCGAGGACGGCGTCAACGGGAACGACCAGGAAGGTGGAACCAACACCATCCGGCCCATCCAGAACTCGGTCGCCGAAGTGAAAGTTCTCACCACCACGCTGCCGGCCGAGTACGGCCACTCGTCGGGAGGCGTGATCAGCGTGGTGAAGAAGACCGGCACGAACGAACTGCACGGGCTGGCTTCCAACTACGGCCGCTCGCGCGTCATGTCACACCGCAATTTCTTCGACCGCTACAAGCCCTCGCAGCCCACCGTCGTGTCGCCCAACGGCCAGCAGGTGTTCTACATGCTGCCGGACGCCAACGTGGGCGGCCCGGTGGTGCTGCCCAAAATCTACAACGGGCGCAACCGGACCTTCTTCTTCTTCGGCTATCAGAAGATGATCGAGAAGAAGAACGGCCAGTACCTGGGCACGGTGCCCACCGCCGAAATGAAGCAGGGGGACCTCTCTTTCGGCGGCCTCGGCAACCCCATCTACGATTCCCTCACCACGCGGCAGTTGGCCAACGGCGATTGGGCCCGCGATCCGTACCCCGACAAGCGCATTCCGCTGAGCCGCTTCGATCCGGTGTCCAGGAAAGTCCTGGCCATGGATCCGTGGAAGGCGCCCAATCAGCCCGCTACGTTCACCTCCAACGGCCCGGTGAACAACCTGCTCTACGACCAGAACCGGCGGGCGTTCTGGGAGGATTTCAACGGGCGTCTGGACCATCAGTTCACGCCCAACTTCAAAATCTACGGCAGCTACACCTACAATCACCAGAGCGGCCGCTACCCCGTGCTGACGCTTCAGGTCTGCGACCTGGATGTCAATTGCGACCAAACGCCGTTCACTCAGCAGAACTACTCGCTCGGAAAGACCTGGGTGATCAACCCCTCCACCGTCAACGACGCTCGAGTGGGGTACTACCGGCGCCGCGACGACCGCACGGTCGGCTCCTGGGGCAAGAATTACGCCCAGACTCTGGGAATTCCGAACCTGTCGGGCGAACTGTTCCCCGCCTTTGGCACCGGATACGAACTCTCCGGCGTGATCGGTCCCAGCCGCAAGATTGGCGAGACGCTCTCGTTCCGCGACGACCTGACCAAGATCCGCGGCGCGCACGCCTTCAAGATGGGTTACGAACTGCTGCGCTACCGGGTGAACCGGTGGTCCGTCAATCAGCCCAGCGGCAGCTTCAGCTTCACCGGACTGACCGGCTTGCAGCCCAGCGGTAACGCTCTGCCGCGCACCGGAAACACGTTCGGGGGATTCCTGGAAGGCATGGTCTCCTCCGCCAGCTTCGATCTGCAACTGGCCAGTTGGCTGCCGCGAAGTTCCATCCACAGCTTCTACATCCAGGACGACTGGAAGTTTTCCTCCGCGCTGACGTTCAACCTCGGCTTGCGCTACACCAACGAAAGCCCATTCGGCACCAAGTATCAACAGATGAGCAACTTCGACCCCAATGCGCCGGACGACCTGGTGAAAGGGGCTCTGGGCACGATCGTCCATCCCAAGGGCGCGCTGAATGCGCGCGACAACAACAACTTCCAGCCGCGGCTCGGCGTGGCCTGGCATCCTCTGAAGAAATGGGTGTTCCGGGGCGGGTTCGCGGTGAACACGGTGGACGTCAAGTTTCCCGGCGACCAGTTCCAGGAGTACAGCGCGCGGACGGTGCAGAACCGGCTTTCGGGCGATCCGCGCCCGCTGTATGCCTGGAGCCGCGGGCCGGACCCGTTCACGTTCCTCGTCCGGCCCGACGGCACAGGGCCTATCCAGACCACCAACTACGGGTCGCGCGGCGCCAATTGGTGGGACCCGAAGTTACGCAACCCTTACGTGCTGAACTGGAACGCCAGCATTCAGTACGAGATGAGCGCGGGGTATCTGCTGGAGTT
>JACQZT010000237.1 GCA_016213755.1 Acidobacteriota bacterium | reverse complement strand
TGGCGTGGTCGCTGGATCACGTCGGGCCGATGACGCGCGGCGCTCGCGACGCCGCGCTGGTGCTGGAGTGCATCGGCGAGCCGGCGCGGAAAGCGGCCCGGCCGGCGGCGAAGGAACTGCGGCTGGGTGTGCCGCGCCGCGCCTTCCACGAGCAACTGGATGCCGAGGTAGGGCGCGCCGTCGAGCGGGCTGTGACGGTACTGGGCCGCCTCACGGCCGGGGTTCGAGAAGTGGCGCTGCCGGCACTGGCCGGATCTCCGCAATGGCCGGACCTGCCGCTGGCGTATGCGCGCATCATTTCCGCCGAATCGTTCGCTTATCACCGGGAGATGCTGAAGCAGCACCCCGAGCGCTATCACCCGGTCACGCGCAGCAACCTCGAAGGCGGGGCGGCGGTCACCGCCGCGGATTACATCCTGGCCCGCCGGGAGATGGAAGAACTGCGCTCCGGATCCCAGCGCCTGTTCGCTCAGTCCGACCTGCTCGTCACGCCGGCCGCTCCGGGTCCGGCGTTCGAGTTGGGTAAGCCGGCGAGCCTGGTGTTTCTGCGCAACTTCGCTCCCTGGAACCTTTACGGGCTGCCGTCCATCAGCGTCCCTTGCGGTTTCACCAGCGGCGGATTGCCGATCGGACTCCAGATCACCGGCCCGGCTGGGCGTGACGAAGTTGTACTCGCGGCGGCCGAGGCTTACCAGTCCGTGACGGACTGGGACCGAAAGCGACCTCCGGGTCCGGCCTGAGACACAATCCCTCCGGAAATCCGGACCGATGAACGACTGGAATCTGAGCCGCGGACACCTCACCGGCGGTGGGCTGCTTGCGGGCGCCCGGCGCCCGTGACCGCAGCCGCATGGCGAACATCGGCCGCGGGCGGAGCGGTTGGCGCGGTCGTTCGTTACGGGTCCTAACCGGCCGGCAGGACCGCGATCTTTTCCCCCGCGCGGGTGGCAAAGCGGACGAGCGAACCAGTCAATTTCTCCGCCTCCCGGCCGTCGCGGCGCAGCGTCACTTCGCTCTCGCCCCAGGGGTTGCGCAGCCGGCACTCGGCGCCGGCCTGCGAGAGGAGTTCGACGGAGCGGACCCGGCCGTTCTCGATCTCCGCAGTGACCAGGAAAGCTCCGCGCGCCAGCAGTTGGAAGCTGGCGCTCCACTCCTTCGGCCAGGCGGGGAAGACGTGAATCACCGGGTCCTGGCCGGGGCCGGGCGGATTGCTCTGGAGCAGCGCCAGATGCAGCGCTTCGGCGGCGCGGCCCAAATGCTGCGCGTCCATGGCCTGCGGCCCCTCGCGCAGCGTCAGCCGGTTGCGCAGAGCGCCGCCGCCCAGGTAAGAGGTCCCGCGCTCGCGGGTCAGCACGCGCATCTGGTTGGGGATCAGGATGCGCACGGCGTCGGCCCGGCCGATGGCGGCGGCGGCAATGGCGAGTTTCGACAGCACGCCCACGGGCGTGTCAGCGCGCAGACCGCCGCGAAGCTGCGCCTCGAAGGTGGCGCGCGCCGTTTCCAGCATCTCCCGGTTTCCCGCTTCGACGTTGCACAGATCGAACCACCACATCGGCAGGCTGTTGCCGTCGGGCAGAAAACCGCCGCCGCGGACGGCGGGTTTGAGGCCGCGCACAAAGACACGCGGGCCTCGGTAATCCGCCGGCCGCAGCGCTTCGGGGTGGTCGCTCACCGGCAGCGGAGCGAGGTTCTCCAGGAACTCGCGCCAGGCCGGACGCAAGGCGGCATCCACGCCCAGCATCTCGGAGGCGCGCAGCAGTGCGGCCAGCACCCCGCGCATGGCGGAGAGATCTTCATCCGTGTCGCGCGCGCCCCACACCGACTCGTTGCTGTTCACGTTGTGGATGTGATACCTGCCGTCGTCGCCTTTCTTCACGTTGGGAAAGTGGCGGTAGAACTCGGTCGCGGCCTTTAGCATGGGATAGGCCCGGTCGCGGAGCCAGTCCCGGTCCAGGGTGTACTCGTAGCGGCGCCAGTACAGGTAGGCCACCTTGGCCGTGGTCCCGAAGATGTGGTTGACGTTGCCGTAGGGGCCCGAGCCGCGCTCGACGCTCACCCAGCGGCCGTTCACCCAGCTTCCCTTCTCGTTCCAGTTCCAGCGGCTGGAGTGCGGAAGCTTGGTTTCGGCGAACTCGCGAAAGCGCTGCGAGCGCTGGTCCCAGGGTTTGCGCAACAGGTACAGGTCGCGCATCTCGGCGGCGATGTCGCCGGGCAGTTTTTCCAGTCCGTCGAAGTAGACCGTCTCGGGAATGTACATGCCCTGGCTGTCCCACTGCTGGCGCGCCGCCGTCGAGCAGGCGTCGAACATGCCGGAGTACATGTCAAAAACCGGGTCCAGCAGTTCCATCCGGTTGGTGGCGGGCACGGCTTCGTAGTAGCAACTCAGGTTCGCGAACCAGTGCTGGGCGCCCCAGGTTCTGAGATCGCCGCCGGTGTTCCAGATCATGCCGTTGAACTTGGGCGGGTATTTGCCGCGGGAGGCGGCGGCCATCAGGTACAGGAAGTAGTG
>JACQZT010000236.1 GCA_016213755.1 Acidobacteriota bacterium | reverse complement strand
GATCACCGGCTTGCCGTCGATGACCAGATATGACGGCTGGGAGGCGAAGGTTTCGCGGATGTACTCGAGGTCGGCGGTCAGCTCGTCTGGCGTTGGGTCGCCGATGGATTCCTTCTCGTAGTAGATGGCCCAGCGCAGATTCGGATAAGGGTTGCCGGCGCGGTTCATGGCGTCGCCGAGGATGTAGCGCATGGCGGCGTCGGTCTTGTGCGCGCGGCCCCACCAGGAGGCGATGGCGATCTCGATACGCGCCTCGGCCATCTTGCGAAGCTGCCAGTAGAAGATGCGGTCGCTGGTGGAGCTGTACAGCTCGCCCGCCGGGTCGAAGGCGCAAGGGTTGGGGTCGGGCAGGTAGTTGGCGAACCAGTTGTCGGGCGGGCGGTGGCCGCGGTCGGTCCACTGGGGATACCAGGGGTAGAAGAACGCCGCGTGATAGGGCGGGGAAGGCTGGAAGGAGGGGCCGGCGCCGCTCGCGAGCAGGGCCGGCCAGATCCAAAACAGCAGACGATGCATAATGGTTAGTAACTCATGCGCAGGCCGAGTTGGATGTTGCGATTGCCCCCGGCCGAGGTGATCTTGCCGAAATTGACCGAGGTCACCGACCCGGCGGGGTCTCCGAACTGCGGCGTGTTGAAGGCGCTGAAGAACTCGGCGCGGAACTGGAGGCTGATGCGCTCGCGGATACGCTGCGTGCGGCTCAGGCTCAGGTCGAAGGTCTTGATGCCCGGGTAGCGCACGTTGGGCTCGGTGCGCGAGCCGTTGGGCAGGGTGTAGGCCGGCGCGGGCGCGTAGGCGGCGGTGTCAAACCAGCGGTCGAGGGTGCGCTGGTCCGAGGGCAGGACGCCCGACTTCAGCCGGCTGGCGTAGCCGCCCACGCCGGGCAGACGGGTGTCGTTGGGGCCCGTGATGACGGCGGGAGTGCCCGCGCCGAAGGTGGTGATGCCGCTCAACTGCCAGTTGCCCGCCACGGCGGCCAGCGGGCCCTGTTGCAGCCAGCGCTTGCCGTGGCCCCAGGGCAACTCGTAAATGTAGTTCACGACGAAGTACTGCGGGCGGTCGTAGTCGGCAATGGAGCGGGACAGGCTCAGGTTGTTGGGATCCAACAGGCTGGTGCGGCCGGAGAAGCGCTCCTGCACGTTGTCGATCAGCTTGCCGACCGTATAGGAGACGTTGACCGTCAGGCTGCGCGCGGCCCGCTTCTCCATGCGCAGAGTGAAGGCGTGGTACACCGAGTCGCCGATGGCGTCGCGGAAGCGGCTGACGCCGGTGTAGTGATTGTAGGGCTGCAACAGCGCCGAGCGCCGGACGGTGCGGGCGCTGAGACTGCCGGTGGTAATGATGCCGTACCACGGATTGTTCACCAGTTCGTCGAGCGCCGGGCCCAGCGAAAGATATTCGGTGGAGACCGCGCTGCGCGAGCGGTTCACCCACAGGCGCTGGCCGCGGCTGCCGATCCAGGCAGCTTCCACCAGGGTGTCGGAGGAGAAGGTGCGCTGGAAGTTCACGTTCCATTGCTGGGCGAAAGGCGTCACCCAGTCGCGGAAGGCCGTGTTTGCGCTGCTGCCCACGCCGGTGGAGGGCGGCTGGATGAGGCCGGTTTTGAATGGATCGGCCAGGGAGGCGCCGGCGGGAGGTGTGTTGGGCGCCGCCACCGGCGGACCGAGGTAAACCGCGGTCTGGGTCAGGAACCCGCTGCCCAGGTCACTGGCGCCGGCGCCGATGCCGCCCGAGCCGGGCGAGAAGAACAGTCCCCAGCCGGAGCGCAGAACGGTGTTCTTCTCGAACTGCCAGGCCAGACCGATGCGCGGGGCGAAGTTGTTCTTGTCCGGGTTGCTCTGCTCGCGCGGATTGCCGTCGCGGCCCGCGAAGCGCAGCACTCCCTTGGCCTTGGTGAGCGGGTCGGTGGCGTCCGGGTCGAACCAGGCGAGCTGGTTGTAGCGGTCGGTCCAGGGCGACTGGTACTCCCAGCGCATGCCCAGGTTGAGGGTCAGCTTGCGGGAGGCTTTCCAGTCGTCCTGCAAGTACCCGGCGTAGTATTTCTGGGAGGCCGAAAGCGACGGGTCGAGCGAGAACTGCCCGCCGCTGGGCGCGCCCAACAACAGCGTGGCCACGCCGAACCCGGCGCTGGCGCTGGAGGTGGCCGGATCTGGTCCCTGGGTAAAGGTGCGGCTGAATGAATACAGTCCGCTGGGCCGCTCGGCGCGGGTGACATTGAAGGTCTGGAAGGTGCGGTCGAAGCCGGTCTTCAGCGAGTGCCGGCCGCGAATCCAGGTCAGGTGGCCCTGGAACTCGATGGCCGATTCGGCGTCGGTGAAGTAAGAGGCGCGGTCGGGGCCGAGCGAAGTGACGTCGCCGGTGTCGATGCGCGGGAACATGAACTGGCGGGCTTGTTCCTTCAGGTAGTTGGGCAGGCCCAGTTGAGTGAAGTCGAAGCCGGCGCTGCGCGGCTCGGTGCGGATGATGTTGCGCGCGAGGCTGGCCCGGAATTCGCCCAGCAGGTTGGGCCGGAAGGTGACGGTATCGCTGAGCACGGCCGTTTTGGGCTGGTTGCCGATCTTGCCCCGCTCGCCGTTGACACCCTCGGGGGGGAAGGCCAGGTTTATGCCGGGGGAGTTCTGGTTTTGCACCTGCCGGCCGTGGCTGAAAAAGAGACGGTGCTTCGAGCCGATGACGTGGTCGAAGCGCATGAACATCTTCCACGTGTCGTTGGCGCGCGAGTTGTTGAGCGCCAGGTTCTCGGTGCGGGAGGCGCGGTTGGGCAGCGGGTAGTACTGCATGATCTTGAGCCCGATGGGGTCGAAGCGCGAGGCCGGGATGCGGTTGCCGGCGAACTGGTCGCGGATGTAGCGGCCGGCGCGGGCCGGGTCGGCGCGGGTGGTGAGGGGGTCGTAGACCCGGATGACGTTGCCCGAGCCGTCCAGGGTGCCGGTGAAATCGCCCGCGCGCTCGGCGGCGGTGGGCACGGTCGAGTTGACGTTGTCCGGCGAGCGCTGCGGGATGGCTTCCCAGTTGAAGAAGAAAAAGGTCTTGTCCTTCCCGTTGTAGGCTTTCGGAACCAACACCGGGCCACCCACCGCGAAGCCGTATTCGTTGCGCCGCAGGGGGGACTTGGTGAGGCCCTGGCGATTGCTGGTCCAACTGTTGGCGTTCAACTTTTCATTGCGCAGGAACTCGTAAAAGCTGCCGTGGAGCGCGTTGGTGCCCGAGCGCGAGGCGGCGGTCAGCACGCCGCCCCCGGAGCGGCCGAACTCGCTCGAGAAGCTGTTGATGATGACCTTGAATTCCTGCACCGCTTCGAGCGGCGGGGTGTAAGTGATGTCGTTGGTGGTGCTGTTGCGCGTCTCGGCGCCGTCGAGCAGAATCTCGCTGGTGTTGGACCGGCCGCCGGAGACGATGGGGCCCGAGCCGGCGCCGCCCTTGGGCAGCACGCCGGGCGAAAGCTGCAGCAAGGCGTACGGGTTGCGGCCCAGCAGCGGCAGTTCGAGCATCTGCGCGCTGCCGATCACCGCGCCGAGCGAGGCCGACTGCTGTTCGAGCTGCACGGCCATGGCTGTCACGGTGACTTCGTTCTGGAGAGTGCCGACCTCCAGGGCCAGGTCGACCGTGGCGACCAGCCCGACCGTCAGGGTCAGCTCGGTGACCCTGGCGCGCTTGAAGCCCTGCGCTTCGGCGCTGACGTCGTAGGAGCCGGGCCGCAGGTAGGGAATGCGGTAGATGCCTTCGGAATTAGTGCGGGTGGTGGCTTCCACACCAGTGGCGCGGTTGCGAACTGTCACCTGGACACCCGGAATCAGCGCGCCCGTTGGATCGCTCACGGTGCCCGTGATGGTGGCCTGCTCCACCTGCGCCGAGGCGCAAACGGAGAAGAAGCAGACAGCGAAAAGAACCTTCTTCATAGTTTCAGGACCTTCGCCAGTATTTTACTCCCCTTGCGGGTCGTGAGCCCCATGTGCTTGTTGCACACTGGGCTTCCGATCGATCGAGGACCTGCGCCTGCTGGAGCGCCTGACCCAGGCGGAGATCGATCGGCAGGACATCGAGGACGCGCATGCGGCGCTGAGAGAAGCCGAGGGAAAAGGAACAATTTCCCTGGAAGACCTGATGCGGGAGTTGGGAGACTGATCTCTGACCTGCCACGTTGAAATAAACTCAGGACCGGATTCTGCTGGTGCTGGTGGTGAAAATCGGAGACCGGAAAGACGTGTACTGCGGGGTCGGGTGAGGGGCCGGCTCCGCCGCCCGGCCGATTCCATGGCAGACTGTGAGGGGGGCGCAAGTTCATCCGTGGACCGTGGATTTGATGTGGGACATGTCCCCCGGTTTGTCCCACCGATGAAAGGCGAGGACAAGACGGAGTCTTATCCCACGATAGGAAAAGCGATTGAGCCGCGAATACCCGCGAATGAACGCGAATAAAAAACACTCTTCTTAATTCGCGTACATTCGCGGCCAATTCTCTGCCGGGAAGTTCCCGAAGAGTTCCGCAGACGAAGTCGCGCCGCGGAGACGCCCCGGCGTCATGTCACAATAGTTCTGTGACCGGAAACGAAATACGACGGAAGTTCCTGGACTACTTTGCCGAGCGCGGGCACCGCGCCGTGGCGAGCTCCTCTTTAGTGCCCGCCAACGACCCGACGCTGCTTTTCACCAACGCCGGGATGAATCAGTTTAAAGACGTGTTCCTGGGCCAAGAGAAGCGCGATTATGTGCGCGCCTGCTCGTCGCAGAAGTGCGTGCGCGCCGGGGGCAAGCACAACGATCTGGAGAACGTGGGCTACACCCGGCGGCATCACACCTTTTTCGAGATGCTGGGCAATTTCTCCTTCGGCGACTACTTCAAGAAAGACGCCATCCACTTCGCCTGGGATCTGGTCACGCGCGAGTACGGGCTGGACAAGGACCGCCTCTACGTCACCGTCTTCCGCGAGGACGACGAGGCCGAGCAGCTCTGGCAGCAGGTGGCGGGCGTGCCCAAGAGCCGTATTTTCCGGCTCGACGAGAAGGACAACTTCTGGCAGATGGGCGAGACCGGTCCGTGCGGGCCGTGCTCGGAAATCCACTACGACCTGGGCGTGGAAGCGGCCGAGCCGGGACGGGAAGACGAACAGTTCCCCTCCGACGCCGGCGGGCGGTTTGTCGAGATCTGGAACCTGGTCTTCATGCAATTCGACCGCGCGACCAACGGGACGCTCTCGCCGCTGCCGCGGCCGTCCATCGACACTGGCATGGGCCTGGAGCGCATCGCGGCGGTGATGCAGGGCAAGCTCTCGAATTACGAGACCGACTTCATCGCACCCATCATCCTGCGCGCCGCGGAACTGGCCGGCGTCACCTTCGGCGCCCATCCCAAGGTGGACACGGCGCTGCGCATCGCCGCCGATCACGGCCGCGCCACGGCGTTCCTCATCCACGACGGCGTAACGCCCTCCAACGAAGGGCGCGGCTACGTGCTGCGCAAGATCATGCGCCGGGCCATGCGCAACGCGCGCATGGCGGGTGTCGAGGAGCCGTTCCTGTACCAGTTGACCGGCTTCGTGGCCGAGCTGATGCGTCCGGCCTACCCCGAGCTGATGGAGAGCGTGCAGCGCGTGGCACGCATCGTCAAGGACGAAGAACACCGCTACGCGACCACCTTCCAGGTGGCCGAGCGATACTTCCACGACGAGGCCAAGGCGGCCGCGGGCAGGGTGCTGCCCGGGCCGGCGGCGTTCAAACTCTACGACACCTACGGCCTGGCGCTGGACGAACAGGAAGAGATGGCGCGCGAGCTGGGGCTGGCCATCGACACCGAAGGCTTTCACGAAGCCATGGAGCGGCAGCGCGAGCGCGCGCGGGCAAGCTGGAAGGGCGCCGAGAAGGGGCAGATCGCTCCGGTCTACCAGCAACTGTTCGAACAGGGCCGCACCGAGTTTTTGGGCTACCAGGCGTTGGAGGCCGAGGCCACGGTGGTGGACGTGGTCGGAGAGGCGGAGATCGTCCTGGACCGCACGCCGTTCTACGCCGAGTCGGGCGGTCAGGCGGGCGACCAGGGGGCGCTGTATCGGCTCAACGGCGAAAAGGCCGCCGAGGTCGAATCGGCGTATCCACCGGTACCCGGACTCACGGCGCACCGGGTGAAGCTGCTTGCGCCGGTGGCGGCGGGCGAGAAGCTGGTGGCGCGCGTGGCCGGAGATGCGCGCCGCGCGACCATGCGCAATCACACCGCCACGCACTTGCTGCACGCCGCCCTGCGGAGCGTGCTGGGGCCGCACGTTAAGCAGGCGGGCAGCGTGGTGGACCCGGGCCGGCTGCGCTTCGATTTCTCGCACTACACGGCCATGGATGCGGAGGAGATCGCCGCCGTCGAGCGGCTGGCGAACGAGGAGATTTTGCGCAACACCGCGGTTGAGACCAAGGTGATGGAGCTCGACCAGGCGATTCAGACCGGCGCCATGGCGCTGTTCGGCGAGAAGTACGCCGACAAAGTGCGCGTAGTTTCCGTGCCGGGTTTTAGCCGCGAGTTGTGCGGCGGCACGCACGTGGGGCGCACGGGGGACATCGGCTTGTGCAAGGTGGTGGCGGAAGGGTCCATCTCGGCCGGCGTGCGGCGCATCGAGGCGGTGACGGGCGAAGAGGCGCTGCGGCGCTTCCAGCAGGCGCAGACGGCGCTGGGCCGGCTGGCGCAGGTGACCCATGCGGCCGAGGCGGAGCTGGTCGAGTCGGTCGAGCGGCTGCTGGCCGGGCAGCGCGGGTTGGAGAAGCAGATCGCCGAGATGAAGCAGAAGATCGCGCAGGCCGAGGCGGCGTCGCTCGAAGATTCCGCGCGCCAGATCAAGGGCGCGCGGGTGCTGGCGGCACGGGTGGACGGCTTCGACCGCCAGCAGATGCGCGCGCTGGCCGATTCGCTCCGTAACAAGTGGAGGAGCGCCGTGGTGGTGCTGGCTACCGGCGGCGAGGACGGTGTCGCGATCGTGGCCGGGGTGACCAAGGACCTGACCACCAAGGTGCACGCCGGGAAGCTCGCCGGCGCAGTGGCCGCCGCAGTGGGCGGCAAGGGCGGGGGCCGCCCAGACATGGCCGAAGCCGGAGGCAAAGACGCCTCGAAACTCGACGGCGCTCTGGCGGCAGTTTATTCTAGCGTGGAATCCATGCTCTGAGACTCCGCGCTTCTCACCACAGCGTCAGTTCGGCGGGCGCACCCGAGGCGACGCCCAACAGGTTCGCCGCGGAGGCTTGGTTGACCGCTACCTCGAGGTAGCCGGAACTGCCCACCAACAGCACGGGTTCGCCGGGAGGGCCTTGGGCGAAGGTGGCTGCCAGCTCGGTGATCTGTAGCGCTCCGATGGCCAGGCGAAACGGGCGCGAAGCCAGGGCCGGGAATTCCTGGATGTGGAAGTTGGTGATGAGGTTGCCGAAGCGGTCGATCTTCAGCACGGCGCCGGTCCAGGCGCGCCTGCTGGTGCGGACGGGTCTGTGGAACTCCTGGCGCAGATAGTCTTTCACGAGTTTTCCGCAGCGGGCGGGCGCCAGGCCCTGGGCCAGGCGGGCGGCCACCGGCGCGAAGATGTCGCGGCCGTGGAAGGTCGCGCTCACGGGATCCAGGAACAGTTTCTCGGCGGTCAGGGTGCGGACCTTGTGGGGCCCGCGCGCATAGACCATGGACAGCACTCCGTTGTCCGGCGCGAGATAGATCTGTCCTTCGGCCTGGGCCAGAATCGGGCGGCGCGCGGTGCCCACGCCGGGGTCCACCACCACCACGTGCACCGTCCCGCGCGGAAACCAGCGCGAGGCTTCGGCCACGACGAAGGCGGCCTCGGCGATCTCAAAGGCGCCCACGTCGTGGGTGATGTCGACGATGTGCGCGGCCGGGTGAATGCCGAGGATAACCCCCTTCATGACCGCTACAAAGTGATCCGACAGTCCGAAATCGGTGGTAAGAGTAATGATCGAACGGGCCATACGATAAGATGGGAGTAATTTCTCCATGCCTCGTTTCTACTTCGACCATAACGCCACGACACCCGTCTCGCCGGAAGTGCTGGAAGCTTTCCGCGGCGCGCTGGCCGAGGTGTACGGCAACGCTTCCAGTATCCACCATTACGGCCAGGAGGCGAAGCGGCTGCTGGAGACGGCCCGCCGCGAGGTGGCCGAACTCCTGGGCTGCGACGCGGCCGAAATCGTGCTGCTGAGCGGCGGAACCGAGGCCGACAACCTGGCCGTGCTGGGCGCCGTGCGGGCCAGCCCGAAGACGCCGAAGCACGTGGTCACCACCGCCATCGAGCACCCGGCGGTGCTCAATGCCTGCGCGCAACTGGAGCGCGAGGGCGTGGCCGTAAGCTACGTGCCGCCGGGAGCGGACGGCGTGGTCGATCCGGACGACGTGCGGCGCGCGCTGCGCCCCGAGACGGTGCTCGTTTCGGTCATGCACGCCAACAACGAAACCGGTTCGCTCCAACCGGTGGCGGAGGTCGCGCGCCAGGCCGGCGTGCCGGTTCACTCGGACGGCGTGCAGGCGGCCGGGCGCGTTCCGGTGGATGTCCGGGCGCTGGGCGTGGACCTGTACTCCATCAGCGGACACAAGTTTTACGCGCCCAAAGGCGCCGGGGCGCTGTATGTGCGCGAGGGCGTGAAGCTGGCGCCGCTACTTTACGGCGGCCATCATGAGCGCGACCGGCGCGCGGGGACGGAGAACGTGCCCGGCGCGGCGGCGCTGGGGCGGGCCGCGCGGTGGGCGCGCGAGAATCTGGCCGAAGAATCGATCCGATTGGCCGCCCTGCGCGACCGGCTGGAGCGAGGAATCCTGGCCCGGGTCCCCGGCTCGGCCGTCAATGGAACGCTGCGCACGCCCAACACCTCGAACATGCGCTTCGAGGGCGTGGACGGCGAGGCGATGTTGATTGCGCTGGATCTTCGCGGCTTCGCGGTTTCCAGCGGCGCGGCCTGCTCGAGCGGCGCCGTCGAACCGTCGCACGTGCTCACCGCGATGGGCCTCGGCCGCGAGCAGGCCCGCTCCTGCCTGCGCTTCTCGCTGGGCGTGGACCTGTACTCCATCAGCGGACACAAGTTTTACGCGCCCAAAGGCGCAGGGGCGCTGTATGTGCG
>JACQZT010000022.1 GCA_016213755.1 Acidobacteriota bacterium | reverse complement strand
GGCGCGAACGTACCGCGCGCCGGCGTTGCCCGCGCGCGGGATGGCCGGGAAATCGACCTGCCCTGTCTCGCGGCCCTGGTCCAGGTCCACGATGCTGATCGATTCTCCGCCGGTGTTGGCGACGTAGAGCGTGGTTCCGTCGGTGGAGAGCGCCATCTGGTGCGGTAACTGGCCAACCTTGATCGGTTCCAGGAAGCGGAGTTTCCTGAGGTCGAATACTTCCACCCGGTTGAATCCCGAGTTGGTAATGTACAACTTCCCCCGCGGCTCGTCGAGCACCAGGTCCTGCAAGCCCTCGCCAGTGTTGAGCAGGTTCGGCACGGGGTAGATGACGCCGCGCATGTCGGACTGGCGGTAGTTCATGAACACGCGGATCGTGTTGGGGATATTGATCGCCTCCACCGACGCCAGGTTGACGTTGATGGCGTAGCCGGTCATGGTGGAGTTGCCGGTGGAGAGGTTGGTGCCCGGCTGGCGGTTTACGCCGGCGCGCCCGGGTTCCAGGATGAAGTTGATGCTCGACGGCGCCACGCCGCTGGAAACCTGTGAAATCAGCGCCGCTCCGGTGTTGGGCACGCTGAAGGTCAGCTTGCCTTTGCCCAGGTTGGCGATGCGCACACCGGCCTGAGCCAGACCCTTATTGCAGTCGTCGTTGGCCAGAAAAACCTGGTTGGTCTCCGGCATCAGGATCGGGTAGTCGTAGAGCTTGTAGAGCGGCAGGTACAGGATGCCCGACTCGGACAGGCCGAAGGCATGGGCGCCGTCGGCGGTGACGACCATCTTGGCGATGATGCTCTCGGGCAGTTTGATGCCCAGCTTGATGGCCAGGTTGCGCGGATCGGAGATCAACATCGTCGAGGCCTGCGGCCGGGTGGCCGGCAGCGAGTAAGGGGCGGTGTTAAAGGCGCTGTACAGCGCGGAGCCGTCGGGCGAAAACACGCTGCCGCCGTTGTTCTGGAGAACGTTGAAGCCGGAAGTGAACGGGAACGGCGAGTTGGCCGTGCTCTGCTGGCCCGCCACGGCCAGCGTCGCGGTGTCGTACATCGTGAAGCCGGCCATGAAACGCGAGCCGTCCGGAGACATCGAAAGCACCGTGGACTGGCCGCCCACCGACCGGCTCTTGAGAATAGTGCCCGACTGCACTTCGTACACGAACAGGTAGGTCGAGTTGTTGTTGTTGAACGTGGTGAGCCCGACGATGAACTTACCGTCCGGCGTCGGCAGCAGTTTGCCGCGGAAGATGGTGACCGGCCGCCCGACGAAAACGCCCGGCAAGCCGGTGGGGGTTGGCGGAGGCGGGGGAAACTGGACCGGGAGCACCTGCTGGGATAGCAACTGCTGCCGGTCGAACAGCAGCAGGGTATTCTGGGCGTTGCCGGAGCCGGAACCTTGGGTGGTGATCAAAACCCGGCCGTCGAAGCCCACGGCCACGCCCTCCGGACGCGCCGGCAGGCTCACGGTCTGCACGATACTATTGGAGGCCAAGTCGATCACGCTCAGCGTGGCGCTGCCGTTGTTGGTGACATACAGGAAGTTGCTGTCCGGCGACAGCGCCGCCGCCAAAGGCTGGTTGCCAACCTGGATGAAACCGGCGCGCCCCTTGGCGCTGACGTCCAGGATGTCTACCCTCCCGGCGGCGGTGGAAACCAGGTAGAGGCGGCCGCGCGACTCGTCGAGCACAATATCCGAGGGCGTTCCGCCCAGCGCCAGAACCTCCCCGAAGGTGGCGCCGGTGGATTGCGCCAGGAGTGCGGGCGAGGCGGCAAACCCAAGCAAGCCGGCCCACAATCCGAGGCGGCGAAGAAAAAGCGAGGATGACGAGCGCATAGCCAATTCGTTACTCTAAACCCTGCGATCTTCGAATAGTTGCAGTCCCGGCCGCAACTCGCGACCGGGCAGCGGGTTAAACCTTGTTGCGCCGGATTGAGATCCGCAACCGAACCCGGGAGACCGTTTTGGCCGACGCCGCCGGCGTGGCGGATACCAGCGCGCTCCGGCGTAAGGGCCTATTAAAACACGAATCGCTGCCCGCCGGGGACGGGCTGTGGATTGTGCCGTGCGAAGCCGTGCATACTTTTGGGATGAGATTCGCCATCGACGTGCTGTACCTGGACCGCCAGCGGAAGGTGCTCAAGGTGCGCGAGCACTTGGGGCCGTGGCGCATGTCCGCCTGCCTGCGGGCGCATTCGATCCTGGAAGTGCCGGCCGGAACGGCCGCCCGGACGCGGACCGCGCGCGGCGACGAGCTGGAATTCATCGCGTTATGACGCACCGTTTTGCCGTCCTCATCCTGGCCGCCCTGTCCGCTTGGTCCTGCGCCCCCCGGCACACGGTCGCGCTGCCCGCCGGCAAGCGCGTGAACCACAACTCCGCGGTCGCGGCGGTCATGCGGCGCCAGGCGGTGAACGCCCAGGACGCCGGCGATGGCGATTTGCCGGCGCGCCGGTTGCGGCAGCGGGTGCTGGCCGCGCCGGACGATCTCGCAGCGCGCCTGGAACTGGCCCGGCACTACGAGCGCGCCGGCTCGCCGGAACTGGCCGCCGAGCACTACCGGCTGGCGGCGGTGCGGTTCCCGGACCACGCCGGGTTGCAGGTCGAACTGGCGCGCCTCATGCGGGACGCGGGTCTGGCGAAGGAAGCCGAAAGCGCGCTGGCGCGTTTCCTGGACGGCCGCGCGGCGCACAGGGATCTGGCTCCCGCCTGGTCCTGGCTGGGGATTTTGCGCGACGGGCGGGGGGATTTCAAAGCCGCCGAACAGGCGCACCGCTCGGCCGTCCAACTGCAACCGGAAGCCGATTCGCTGCACAACAACCTGGGCTACAATCTGCTCTTGCAGGGCCGCCACGAGGAGGCCGCGGGGGAGTTTCGCCGCGCGCTGGCCCTGCGGCCGGACTCCCGGGTGGCACGCAACAATCTGGGCCTGGCGCTCGCCTCCCAGCCCAAGGAAGCGCTGGCGCAGTGGCGGACGGGAAGCGACCCGGCCACGGCCCACAACAACATGGCCGCGGTCCTGATCGAGCAGAGGCGCTTCGAGGAAGCTCGCCGGGAGCTGGATATCGCGCTAGGATATAAGCGGGATCATCCGGCGGCCTTGCGCAACTTGCAGCTTGTATCCGAACTGGACGGACGCGCCGCGACGGTTCCGGCGGAAGCGGCGGGGGAGCCGCGGTGGAAGCGCTCCCTGCGCGCCTTGGGCCGGGTCGTGGCCGGCATTGATACACGAGTAACCGGGGGAGCGCCGAAAACCGCTTCCCGATAATTTAGGAGACGCTCATGAAAGAACTTTTCCTTCGGCTGCTGCGAGACGAGCAGGGCCAGGACCTGGTGGAATACGCATTGATCGTGGCCGCCGTCGGCCTGGCGCTGATCACCACGGTGAACCAGCTTTCGACGGCCGTGGTCAGCCTTTACAGCTCGATCACACAGGGCCTCACCAGCATCGGCGCAACGGGCCAGTAAGTTCCGGCCAAGGCTAGTGTGCAGGCGAGATTGTCCGCTAACGCGGGTAATCCCTCCCGGTTCTCCTGGGCGTTTCCGGATCTGGGCCTGGCCGTCTCGATCCTGACTCTGGTCTACTGCCTGTGGGTGTACGACGGCGGGGTGCGGCTGTTTCGCGACTCCGACACGGGCTGGCACATCCGGACCGGCGAGCGGATATTGGCCGGAGAGGGATTCCCGCGCACCGATCCCTACTCGTTTTCGCGCGCCGGGGAACCGTGGTTTGCCTGGGAGTGGGCCAGCGACGTGGCGTTGGGGCTGGCGCACCGGTGCGCGGGCTTGCCGGGCGTAGCGCTGTTGTCCGCCCTGACCATTGCGGCGTCCGTGTGGCTCTGGTTCCGGCTCCACTGGGCGGCGGGCGGAAATTTCCTTTTCGCGTGTCTGCTGGCGTCTCCCATGCTCTCGACCACCAATCTGCACTGGCTGGCCCGGCCCCACATCCTGGGATGGGGGCTGCTGCTGGGCGCGGTGTTGTACCTGGAGAGCTGGGCCAGTCGCGGCAGACTCCGCCGGCACGCGCCCGCCACGGTGCTCTTCGGCGCCGTGTGGGCCAACCTGCACGCCAGTTTTTTTCTGGGCCCCATGGTGGTCTGGACGTACGCCGCCGGCCACCTGTTGCGTCCGCTGCTGTGGGATTTGGACCGGAGCGCCGAGTGGCGTCAGGCCCGGCGCCTGGCCGGCCTGGGCCTGCTGGCCGCGGCGGGGAGTTTTCTGAACCCATATGGCTGGCAGCTTCACAGCCACTTGGGGCGCTATCTCGGCAACTTCGAACTGCTCCAGCGCGTGGCCGAATTCCAAAGCTTCAATTTCCACGCTCCGGGCGCGGGGCAGATCCTGGCCGGTTTGGGAGTGGCGGCGGCGGGCGGGGTGCTGGCGCTGGCGCAGAAGAAACTGGCGCATGCGCTCCTCGCGGCGGTTTTCCTGATCCTGGCGCTGCGCTCGGCGCGGGGCCTTCCGGTGGCCGTGCTGGTGCTGCTGCCGCTGGCCAACGGCGCCCTCACCGAGGCGCTGCGCTCCTGGCGCGACCTGCGCCCGGCCCTGCGCCGGCGGCTGGACGCGTTTTTGGCCTACTCGGACCGCCTGCGCCTGCTGGACCGGAGCATGCAAGGGTGGGCCACGGTCCCGATCGTCCTGGCCCTGGCGGTGGCGTGGTCGCTCACTCCCGCGGCGGCCGCGCGTAGCGGTTTTCCGCCCGAGGAGTTCCCGGTGGCGGCCGCCGCGGCCGTCGAACGGTTGCCGGCCGGGGCCCGGCTGCTGGCGCCCGACAAGTTCGGCGGCTACCTGATCTACCGCTTCGACGGGCGGCGCAAGGTCTTCTTCGACGGCCGGAGCGACTTCTACGGCAGCGACTTCATGAAACGGTACGTTCGCCTGGTGGAAGTCCGGCCGGGCTGGCGGGAGCAGGTCGAGGCCTGGAAATTCACCCACGCGCTGCTGCCGCCCGATTATTCCCTGCGGGCGGCCCTGGAACAGGCCGGCTGGCGCCGGCTGTACCAGGACCGCGCCGCGGTCCTGCTGGAGCGGAATTAGCATGTGCCCTCGGAACTTGGCGCATTATGATGGGTTTATACTTTACTTCGGTGGTGTGCCCGGAGCCGGGGCCGTTTTGTGCCCGGTGAGGCGAGGTTAAGGAATGGATCGCCAGAAAATTCTCATGATCTTCGGCGCGGCGTGGATCTCGGCCCTGCTGCTGACCTGGTTGCTGTACGCGAAGGTGAAGACGCCGCAGCAGGACAAGGTGACTCAGGTGGTGGCGGCGGCCCGCGACATGCCCGCCGGGACGCGCATCCGCCAGATGGATCTCAAGACCGTCGGGGTGCGCGAGAAGGATCTGCCCAAGGGTGCCGTCCTGGACGCCAAACAGGTGACCGAGCGGGCGCTGCTGTTTCCGGTGAACGTGAACGAGCCGATCACCTCCAACAAGCTGACGAGCCTGTCCGGCGCGGACGGCCTGTCGGCCATGATCGAGCAGGGAAAGCGGGCCGTTTCGGTGCAGATCACCGACGCTTCGGCCGCCGGCGGGCTGATCCAGCCGCGCTCGAAGGTCGATGTTTTGTTCACCCGATCGGGGTCGCTGACCGAGGCGCTTACAACGGTAATCCTGGAAGACGTGACGGTGCTTTCCATGGGCCGTGTGACGGAAGTGGCGCAGCCGGCCGATCCGCGCCAGGTGCGGCCGCAGCAGCAAGCGGCCACGCTGCTGGTGACCCCCGAAGAGGCCAAAAAGCTGGAGCTGGCGAAGAACCAGGGCAAAATCAGCCTGGCGCTGCGCAACCCGCTGGACCGCTCGACGGTGGAGGACGACACGCCGGCGACGGCGTTCGATCTGGACCCGATGGTCGCCGCCCGCCTGGCTTCCCGCCGGCGTCCGGGCGGCCGGGCCGGCGTGCGCGACGACCAGGCCTGGGCGCGCCTGATCGGGGCCGAAGAGGAGCCCAAGAAGGAAGAGAAGAAGGAACCGCCCAAGCCGCGCTTTATCATCGACGTCTATCGCGGCGACAAGCACGTGCAGGAGACCTTCCAGGACTGATTGGGGGCCGACGAGAAGCTCATGAGACGCATTTCTTACTTATTCCGCCTGGGGGTCCCGCTCGCGCTGGCCGCCGCTCTGCTGGCAGCGCAGACCGCCGCTTCGCGCGATCTGAAGTTGTTGCTGGGCCGGGGAGAGTTGCTGCACTTCGACCGCGACGTGCAGCGGGTGGCTATTGCCGAGCCAAAGATCGCCGACGCGGTGGTGGTTTCGCCGCAAGAGGTGATGATCAACGCCAAAGGCCCTGGCAAGACCACGGTGGTGATCTGGGAGAACGGCTCCGTGCCGGTCACCTACCAGATCCACGTAGTCCAGGACACCGCCGAGCACGAGAGCCTCAAAAGCGAGATCCGCGACAGCGTGCAAAACCCGGCCGTGGAGGTTACCGGCAACGGGGAAACGCTGGTGCTTACGGGCACGGTGAAGGACCTCGAGGAGTCCAAGCGGGCCGCGGCCATCGCCTCCACCCGGGCCAAGCAGGTGGTCAATCTGCTGAAGACGCCGCCCGCGCCCGATCCGCGCCAGATCCTGCTGGAAGTGAAGTTCGCCAGCGTCGACCGGGCCGCGCTGTCGGAGCTGGGTTTCAACATCTTCAGTACCAATCCGCGGGGCATCGGCAGCCTGTCCACGCAGCAGTTCCAGCAGCCGCGCTTCAGCCAGTTCCAGTTCCAGGAAGGACAGGTGCGCAACAACACGGTGAACTTCGCCGACCTGCTGAACCTGTTCGCCTTCCGCCCGGACCTCAACATCGGCGCCACGATCCGCATGATGCAGGGACGCAACCTGCTGCAAATCCTGGCCGAACCGAACCTGATCACGCTGGAAGGCAAGGAAGCCAGCTTCCTGGCCGGAGGCGAGTTCCCCTTCCCGACGCTGACCTCCACCTCGACCGGCGGCGCGGTGTCGCCGGTGGTCACCGTGCAGTTCAAAAAGTTCGGCGTGCAGATCGCGTTCACCCCGGTGGTGACACCCTCGGGCGCGATTCATCTGAAAGTGGTGCCGGAAGTCAGTTCGCTGGATTTCTCGAACGCCGTCACGTTGCAGGGCTTCCTGATCCCGGCCGTCTCCTCGCGCCGCGCCGAAACGGAAGTGATCCTCAAGGACGGCGAGAGCTTCGCCATCGCGGGCCTGATCGATAACCGGGTGACCTCGGTGATGAACCGGCTGAAATACCTGGGCGACATCCCGGTGCTCGGGAACCTGTTCCGCAGCCGCTCGCTGAAGAAGTCGACCGACGAGCTGCTGGTGGTGGTAACGCCGCGGTTTGTCCGCCCGATTCCGGCGGACGAGAAGGCCGCCCTGCCCGTGCTGCCGGAGACGTTCCTGCCCAGCGTGGTGCAGGAACAGTCCAAGAAAAAGGGCGCCAGGAAACAGGACGGCGGACCCAAAGATCCCAAGAAGGCGGAGTTTGTCGGACCGCGTGGACACCAGGAACCGAAGTAGCGCGCGCGCCATGCGGAACCCCGCGGTCCCGCGGCGGCGGGGCAGCGTGTCGGTCCAGTTGGTGGTCATTATGGTGCCCGTGATCTTCGGTCTCATGGGATTCGCGGTGGACCTCGGCCGGCTCTATTCGATCAAGAGCGAGTTGAAGGCGGCGGCGAACGCGGCGGCCCTGGCGGCGGCGGCCCGGCTGATTGGCACCGAAGCCTCCACGGCCGACGCCACCGCGGCGGCCCTGTTGACCGTCGAGACCGCCACCGGCCGCGGCAACAAGTACAACTTCGGAGGCGTCACGGTCGGCCAGACCGACGGAACGCTGCAAAGCGAAATGCCCGATCCGGTTTTCTACCAAGCCGTGGCCGACGCGACCGGCACGAACGCCTCCGTCGGCGGCGGCGCGGGCGAGGTCAGCGGTTCCATGGCCAAGTACGTGAAGGTTTCCATCCGCGGCGAGGCGCCGCTGCTGTTCTGGGGTTTGCTGGCGGTGGCCACCGAGCGCAAGACCCCGGTGGAGGTGAGTGCCGTGGCGGGGATGAGCGCGCCGCTGTGCACCGCCTGCGCCATCGAACCGCTGGCGGTGGCGGCCGTGGACGCCGGCGACACCACCGATTTCGGGTTCGTGTTGAACACCAAGTACACCCTGGGCTTCCAGTGCACCGGTGCGCCCACGCCCTCGATTATCTCGGGCACCACGCAGCGCATCCCGTACCTGCTGTTGAACCGCTACGACGAAAACGCCACCCTTTTCCCCGACGAGAGCCAGCAGGCATATCGCATCGGCGCGCAGGGTCTGCTGCCGTCCAACAACCCGCTGATGGCCTGCCTGCAGATCGCTTCGGCCGACGGCGAGACGGTGTGGGTGAACGCCGCGCCGGTCGCTTGCAGCCAGTCGCGCGTGCCTTCGCCGGTCGGCGCGCTGATGTGCGGCCTGTACGCGCGCTTCGACCAGGTGGTGCCGGACAGTTGCACCAGCGTCCCCGAAGTGGACATCATGTCGCAGGCCTACCTGCCCGACACGGATCTGGCCGACGCGGAGGATTATGCCGCCTATCTCGGAACCGGCCGGCGCGTCATCACGGTGCCGATCGTCGAGGCGCTGAGCACCGGCGACCCGATGGTGGTGCTGGGCTTCCGCCAGTTTCTGGTGGGCCCGGACCCGGCCGCCGCGGTGGGCATCAACCCGGGCGACCAGAACGGCCGCTTCGTGGCGCTCTATATCGGCAGCGTGATGCCGCTCAAGCAGGGCCGGTTCGATGGCTGCCTGCAGACCGCCGGGCCGGGGAAAGTGGTGCTGCACCAATGAGGAGACGGGCCAGCCGCGGATCGACCATCCTTGAGACGGCGATGTATCTGCCCATGCTGTTCATCCTGCTGGTGGGCATGGTCGAGATCGCCCGCGTCACCTACACCTACCACACGCTCCAGAAGATGCTGTACACCGTGGCGCGCTATGTGGGGACGCAGCAGGCGGTCAATTTCTGCGACACGACGGACGCCTCGCTGGCGGCGGCCAAGAACCTGGCCCTGACCGGGTCCACCGACGGCACGGCGGATCCGCTGGTGCCCAACCTGACCATCGATCAGATCGACGTTCGTCTGGAGCG
>JACQZT010000231.1 GCA_016213755.1 Acidobacteriota bacterium | reverse complement strand
TGTTGGATGCCACCACCGAGGCGTTGCTATGAAGTGATCGCGCCATCGATCTTCCGTGAGGGGTCGCGCCCGAGCGGATGCCCAAGGCCGATGCGACGGGGCTGGCTCCGGAGAAATCGGCTGAACAGAACCCTCCGGCCCTTTCATCGGCGCCGGAGGGTTCTCTGCTTTGTGCCTCCTTCCCCCCATTTCTATGGTGAAGCCTCGGAGCGGAGGCCCTGGGCATTCAAACGCGACGACCGCCCGCAGGGCGCTCCAAATTCTCCGGCGCTCCGCCAGCCCGGGATACGCGGATGACCACCGCCAAACTGCGAAACCGGACGGGAAAAAGTGTGGGAATCTTGGGGGGGAAAGATCGTGACCCGTTAAACATGCAGTCAATCAGAATGGCGAGACGCTGCGCATCGTGCGCGGCGACTTCCACCGTCACACGGAGCTGAGTTGGGACGGCGGCGGCGGGAACGACGGATCGCTCCAGGACTTCTTCCGTTACATGATCGACGTCGCGAGCATGGACTTCGGCGCGGCCACCGACCACCAGGGCGGCCAATAGCCGTGTTGGTGGTACTACACGCGGAAGATGACAGACATGTACCATGCGCCCGGCGCATTCGTTCCGATCTTCGGCTATGAGCGCAGCGCGCTGTTCCCCAACGGGCACCGCAACATGTTCTTCGCCAAGCGGAGCGAATCCCGGGTGACGCCCTGGCACATGAAGGACGGCGCGCCTCAGTGGGGCCTGCCCCGCGGGCCGCAGGGAGACGAATCCGGAATCGGCGAAGGGCAGTTGACCGAGAACGACACGAAGCTCCTGTATGAGGATATTCGCGGGCGCAACGGCATCGCCATCTCGCACACCTCCGGAACCCGGATGGGCACCGACTGGCGCGACAACGATCCGGATCTCGAGCCGGTGGTGGAGATCTTCCAGGGCTGCCGCACCAGTTACGAGAAGCTTGGCGCGCCGCACGTGGTTCAAGAGCCGCAAGGACGACGCGCACATGGCGCAGGCCGGCTACCAGCCCGAGGGCATGGTCAACAACGCCTGGGGCAAGGGCGACAAGCTGGGGATCATTACCAGTTCGGATCACGGCTCCACGCACATCTCCTATGCGATGGTCTGCACCAGCGATCCGAGCCGGAAGTGGATCCTCGACGCCATCCGCAAGCGGCACACCTACGGAGCCACGGACAACATCATCCTGGACGTGCGAATGGGTCAGCACTTCGTGGGAGACGAGTTCCGGCTTTCGGCAGCGCAGCCGCTGAGGGTCAAGGTGCGCGGCACGCGATCCATCGCCAAGCTGGACGTGATCAAGGACAGCGAGGTGATTTACTCCACGGCGCCCAACCGGCGGGACGCCGATTTCGAATTCACCGACAAGGGTTCCGTGGCGGGACGGCACTATTACTACGTGCGCGTGCTGCAAGAAGACGAGATGATCGCCTGGTCCAGCCCGATGTTCGTGAACTATCGCTGAGCCGCGTCCGATCGGAGGTCTTATAATCGGAATCATGAACACCACGACGCTGGTGTCGGTCGGCGAGTATCTCGCTACGGTCTACGATCCAGACCGCGACTACGTGGACGGCGAGACAGTGGAGAGAAACATGGGGGAAACCGAACATGGCGGGTTGCAGGCGGCGCTGACCGGATGGCTTTACGCAAATCGGAAGCGTCTCGGCATCCATGTATTCACCGAGACTCGCGTGCAAGTCAAACCCGCGCGATTCCGCATCCCCGATATCTGCATCAGTTCCGGCGCCCGGCCCTCCGAGCGAATTCTGACCACCCCGCCCTTCCTGTGCATCGAGATCCTCTCGCCCGAAGACCGCGTGGGCCGCATGCACGAGCGCATCGACGACTATCTTTCCATGGGCGTTCGGTTTGTGTGGCTGATCGACCCGGCCTCCCGCCGCGGATGGGTCTACACCTCCGAGGAAATCCGTGAAGCCAAAGACGGCGTGCTGCGCACGGCCGGCCCCGACATTGCCGTTCCCATCGCCGAACTGTTCGACTGAGGCAGAGCCTGCTCGGGCCGCCACACCGGGCGGGCGCGGGGCATCTGGGTCGATGATCGCCCAACAGAAACCGTGCCGTGTTCGTACATAGGCACGAATTCAGTCACGCCATCTCCAATTTCGAAATTGGGGATTGAGTAACCCGTCACCGAATATCGGGCCGCCACACCGGGCGGGAGCGGGGGATCTGGGGGCGGAAATCGCCCAGCCAGCGCCACTGCGCGGGCCGGTCCAGATCCACTTCGGCCACCGCCACCGTGCCTTCGGCGCCGGCGGAGGCGATCAGCCGCCCTTGGTGGTCCCAGATGCCGGTACGCATCCACTCGTCGGCGGGCTTCATGTAGGTGCTGGTGACCAGGTACACGTGATCGTCGATGGCGCGGGCGCGGGCCAGCGCCACGTTGCCGCCGTAGATGGGCACGGCGATCACTTCCGCTCCGCGGGCGGCAAGCTGCCGCGACACCTCAGGGAAGAACAGGTCGTAGCAGATCATCATGCCCAGCTTGCCGAAGCGCGTTTCGAACACGGGGTAGTCGTCTCCCGGCGCAATGCCGGACTGCACCTCGCCCGGCGGCAGCGAAACCTTGCGGTACTTGCCCGCCAGCCGGCCGTCGGGGCCGAGCAGCGCGGCGGTGTTGTAGACCAAGTGGCCGTCGCGCTCCACCAGGCCGGCCACGATGTAGAGATTGTGCCGGCGCGCCAGCTCTCCGAAGTAGGCGGTCGAAGGTCCCGGGATGGGCTCGGCGGCCTGGATGTACGGCACGCCGTTATTGATCGTGGTGAGGCACTCACCCAGGCAGACCAGATCGGCGCGCTGGCGCGCGGCATCCTCGATGAGGGGCGCGAACATACGCCGGTTGTTGTCCGCGCTTCTGCCGCCCTGAGGTTTGAAGTGGACCGCGGCCAGCCGCGCTTTGCGGCCCGCCGGCCGCGCCGTCTCCGTCAGCGTGGCCGGGTTCCAGAGCGCGCGGGCGTTGGTGGCCCAGCGCAGGTGCAGGTAGACGTCCGCGCGCACGGCCCGGCTGGGCGCGCGGTAGACGCCCGCGACTTCGGTCCCGCCGTCGGCCGGGAACTCGGGCTGGGTGCTTTGCACGTCGTCGGTCGGCGCGACCTTGCCGTCCCGGTCAAGCCACACCAGTTCCACCGCCGCGCTGCGGCGGGGGAGCGGCACGTTTTCGAGTTTGCGCGCCGTGCGAAACCGGTACCAGCGGCCGCCGGTCACCGGAAAGCTCTTCTTCCAGTAGCCGTCCAGACCGGCACGGGCGTCGGTGGCAATCACCAGCGCGCCGGACGCCTCCTGGGAAAAGCGCGGCCGGATCTCGTCTCGCGGAGCGCCGGACTCCCATCCCTGGGAAAACGCCGCCGCAGCATACAGCAGCCATGCGAGTTTCATGTACCCACTATGCCGCAACCGGAGCGATTCGTCAGCGGGCCAGCATCCGCTCCACTTTCCGGCGGATCGTTTCGGCGGCCTCGGGCACGTGCAGCACGTCGCACTCGGAGCCCAGGATGAAAGGATGGCCGGCGGCATCCATGCGAGCGATCAGGCCTTCCGCCATCCCGGCCACGGCATCCAAGGGCGCCGCGGCATCGGAGTAAAAGTTGCGAGTGGGCGGGTTCCCGTACAGCACAACGTCCTTGGGAACCACCGCGGCGCCCTCCCACAGCTTGCGGGAACTGCCCAGGCTGAGCATCACAGGATGCAGCCGCTCGCCGAATTGCCGCACCATTCCAACGGTCAGTTCCCCGCAGTCGTGGAAGATAAGCTCCGTGCCCGCGTCTTCCAGCAGGCGCTTCAGGCGCAGTGCGGGTTGCATGACAAAGCGTTCGAAGACGTCCGAACCGGCCTCCATCTGCCGGGGCGAGATGTAGAACCGGCCGGCCGCCGGCTCGCAGACGACGACCGCCTTCGCACCGGAGGCGATCTGCGCCCGCAAGGACCGGTGAACGGCCATCTCGGCCAGCGCAAGGCAGCGCTCGGCGGCGTCCACGCCGGGATCGTCCCCGGCGGTCAGGCCGCGACCGGCCAGGGCCAGCGGCGTGATGGGGTCCGCCATCAGCTTGGTCGAGAGAGAGAACGGGCCGATGGCCATCCCGATCGGCATTCGGCCGGTTTCTTGTGCGATGTAGCGAATCGAGTCGAAGTGCGCCTGGTTGAGCGCCGCGAACCCGGCACCGGCAGCCGACCGCGCACGCTCCAGCCATTTCTCGCTGGGCGGGGCATGGAAGCGGAAAGCGTCTGCCTCCGCTTCCGGCACGCCGAGGATGCGCAACAGGTCGGCCTTCTCCAGCCGCAGATTCATGAGCGGCACGGCCAGCGGCGTGGCGTAACGCCGGGCCGCCTCTTCGATCACCTGGCCCAGACGGCGGCCGTCCAGGACTATCTCGCTGGCGTCGGGGCGTTCATGCAGAACCAAGTCGGCGCCGATCGGCATGCGCAAGCGCTTCGCAGCCCACTCGAGAAAGCGGCCTCGGGTATTGGGACTGAGCACTATTCAATTATCGCTCCGCTGTCTCCGGCCACCGGTCAGCGCCGCTTCAGCACTTGCAGCGCATTGTCGCGGTATACCTTCTTCAGCACAGCATCCGGCAAGCCGAACCCGTTCAGGCTCCAGTGATAGCCGAACTGTTCGATCTCGTAAAAGTGCTCGTCCGGCGTTTCCAGAATCCGAAAAGTGATGCGGTACATGGGCGAGTTGAAGCCCATGTCCGTTCCGTACAGCAGCCGGCCGGCGAACTTCTCGTAGAAGCGGGCGGCAAAGCGCGGGATGGGCGCGGTCTCCGCGTAACGCGCCGAAATGTCGGCATACAGGTTCGGGTTGCGCCCGAGCAGTTCGCCCATGCGGGTCAGGTCGTAGTCCAGGTTGGCGAAGTGGCAGGCAATGAACGTGGTCTTCGAGTGCTTGCGGACCGTGCGTTCGAGGATCTCGATCATGCCGGCGTGCCCGACGATGCCGGGCTTGTTATCCAGGCGCCAGCGCAGGGCGTTCATGAGCCCGTCGTTGTTCTTGTCCATGGGCTCGTACATCCAGATTGGGTCGGCCACGTGGAGGCTGACGGGCAGGCGCAGTTCCGCGCACTTGCGGAAGATGGCGTCCATGCGGGGGTCGTCCGGATGCGGGCCGAGGACGCGAGTTCCGCCCGCGGACGCGGACAGGCCGCTGCCCTTGTCGATGATCTCGCCCACTCCGCGCGCGCCCGCGCGGGCGCAGCGCTCCAGTTCCTTCACCGCCGCTTCCGAGAAGCCCGGCTGGTCCGAGTTGCGCAGATCCAGCCCGCACCACACTTCGAAGCGGTTGGGATAGGGGGCGAAACGCTGGCAGATCGCGTCGAAGGCCGGCCCCACCGCGCCGCTCAGGACCACCGTCTTCTCCACGCCCACCTGGTCCATCACCCGGACCCACTCGGCGACCTGTTCGGGCGTGCGGGCGTAAGCATGCGAGTGAACGTCGATCACCGGATACTTCGCCTTTTGGACCTCGGTCTTCGGGATCTTGTAGATGGATTTCGGACGGTAGTCCTTCAGTAGCAGCGTTTCGGGCGACTCTTGGGCCTGAATTCCCGCGCCCGGTCCGAAAGTCATTACCGCAAGGACCGCGGCCACGGACGCTCTTCGAACGGTGAGAATCGAATTCATGTCTCTCCTTCGCCTCCTTGTCAGGCTACTCTATTAAGGAGACCCCATGAACCGTCGCGACTTCTTCCACACTTCCGCCGGCGCGCTTGCCGCGCCGCTCGCATCTGCGCCGCAGCCGTCCGGCCGCAAGCCCAACGTCATCTGGCTGTTCAGCGACCAGCAGCGGGCGCAGGCGCTGGGCTATGCCGGCGACCCCAACCTGCACACGCCGAACTTCGACAACCTGGCCGCTCAGGGCGTCAACTTCACCTCGGCGGTGTCGGGCTTTCCGCTGTGCTGCCCGTTCCGCGGTTCGCTGGTGGCCGGCCGCTACCCGCACAAGTGCGTCCCGGGACACGAATATCCCCTGCCCGACGGCCAGCCCACCATCGCCAATGTGTTCAATGATGCCGGCTATCGCACCGCCTGGTTCGGCAAGTGGCACCTTTCCGGCTGGCACGAGCGGGACGGCCGCGCGGCCATGCACATCACGCCGGTGGCCAAGCGCGGCGGGTTCCAGACCTGGGCCGGCTACGACAACAACAATAGCCAGTACGATTCGTGGGTCCACGGCGGCCAGGGCAAGGATGCGTTTCACTACCGCCTGCCGGGCTACGAAACCGACGAGCTGACCAACCTGCTGATCAAGTACGTCAAGGAGCAGGGCGAGGCGCACAAGACCGGCACAGGCAAGCCGTTCTTCGCGGCGCTCTCCGTGCAGCCGCCCCACAATCCTTATGTCGCTCCGGAAGAATGGATGCGGCGCCACACTCCCGCCACGGTCGAGTTGCGGCCCAACGTGGCCGGCGTTCCATGGGTGGTGAACCGCGCGCGGCGCGAGCTGGCCGGCTACTACGGCATGATCGAGAACCTGGACTGGAACCTGGGCCGCATCCGCGCGGCCCTGGACCAGGCCGGCCTGGGTTTCGACACACACATACTCTTTTTCAGCGACCACGGCGACATGCACGGCTCGCACGGGCAATTCCTGAAGATGACGGCCTACGAGGAATCCATCCGCATTCCGTTCCTCATCGGCGGAGAAAGCCCGCACGGTTACGATGGCCGGGGCAACGGCCGCTTCCCCGTGCCCCTGAACCACGTGGACATCGCCCCCACCACTCTGGGCCTGTGCGGCATTTCCAAGCCCGCCTGGATGGAGGGAACCGACTACTCGCACTACCGCATCCGGCGCAAGCCGGCGGCCGCGGATCCCGATTCGGCGTACCTCGAAAGCGTGGTTCCCACCATGCACGGCGACAGCGTGGACAAGCCCTGGCGCGGCATCGTCACGCGCGAGGGCTGGAAGTACACCTGCTTCGACGGCGTTTCCTGGCTGATGTTCAACCTCAACGAGGACCCCTACGAACAGGCCAACCTGGCGCACAACACCCGCTACCGGGCGGAGCGCAAGAAGCTGACTGACCGGCTAAAACAGTGGGTCGCCGATACCGGCGACAAGTTCAACGTGCCGGCCGCCTGAGGGCCAGCGTCGCCTGTAGCCGCGCGTGCAGGTCTTTCTTCAGCCCCGCGGCTCCGGCATCCGCGGCCAGGTTCTTCAGCTCGCGCGGGTCCTTGGCGTAGTCGTACAGCTCTTCGCCTTCGCCGGTCTCGTTCCACATGGTGTAGCGGTAGCGCTCGGTGCGCAGCGAGTAGCCCCGCACGCCGTCGCCCTTCTGGGCCCGGTGGACCTGCGTCACCGCGGGCCGGTCCCAGGCGGCGCGCGGATTCTCGAGCAGCGGGCGCAAACTCCTGCCGTGCAGCCCCCGCGGCACGTCCTTCAATCCGCACAAATCCGCCAGCGTCGGATAGATGTCCAGGAACTCGACTGTCCGCCCGCAGCCCTGCCCGCGCGCCGGAACGCCCGCGCCGCACATCATCAGCGGCGAGCGCGCGGCGTACTCGAAGACCGTCTGCTTCATCCACTGGCCGTGCTCGCCCAGGCCGTAGCCGTGGTCGCTCCAGAAGAGGATGGTGGTCTTCTCTTCCTGCCCCAGGCGCTTGACGGCGTCCAGCACTTTGCCCACCTGCGCGTCCAGGAACAGGATGGCCGCGTAGTAGGCGCGCATGGCTTCCAGGCGCTGTTTCTCGCTCATGCCCCAATTGGCCGGGACGGTGAAGTAGGCCCAGCGCGGGGCGATCTTCATCTCCCACTCCTCGAAGGGGATCAGTTCGACCTTCTTGAGCGGCACCATGTCGAAATACTTCGAGGGCGAGATCCAGGGGCAGTGCGGCTTGTAGAATCCCGCGCCCACAAACCAGGGGCGGTTGCGGTTCTCTTCCATCAGGCGGATGCTCTCGGCCGCCACGATGCCGTCGGTGTGCTCCTCGTCCCGCGCCGAAGAGGCGTGGAAGCACACCGCGCTGCCGATGCCGCGGCCCGGCGTGAAGTTGGTCAGCAGGGGTTCTTCCTTGGTCTTGTCGACTCCAATGGGATTGATCCGCTGGTTCCAGGTGGGCTCGTCGTCCAGCCCGTTGGTGCCGATCTGCCCCGGATTGCCGTAGTGGAAGATCTTGCCCACGCGGCCCACGAAGTAGTCGTTTTTCTGGAAAGCCTGCCCCAGCGTGACCACGTTGGGGATATTCTCCCGGAAATGCGTTTGCAGGTTGTAGACGCCAGTGGTGTCCGGCGCCAGGCCCGTCATTACCGAGGTGCGCGACGGACTGCACAGGGGAAACTGGCAGTAAGCGCGGTCGAAGCGCACGCCGCGCCGGGCGATCGAATCCAAGTTCGGCGTTTGTACGATGCGGTGGCCATAGGCGCTGAAAGCGTGGTTGAGGTCGTCGGCGGCGATGAAGAGCACGTTGCGCCGCGGCGCCGGATTGGCGGACGCAGTCAGCGCACGCTTGGCGGCCATGAGGAAGGTTCTGCGAGTCCAGGGTGACATCGTCACATATTGTACCGAGTTTCGAGTTTCGGGGACAGAGTCTTATCCCACCGAAGAAAGACCGATTGAGCCGCGAATGAACGCGAATCTTATGGAATCATCCGCGTTCATTCGCGGCCAATTCAATGCACGGGAGTTCCTGGTGAACCGGCGGCGGAATGCGTTAAGCTTATGGGTTTGCGGGAGGTGCGTATGCCGATAGATTCGGTTTCGAGACGGCACTTTTTCTTTGGGTCTCTGCTGTCGGGAGCGGTGCCGAGCGGCGGATTCGGCAGCGTCGCGTCGCTTAAGGCGCTGGGCTACAAGCCGTACTACAACAAGCTGAACGTGGCCGCGGTGGGCTGCGGCGGGCAGGGCGGAGCGGACTTGAACGCCGTCGCGCGCACGGAGAACATCGTGGCGCTGTGCGACGTGGACGAGGCGCGCGGGGCGCAGAATCTCAGCCGCTACAAGCTGCCCACCTACAAAGACTTCCGCGTGATGCTCGACAAGGAAGGCAAAAACATCGAAGCCTGCACCATCGGCATCCCGGACTTCATGCACGCCACGGTGGCGCTGGCGTGCATGCAACGCGGCATCCACGTTTACGTCGAGAAGCCGCTGACGCGCACGCCATGGGAGGCGCGGTTGCTGCGGGAGGCGGCGGCGAAGTACAAGGTCGCCACGCAGATGGGCAATCAGGGTTTCTCGCACGAATGCCACCGCGTGGCCGCGGAGATGGTGTGGTCCGGCGCCATCGGCGACGTAACCGAGGCGCACATCTCGGCGTCGCCGGGCACCCATCCGACCGGGTTGCTCGAGCCGCCAAAGGAGTCCGCCGTGCCGGCGTCTCTGGATTGGGATCTGTGGCTCGGCGGTGCGTCGATGCGGCCCTTCAGCGGCGCGTACGTGCCGTACAACTGGCGCGGCTTCCTGGATTTCGGCACCGGCCAGATCGGCAATTGGGCCACGCACACGGCGGGCCCGGTGCACCATGCGCTGCAACTGGGCACGCCGGCGAGCGTCGAGTGCGTCCGCCAGGAAGGGAAGAGCAGCATCACCGTGCCGCACCGCGGCGTGATCCGGCTGGACTTTCCGGCGCGCGGCGAGATGCCGCCGGTGAAGGTTTTTTATCACGATTCGGCGCGTCCGGGCGACCCGGAAGCGTATCGCGTTCCGGGCATGGAGAACGAAGTGATTCTGCCGCCGAGCAACAACCTGGCCGACAAGGGGCGTCCGATGGGCGGGCGCGGCGGCGCGCGTAGCGGCGCACGGCCTTCCACCGCCGCACCCACCGGAGCGGGCGGTCCCGGCGTCGCGGTCTTCTCACAGCCGGGCGGACGCGGCGGCGGCGCGCAACCCGGCGTGCTGACCGGCAACGGCGCGGTCTTTATCGGCGCCAAGGGCATCATGGCCACCAGCCAGCGCGGAGAAGGCGTGTGGCTGCTGCCGTCGGCGCGCTGGAAGGAATACGAGTTGCCGCCGCAGTTGCTGACGCGCTCGCCGGGCCACATGCTGGACTGGATTCGCGCCTGCAAGGGCGGCGAGCCGTCCTGCTCCGACTTCAGCATCACGGCGCCTTACGCCGAGTGGCTGGCGCTGGCCCTCATCGCCTGGCGCGTCCCGGGCAAGCTCGATTGGGAAGGCAAGAACCAGCGCTTCACCAACAGCGCGGAGGCCAACAAGTTCGTCAAACCCGAGTTCCGCAAGGGCTGGGAATTGAAGCTGTAGGGGATCTCGGGTATGAATCGCAGAATCCAATTCGCACTGATTGCGGCCGTGCTGCTGGCCGGGTGTGGAAAGCGTCCGGGGCCGGAGGCTCGGGCGCAACCGCCGGCTCCGTCGCGGTTCGCGGACCTCATGCTGGGGAGGCCGGACGCGGGGGCGCGGCGGCAGGCGGGCTTTGCAGAATGCAACGGTTCCTGGTGCATGACCTCGCGCGTCTTCCGCTTCACGATGGACCCGCCGGCGGCGGGCGAGCAGGCGACGTTTCTCGAGTTCGATTTCATTCTGCCCGAGGAACTGACGACGGCGTATGGCGAGGTCACGCTCACCGGGCGGGTGAACGGCATCGAAGTGGGACGGCGGACTTATCGCACTCCGGCGCGCTACGCCTTCACGGCGCAGGTGCCCGAGCCGGCCCTGAAGACGCGCCCGGCGGTGGTGGAGTTCGAGTTGGACAAGTCGTTCAAAGACGGGGAGAGCGGGCGCGTGCAGGGACTGGTGGCCGTGCGCGCGAGCCTGCTGCCGTACGAGGCAACCGACGAGTACCGCGTGCTGATGGCGCTGCGCGCGAGGGAGGAGTACAAGAAGGCGCTCGACGGGCGGCGGAAAATGCCGGCGGCGAAACTGAACGAGCTGGACCAGTTGTTTCGCCGGCTGCCGGCATGGGACAGCGTCGCTTTCCATGGGATCCCGACCGCGCAGAATCCGCTCGACTTGTGGACCCTGCAACAGATTATCTTCGAGGTTCGGCCGGAGTGGGTGATCGAGATCGGAACCGGGCGGGGCGGCGCGGCGCTCTATTTCGCTCAGGTGCTGGCGGGCATCGGCCTGGCGGATGCCCATGTGCTGACCGTGGACCCAGCCGACCAAACACAGGAGGCGGCCAAGCACCCCTTGTGGGGCACGGTGATCTTCCTGCACGGGCAGCCGGGCGACCCAAAAATCGTCGAGAGAGCGGTGAACGAGGCGCGCGGGAAGCCGGCCGTGGTGGCGATTAACTTCGACGGCAGCGAGGAACGGTTGCTGGCGGCGATGCGGGTGTACGGGCCGCTGGTGAGCGCCGGCAGCTACTTGGTCGTTGGGGATACCCGGCGCGGCGGCCGGGCGGCCATCGAGCGATTCCTGCGCGAGCCGGCCGGCCAGGACTTTACGGTGGATGCGTCGCGCGAGATGTTCATCACCACATGGAACGCGGGTGGATGGCTGAAGCGGAATGCCGCGGCAGCGGGGACCAAGGGGGAGTGACGATCATGCACGGGAAAACTGCTTGCGCACTTGGCCTGGTTCTGCTCGCCGCCGGATGCAGGAAGGCGCCGGCGCCGCCGCCCGCGGCCGCGGTGCGCGTCTCGGCGATCGATGTGGGCACGCCGGCGAATCCGGAGCGGCTGCTGGAGGGCATCTTCCCGACCAACGAGGGCAATGGCGGCTGGCGCTGGACGGCACAGACGTTCCGGGTGGCGCTCGATCCGGCCGAAAAGCCGGCGCGGCCCCAGTTCCTCGAGTTCACCTTCGCCGTGCCGGATGAACTGCTGGCCGCGAGCGGCAGCGTGACACTGGCGGCGCGCGTCAACGGCACGGACGTGGGACGCAAGACCTGCGCGAAGCCGGGAAAGCAAACGGCTTCCTGGGAGGTGCCGGCGGCGGCGCTCCGGAAGGCGCCCGCGAACATCGAGTTCGCGGTGGATCGCACGATTCAGGAACGAGGCCGGCAGCAGGCGCTGATCGCGATGCGCGTGGAGCTGAAACCGCTCGAGGAAACCGAAGGGTACCTGGAGCTGAGTTCGCGCCGCGCGCGCGAGGCGTACTGGCGGGTGCTGGAATCCCGCAAGGCGCTGATGCCGCCCGAGCGGCAGCACGAGCTGATCCGGCTGTATCACGAATTGCCGGTCTGGGAGAGCACGTGGTTCCATGGCGTGCGGATTTTCAAGAACCCGCTGGACCTGTGGATGGTCGAGCAGATCATGCATCGGATCCAGCCGCGCTTCGTGGTGGAGACGGGGACTTTCCGCGGCGCTTCGGCGTTGTTCTATGCGCAGGTGCTCGAAGGGCTCGGGCTGAACGAGTCGCGCGTCCTGACGGTGGACATCGCGGATTACAACCAGGCCGCGGCGGCGCAGCGGCTGTGGAAGCGGGTCACCTTCTTCCACGGCAGTTCGACGGATGAGCGGATTCTCGGCGAGATGGCGAAGCTGACGCGCGGCGCGACGACGCTGGTGGCGCTCGATTCGGACCACTCGATGAAACACGTGCTGAACGAGCTGCGGATGTACGCGCCCATGGTCAGCCCGGGCAGCTACATCGTCGTCGAAGACACTCACATGGACGGCGCCGGCACGCACGGCTACGGAGTCGCGGACCCCGGGCCGCTGGCGGCGGTGGAGCAGTTCCTGCGCGAGGAGGCGGGCAAGAACTTCGAGCGCGACCTCACGCAGGAGCCGTTCGTCATGTCGTGGAACACCGGCGGATGGCTGAAACGCAAGAGATAGCAGGAGGTGCGCGGTGCGGCTTCGGGTGTGGTGGCTCGCGCTGGCCGCGGGCGGGACTCTGCCGGGCGCCTATTCCAGCCTGGTTGCCACCGCCGACGGGTCGGCGGTGTTCTTCGAGGTGCGAAGCGGCTTCCGCGCTACGCGCTGGTACCAGGCGCGAATGGAAGCGGGGAGCACGGTGCTGCGCGAAGTGGAGCGCCGCGCCGACGACATTTCCGAAGACGGCGCGACCCTGGCTTCCGCCTTCTATGGCGAACGCTACTGCGGGTTCGGGGGCAGCACCTGCTGGACCGCCGCGGCCTGTTCGGCGTCGCTGTGGATCGATGGGCCGGCGGGCCGCGTGGACACTTACGGGCGCAAGACTTTTGTTCGCCTGAGCCGGGACGGCCGGCGGGCGTGGATCGAGCAATCCGCGCTGTGCCTGCCGATGGGAATGCGTCCGCCGGCGGAGTACCAGGGGCTGTACGAACTCTCCGGGATGCGGCCCGTGGCGCCGTCGGGCGGCCTGACGCTGGTCAGCCGGCGAAGCGGACGCAGGCTGATCACCACCGGCGGACAGATTCTGGCGCGCGCCGCCAACACCCAGCTTCACCTCGTGGATGCGGGCGGGGCGCGGCCCATTCGCCACCAGTACGGCGCCGGCGAGGCCGTGCTCGACGCCGCGGGGCGCAACGTGGTGTACGTCGACGGCGCACCCGCCGGCCGCGTGCGCTGGATCGACCTGGCGCGCCAGAGCGAGGAGGACCCGGGCGGCGCGCCTCTCACCGGCTCCGCGCCGGCCCTCAGCGACGACGGCCGCCGGCTGGTGCTGCTGTCGCCCGAGGGCTGGCTGCTGAGTTACTCGCGCGAGACCGGCCGCCTGGAGCGCCTGGCGGCGGACGGCCGCAAGACGGCCGAGTTCGTCCTGGCGGGGAACGGGCGTTTTGTCTTCGCCGTCACGGACGAAAACCGGCTTCTGAGGATCGACGCGGACAGCGGAAAGGCCGAAACGTGGCTGGAACCGTACCCCGAAATTCGGGACGCCTCTTCCGGTTTCGAACGCGATCCGGAGGCTTGCCCCCTGATCTGCTACGTTCCCGTCGAGCCGCTCGTGCCCCTGGGCCGCGGATCGCTGCTGGTCCTCGGCGGGACGTTTTGGCCGCCCGGCTGGCGCGTGCGGGTGGCGGATGCCGAACGCCCGCTGGAGCCGCTGTCGGCCGGCGCCGCCTGGTTCCAGGCGCCGTCGAAGGCCCCCGAAGGGCGGCAGAGCCTGGTCGTATTTCACCCCCAGCACCCGCTCCGCTTTACCGCCACGGCGCAGGTGTCGAGCCGCTTCGTGAGCTGCTTCGGCGCGCTGCACCAGGGTTTCGACCGCATTGTGTCGAGCGAAGACCCGGCGCGGACGGGCGAGATCGTGCACATCTTCCTGACCGGTTTGGCGGGCGTCGAGCCAATGGCCGACGGGGTCCCCAATCCGCTGGACCGGCTGATCCCGGTGGTCAGGCCTCCGCTGCTGGGCGGCGAGGGCGCGCTGGAACCGCTGTTCTTCGGGCTGGCGCCCGGGCTGATCGGCGTCCAGCAACTGGACGTGCGAATTCTTGGGCCTGTGCCGGAGGGGACGCGGCTGATCCCGGATGCGCCTTCGGCTGCGAACTCCACTGTGCCGGCAGTCGAAAAGGTGACAGGCACCATTTTCGGCCCACGAAATTGAGGTGAAAAACGAAGTCCTTCGGCGCCGAAAATGGATGCCTGTCACCTTTTCGCAGCAGTTTTCGCGCGCATGGATTCGGGCTGGCGCCCGGGCTGATCGGCGTCCAGCAACTGGACGTGCGAATTCTGGGGCCCGTACCGGAAGGGACACGGCTGTTCCCGGATGCGCCTTCGGCTGCGAACTGCACTGTGCC
>JACQZT010000230.1 GCA_016213755.1 Acidobacteriota bacterium | reverse complement strand
CTCCGGCCAAGTACCGCGTCACCTACATGGGCGGCACCCCCGCCCGCTGGCGAACCGGAACCGCCGACGCTCAGGCCGACCCCGGCTGGCACGAGGTCTACGCCCTGATGGACGTGGTCCAGCCCTGGACCGTGGGCCGCTACCGCGACCTGGCCGGCGCGGACAAGTGGAAGGCCGAGCAGATCGCGCCCGACCTGGCCAAGACCCGCGAGAACAAGCAGCTCTACATGCCGGTGGTCTTCCCCGGCTTCTCCTGGGCCAATCTCAAGAAGGACGCCAAGCCCAACCAGATTCCGCGTCTGGGCGGCCGCTTCCTCTGGCAGCAAGCTATCAACGCCAAACAGGCCGGCGCGACTATGCTCAAAATCGCCATGTTCGACGAGGTGAACGAGGGCACCGCCATCTACAAGCTGGCCGCCAAACGTCAGGACGCGCCCGAACAGGGGTTCTGGCTGACGCTGGACGCCGATGGCGAGGACCTGCCCAGCGACTGGTATCTGCGCCTGTCGGGCGAAATCACGCGCATCTTCCACGGCCGGAAGCCGGCGACCTTGACGCTGCCCGCGGTCAAGAAGACCCGGTGAGAATGGCTTCCAGCAGGCCGTCGGTGGTGTAGACCGCGGCCTCGACATCCACGACGATGCCGTGCTCGCGCAGCGTCTGGGATGTGACCGGGCCGATAGAGGCGACCCTCACGCCTTCGAGCGCAGCCCGCCCGGCGGCGGCGAGGAAGTTGTTCACCGTCGAGGAGCTGGTGAAGGTGATCCAGTCCGGTTTGCCGGCGCCGAAGAGCTCCCGCGCGCGCTCGGCGGCGCCGGGCGGAATCACGGTGCGGTAGGCCTCGACGACGTCGACCGTGGCGCCGCGGGCGCGCAGCGCATCGGGCGCCACGTCGCGCGCCACCGCGGCGCGCGGCAGCAGAATGAGCTTCCCGGCCAGGTCCTGGCCCGCGAAGGCTTCCACCAGGCTCTCGGCCACGTATTCGCGCGGCACGATCTCCACCCGAAACCCCATGCTCTCGGCCGCGCGGCGCGTGGCCGGGCCGATGGCGCAGACCCGCGCGCGCAGCACTTGCGGCGCGCCTTTCCAGCGCTCGACGAAAAACCGCACGCCGTTGGCGCTGGTAAAGATCAGCCAGTCGTACTGGTCCAGCCGCGCCAGCGCTTCGTCGAGCGGCGCTGGATTGGCCGGCGGGCTGACCGCGATGGTGGGAAAGGCCACCACTTCGGCGCCCAGCGCGGCCAGCTTGCGCGCGAATTCCCCGCCCTGGCTTTCGGCGCGGGTGATCACCACGCGCCGGCCCGCGAGCGGCTTGTCAGCCTTCGCCATACACAGTCTCCAGAATCGCCCGGCCGCCGCTTTCGAGCAGTTCGAGCGCCAGTCCGGCGCCCAGTGCCCGCGCCGCCGCCTGAGGCCCCTGGCACTCGCGCCGGATGAGGACCGCGCCGTCTGGCGAAACGATCACCCCGCGCAGCCGGATCACCCCGCCGGCGACTTCTGCGTGCGCTCCGATGGGCACCTGGCAGCCCCCGCCCAAACCGGCCAGCACGGCGCGCTCGGCCGTCACCGCGATGCGCGTCGGCTCGTGGTTCAGCGCGCCGCACACCTGCCGCGCGGCGCCGCCATCGTCCCGGGTTTCGATTCCCAGCGCGCCCTGGCCCACGGCCGGGCACATGACCTCGGCGGGCAGGATCTCGGCGATGCGGTCGCTCCAGCCCAGGCGTTTCAGCCCCGCCGCCGCCAGCACGATGGCTTGAGCCGGCCCCTCGGCCCGCTTGCGCCAGCGCGTGTCCAGCTTCCGGCGCACCGACTCGCCCGCAAGCCCCGGCCGCCGGACCATGAGTTGGGCCGAGCGGCGCAGGGAGCTGGTGCCCACCCGGGCGCCCGCGGGCAGATCGGCCAGACGGCAGCCGACCAGGGCGTCATGCGGGTCTTCGCGTTCCGGAACGGCGGCCAGCGTGAGACCGGCCGGCATCTCCGTGGGCAGGTCTTTCAGGCTATGCACGGCCAGGTCCACCGCGCCCGCCAGCAGCGCCTCTTCGATCTCCTTGGTGAACAGACCCTTGGTTCCGACCTTGGCCAGCGGCACGTCGGTGATCTTGTCGCCGGTGGTGCGGATGATCTCGATGTGAGTCTGGTGGCCCAGTTCGGCGAGCCGCTCAGCGACCCACCGCGCCTGCCACAAGGCCAATTGCGAACCGCGCGATCCGATGATGAACATGTTATTGGAGCCGAAAAACCCGGCGGATCATGTCGGCCAGGTGAATGCCGTGCGGGTAACCGGCGGTCTTCCTGAGTTCGGCGATGGGTCCGTGGGCGATCTTGTTGACAATGCCTCGCGTGAGCGTCTCCAGCGCCTCTTCCTGCTGCGGCGTGAGTTCGCCGAAGCGCCCCCGCAGGCGCTCGAGCTCGCCGCGCCGCACCTGTTCGAGCTGCCCCTGCAAGCTGGCGATGACCGGCGCGACCTCGCGCGCTTTCAGCCGCTCAACCAGCCGCTCGACCTCCTCAGCCACGATGGCCTCGGCCTCGTGCGCCACTTCGCGCCGCGCGCGCAGGTTGCTTTCCACCACCCGGGCCAGATCGTCGATATCGTACAGGTAGATGTTGTCGAGCTCGTTGACCGCCGGCTCGACGTTGCGCGGAACGGCGATGTCGATCAGGAACATGGGCCGGTTGCGCCGCGCCTCGATCACCCGCCGCATTTCGTCCTTGCGCAGGATGTAGTGTGGAGCGCCGCTGGAGGTGATGACGATGTCCACCTCCGGCAGGGCCGCCTGGAAGCTCTCGTAGTCGACGATCCGCGCCTCGAACAGGCGGGCCATGGTTTCGGCCCGCTCGCGGGTCCGGTTGGCCACCATTATGTCGGCCGCGCCGGCGCGCCGCAGGTGCCGGGCGGCCAGTTCCGACATCTTGCCCGCCCCCACGATCAGCACCCGCCGCCCGGCGAGCGAGCCGAAGATCTCGCGCGCCAGTTCCACCGCGGCGTAGCTCACCGAGACCGCGCTCTGGCCGATTTCGGTCTCCGAGCGCACGCGTTTGGCCACGCTGAAGGCGCGCGTCAGCACCGTGTCCAGGACACCGCACACCGCGCCCTCGGCCTTGGCCGCCGCATAGGCGGCCTTGAGCTGGCCCAGAATCTGCGGCTCGCCCACCACCATCGAATCCAGGCTCGCGGCCACGCGGAAGATGTGCCGGATGGCTTCCCGCCCCTCGTAGCGGTAGAGCAGCGGTTCGAGTGAATCGAGATCCACCGAGCGCGCCTCGGCCAGGTAGTTTTCCAGCGCCTCGGCCGCTTCGCCGCCTTCCTCGACCGCCGCCGCCACCTCCACCCGGTTGCAGGTGGACAGGATCATGGCCTCCAGCACACCCGGCCGCCGGCGCAAGTCGCGCAGCGCCGCGCCCAAAGCATTCTGGTCGAACGCCAGGCGTTCGCGCACTTCCACCGGCGCGGTCTTGTGGTTGAGGCCTGTTACCAGGAATCTCATTGCGTGAGCAGCTTCCGCAGCCCCACGTGCGCGGCCCAAGTGACGGCGCTCAATCCCAGCGCAAATACCGACAGCAGCGCCGCCTTGCGCCCGCGCCAGCCGGCCGAGGTGCGCAGGAACACCATCACCAGGCAAGCCCCCCAGGTCAGGAACGCGACGCCGATTTTGGCCGAACCGATCCAGCGGGTGCCCGATTCGATAATCGCCCAAACGCTGGCCGCGATAACTCCCAGGGTGATGAAAGCAAAGGCGAAACCCATGGACCGCGTGATCAACTGGTCCAGCGTGCTCAAAGGCGGCAGCCGGTCGAAGAAGGCCCACGGCTGCTTGCGCTTGAGGTGCCGTTCCTGGGCCAGGTAGAACACGCTCGCCACCGCGGTCAGCAGCAGGCTTGCGTAGCCGATGAGAATCAGCAGCACGTGCACCAGCAGCCAGGCGTCCCGCACGCGCGGATTGCTCCAGCCGGCAACCGGAAACTCCAGCGCCCCCGCCAGCGTGAGCACGAAAACCAGGGGAAACAGGAACACGCTCAGGCTGGCGAACTCGTAGCGCCAATGCACGAACAGAAAGACCAGCGCGATCAGAAAGGCGCACACGGAAGCCGACTCGTAGAAGTTGTCCACCGGCAGATGGCGCGCCGCCACGCCGCGCTCGACCAGGGCCACGCCGTGCAGGATCACGCCCGCCGTGAAGGCTCGCGTCGCGGGCCGGAACAGCGACGCCGTGCGCCGCAGCACCGTCAGCATGGCGTGGAGCAGGCCCAGCGAGTACAGAGCCGCCGCCACGCGCAGCCAGAAAATGCTCATTTCATGCATCGCAGTTCTTGGGGAAAGCGTCTGAATTCAGTATAGCGAAAGGAGGTTCGATTCATGGACACGGACAGGTTCCTGACGGGAAAAGTGGCGCTGGTCACCGGCGGCACGCGCGGCATCGGCCGGGCCATTGCCTCCGCGCTGCTCGGTCAGGGCGCCGCGGTGGCCCTGTGCGGCCGGACCGAGGAAGGCGTGCAACTGGCGGTCGAGAGCCTGCGCGAAGAAACCGGCGGACAGGTCGAGGGCCGGGCCGCGGATGTCTCATGTTGGGACGACGTGGAGGCGCTGTACGACTTTCTCGATCGGACCTTCGGCGTACTGGATATTCTGGTCAACAACGCCGGCATCGGCGTGTTTCGCAGTGTCGAAGAATTGACGCCGCAGGAGTGGCGGCGAGTTCTCGGCGTCAACCTGACGGGGGCGTTCTATTGCAGCCGCCTGGCGCTGCCGCGCTTCCGGGCGCGCGGCGGAGGGTTCGTGGTGAACATCGGCAGCCTGGCCGGCAAGAACCCGTTTGCCGGCGGGGCCGCTTACAATGCCTCGAAATTCGGCCTAAACGGCTTCAGCGAGGCAATGATGCTGGATCATCGCTACGACCGCGTGCGCGTCAGCACCATCCTGCCCGGCAGCGTGGCCACCGAGTTCGGCTCGGGCGGAGGCGAGGACTGGAAGATCGCGCCCGAGGACGTGGCCGAGATCGTACTGGCCGTGCTCCGCATGCCCGAACGGACCCTCGTCAGCCGCGTCGAAGTGCGCCCCAGCCGCCCCCAGAAATGAGGAGGACCGCCTTCCGCTGAGTGGCACGCGACGTGCTCTGACATTTGCGAGGAAGCGGCAAATGAAACTGAATGTTCCCCTCGACCCAACCCGCACCGGCCGTGACGCCGAGGCGTTGGATGCCAATCTGCGGCGGCTGATCATCGGACAAGACGAAGCCATCGAGCAGATTGTCAACATCTACCAGATGCACCGCTCCGGTATGTCGGCGGCGGAACGGCCCCTGGGGAGCTTCCTCTTCCTGGGCCCCACCGGCTCGGGCAAGACCCGCATCGTCGAGGCCACCGCGGAGAGCTTGCTCAAAACCCCCCGTGCAGTCATCAAGATCGACTGCGCCGAGTTCCAGCACAGCCACGAGATCGCCAAGCTCATCGGCTCTCCCCCGGGCTATTTGGGCCACCGCGAGACGCACCCGCTGCTGTGCCAGGAAGTCCTGAACCAGTATCATACCGACCGGGTCAAGATTTCCTTCGTGCTCTTCGACGAGATCGAGAAGGCCAGCGACGCCCTCTGGAATCTGCTGCTCGGCATTCTGGACAAGGCCACTTTGACCCTGGGCGACAATCGCCGCGTGGACTTCAGCCAAGCCCTGATTTTCATGACCAGCAACCTGGGTTCGTCCGCCATGGAAGCCATGATGTGTCCCAAATTGGGCTTTAGCGGGCTGGCGCAGTCTCAAAATGAGACTCCGGATGCGCGCACGGACGAAAAGCTGAGCGGCAAGATCTCGCGCAGCGGAGTCGAAGCCGCCCGCAAGAAGTTCACTCCGGAGTTCATGAACCGGCTGGACAAGATTGTGACCTTCCGGCCGCTGGGCGCCGCCGAACTGAAGAAGATCCTCGACATCGAGCTGAATTTCGTCCAGCAGCGGGTCTTCCGCGCCTCCGGCGAGCGCAGCTTCGTGTTCACGACCACCGAGCCGGCCCGGCAGTTTCTGCTGGAACAGGGCACCGATACCCGCTATGGAGCCCGGCACCTCAAACGCGCCATCGAGCGCCTGCTGGTGCAGCCGCTGTCCAACCTGATCGCCACCGAACAGGTCCGCGGCGGAGACTGGATTGAGGTGAGCTTCGCGTCCGCGGAAGAGCAACTGAGCTTCGCCCGGCGCGGACAAGGCTTGCACTTGCAGGCCATGTCCGAGTTGATCGACGAGAGCCTGGCGCTGCCTTTGCTGGCGCTGGCCAACGCCGCGGCCGCCGAGGCGCCGCGCAGCCCGGGCGTGCGCTCCAGCCGCCGCCTCTGAAGCCGGCGCGCGGCGCGCCGCCGCGTGGTAGGATGCCGGGTATGAAACTCGCCGCCGCCTTGCTCCTCGTTGGGCTGCCGCTGGTTGCCCAGCGCAAGCCCGGCAACCCGCTGGACCGCCTGCCCAGCAACATCGAGGTCTTGACTCACTTCGGAGAGCGCGCCGACATCTCGCCCGACAGCCAGCGCGTGGCCTTCATGACCAAGAGCTTTGGCGACGCCATGGTGGCGGACGTGAAAACGCGCGTCATCCGCTGCCTCACCTGCAACCTGCCCGGGGCGGCCTTCCTGCGCGTGATGCACTTCCCGACCGGCGATTACCTGCTGATCGGCCCGGACCACTTCGAGGACATCCGCACCAGCCGCGAACGCGACAACGAACTGTGGTTCCTGAGCAAGGAGCGCGGCGCCAAACCCGTCAAGCTGGGCCAGAAGATGAGCGAAGGCGCGGCGGTCTCTAAGACGAGCCTCAAAATCGCCTTCTCGCAAGTGCACGCCCAGGCCCCCGACCTCGCCGCGGGCGCCTCGCGGCTGATCGTGGCCGGCCTGGATCTGTCGGGCGGCGCGCCCCGCCTGGTCAGCCGTAAGACGGTCTATGAGAGCAAGGATCGCAACTGCGTGATCGAAGGCCAGGATTTCTACGACAACGACTCGAAAATGACCTTCACCTGCTATCAGCCCCAGGGCATGGCGGCGGTGATGGGCCTGGACCTCAAGACCGGCAGGGTGACCGACTTCTCCCGGGCCTCGGGAACCTACAACGAGGTGGAAGGCATTTTCCCCGGCGGCCAGCACACTCTGGTGGAAGCCGACCGGCAGTGCGAGCAGTTGGGCGGCAAGCGGGGCGCGGGTAACATCGACATCTGGAAACTGAAGCTCGACGGCACGGGCAGGGATTTCAAGCGCCTTACGAACTTCAACGACTACGAAGGCGGCAAGGCCTCCAACCCGGTAGTCTCCCCCGACGGCCGCTTCATGGCATTTCAATCCGCCCGGACCACCGACCCGGCCGGCGTGGGCTACGGCATCTTGCTCTACTGGTTCAAAAAATAGAGCCCGGCGACGGCCAGGCTCAGCAGGGCCAGCGCCAAGCTGAGCGAATCCCGCCGTTCGTAGCTGCTCCGGCTGGACCGCGGCCACCGGCTCTCCGGCGCCGGCAGTCACGGAGTCGTGCGGCAAGCGGTGCCGCATGCCCGCCGGCAGGGCCTCGCCGATGGCCGTCGGATCGGGCGGTTGCATGGGCGTAGCCAACTCGAAGCCCAGCGCATCGGCCAACTGGCAGCCCCAATGAACCACGCCCAACAGATCCAGGCTTCCCATGGGGCGATCATGGTGCCGGCCCGCGATCACCCGCACGTCCTCCGCCCATTATGCGGGTCCTTGCGTCCGCCCATCGGTTTCCGACAGGTTGGTGGCCTGTCCGTACCTCAAATACCCACCCGTGCGGGCCGCCGTGGTACCTTGAGAATGAAGTGCTTGAACTGGAGGCGCCCCCAGTTCTTTCATGAAGGTTCGGGATCTCATCCAGAAAGTGGAAGCCGACGGATGGCGTCAGGTGAAAGCGCGGGGCAGCCATCGCCAGTACAAACACCCGGCAAAGCGGGGTCG
>JACQZT010000228.1 GCA_016213755.1 Acidobacteriota bacterium | reverse complement strand
TGCCACCGCCGTTGTTCTCGTCGTAGCGGGTGTTGAGGCCGTAGCTTGTGCCCGCGGTGAGGCTGAAGGTCCACAGGTTCTGGAAGCTGGCGATGTCTTCCATCAGCCGGGTCCAGGCGTGGAAGGGCCGCCCGGTGTCGCCCGAGTCGTCGTGCTGGAAGGACACCGAGGTTTCGGCGGCTCCCACCGACTTGACCAGATAGCGGGTCTGCACCTCGCGCGTAGAACGCGAACCGGCGAAGCCCGCGGTGCGATAGGCGTAGCGCAGCGCGCCGCCGTAGGGGAACGTGGCGCGCGACATCTCGCCCGCGCCGCCCGCGTACTCGAACGCGTAGCCGGCGCCGAGGTTGCTGAAGGTCAGGTTGGTGAGCAGGTCCGTCGTGCCGAAACTCTGCGCGGGCGAAAACGGCGAGGTGAGCGCCTGGCCGGGGAGATAGGCAAAGCTGTAGTTTTCCGCCGTGGCGATGATGTTGGCGATGGAGACCAGGTGCGGGATGGCGCCGGTGCTGTAGGTGAAGCTGTAGGTGGGCAGTTGGAGGGTGCCGGAGACGATGGCGCGCACGTCCTCGATGGAGAGGATGCGGGCGCTGGTGTCGCTCCAGCTTGCCCCGGCGCCCTGCGCGTAGCGAATGCGCACCTCGTTGCCGTTGGTGTCGCGCATCAGGGTGGGATAACGGGAGCCGCCGTCCGGCTCGCCGGCCGAGCTCACCGCGTTCATGTACCAGTGGCTGCCGTCGGGGAAGTTCAGCCGGGCGGTGTTGGTGTCGTAGTAGACGTACACTCCCTGGCGGGAACGCCACACGCCGCCTTCATTGACCTCCAGGCGGTACTCGGCGCCGGTGGAATCGGTGAACAGGAAGTAGCTCAGCTCGTACCCGCTCCAGATGGGCGTCAGCGCCCCGGCCAGCAGCTTCCAGCCGAAGCCGTAGCCCACGTCCTGCCCCAGCTTGGTCTGGGCTGTGCCTTCCTGAAACCACTGTTGCGAGTTGTAGGTGAGCGCGAAGGTCGCGCCCCAGCCGCACCGCGTCGGGCGCGACGACTCCAGGCGGCAGGCCCGCTCCGCCCCCCGCCGTCACGGTCACGTCGGTGGCCGGGGCCCAGTTCACGTGCCGGTCCAGGACGTAGAAGCGGTAAGTGTAGGTCTGCCCGGGCGTCACCGTGCAGTCGGTCAGCGCCGGAGTCATGGGCGCGCCCGCAAACTGGCCGTTGCGCTCCATGGGGTAGCTGACCACGCCGGTGCCGTCGGCGTCGTCGGTGGAGGCGGCCCAGCGCAGGTACAGGCAGCCCCCGGTATAGAGGCTGCTCACCTGGTAGCGGTCCACCGGATAGGGCGCCACGCCGTCGCCGGGACCCAGTTGGACGCGCTCCATGCCGTTCATCCCCGGCGTCGCCCGCGCGCCCACGCCCGGCTGGCCGCTTTGCAGATCGGAATCCGACAGCCAGACCAAGTAGTTGTCCCACTCGTCCAGCACGTAGATCGCGCCCGAGGCGCGCCGGATGGCGCGCAGGGTGGGTTCTGCAACTCTATCGCATAGTAGCTGCCCTGGGGGGAGGGGGCGGAAAGGGCGTCGGCGCTGGCCTGAAGGTAGGTGACGTAGACGCCGCCGGACCCCCGGAAGTAGAAACTGGTTTTCACTTCGTAGCCGATGCCGGGAGTGGGCACGGCGCTCTGCGAAATCAGAGATGCGCCGTTGGGCGAAGGGGCGTTGAACCCGTAGCCAGAGAAATCCGCTTGGCCGTTCCGGTTCCAGATGCCGGACGGATACCAAGAGCTTTCATCCACCGTCAGGATCTCCGTCAGGTAGTACTGGTAAGCCCCCAACGCCGGGAGACAGGAGACCCCATTTGGGAAAATGGGACCGGAAAACGGGACCACTTTCTGCCCCCTGTTCCAGTTCTGCTACGGGCTGTCAGCCGTTTTCCGCGAGCAGACGCGCCTGCACCGCCAGGCAGCCGCGCACGGCGGTCTCCAGAGCCGGCATGCGTGCCAGGCCCAGCGCTTCCATCTTGGTGTTGGACAGGGCCGAGTAGCGGGGCCGGCGGGCCGCCGTGCGGTGCTCGCGCTCGTTGGTGGCGCGCAATTCCGGCTTGAGACCGGCGAGTTCAAAAACCATGCGCGCGAAGTCGAACCAGGAGATGGGCGTGCCGCTGCCGAGGTGATAGACGCCCTGTTCCGACCGCTCCACGAGGTCCGCCGTGCGGGCCGCCAGCAGCGGTGCGCAGGTAGGCGAGGCGATGTGGTCTTCGACCACCCGGATCGGCCGCCGCCGCGCGGGCCGCGTTTTGGACGGTGCAATTCATGGCGACCAGCCCGATGACAACGTAGCGGCTGCGGCGTGCGACGTACATTGAGGGGCCGGGATCATCCGGCGGGCGGGACGGGGCCGGACGCCTCAGTCAAACCGTCCGCTATTCCGTCACGGCACGCCTTTCGGCCCGGAACCGGCTGGCGACCTCACCCGGCGGACTCCCCTGCGGCGGTCTTCTTTCGAGTTCCGGGATTGGCTACCAGTCTTCCCTTCGGCTTCCTGATCGCGGGCTTCCCCGCCGTGATTTCGGCCAACCACTTCGGAGGTCTACCTCGGCGCTTGTGGCCGCTAAGCGCCAGCCGCTCAAGGGCGAGGATCGCTTGCTCAACTTGCTCCCGCTCAGCGCGGAGTTCCGCAAGAATCTTTGTGACGTCCATGGGTATCCATCAGTTTGCCAATTCCGCCCACCGGAAGACAAGTCCGCGGCCCGCAGCCAAATACCCGCAGGTGGCTTGTGGCCGCACGGCCGCACCAGATCCGGAGAGTAGTATTCGAAGTTTCCCGTTTCCTAATCGTCATGGTGTTCGACCTCACGCCGCCGACGGCGGCGCTGTATCGGCGTCCCACCTCGCCAGAAACGGCGGGGCTAACCCCCAGAACGCGTCCACGAGCGGTCGCCCGGATCCCTGCCTCGGCGCTCGGCAAGAATGCCCCATGGTGTGCACATAAGGTTCCTCGCGAGTGCCGAAGCGACCGGCGCCTCCACAGAAATCAGTCGTGCACCAGATCGGCGAGCGAACGCCGCGGCGTCGGTTCCGGTTTCTCCGCCGGATACCCGATTGGCAGGATGACCACCGGCAACAGATCGTGGCGGCCGAGCACGCCTTGCACCGCGGCGTCGTCGAAGGCTCCCACCCAAACCGTGCCAAGGCCCAAAGCCGTGGCCGCCAGCATGGCGAACGTGCACGCGATCGTGGCGTCCTGAACCGCGTACAGGCGTGCACCCCGCTTCCGGTATTTCGCAGCCGACCGCGCCGGGTTAGCACAGAAAACCAACACCACGGGCGCCTGAGCGATGAAGAACTGGTCTAACGCCGCCCGCGCCAGAGCCACGCGTTCTGTCTCACGCGTTACCCGAAAGATCTCGTACCCTTGCAGGTTTCCCGCCGACGGCGCCGCATTCGCCGCCCCGAGCACCTGCGCCATCTTCTCCCCTTCCACGCCCTGGGGTGCGAACGCCCGCACCGACCGGCGTCTCTTGACTACCTCGAAGAATTCCACGAGGCGAATTATACCCTCCTGGGAGATCCTCATCTGGCCCCCCAACCCGGACAATCTGAAGCCGCGCGGCGTATATAGTTGATGGCCGCCGGAATTGATCCAGCGCCCACAACATCCACCAGACGGCGCGTCGACCGCACAGCGGAGATCGTCGTGGGTGGTCTTTCCAAAGGAGACCGCTCATACGCGATCGCGACGCCGCGCTCGACACCGCCATCCGCGAAGCTGCCGCCATTCTCGGCGATGC
>JACQZT010000027.1 GCA_016213755.1 Acidobacteriota bacterium | reverse complement strand
CAGGGCAACCCGATAGGCTGGACCTCGGTACTCTCAAGTACACTCAAACACCAATTTCGAAATTGGGGTTTGAGTGTCCTGTCCCCGGTTTCCCGGTTTTCGGTAGCGGGCTAGGATAGAGCACATGGACCGCCGGAGTTTTCTTCAGACCAGCACCGCCCTGCTTCTGGATTCGAAGCCCAAACGCGTGGGCCTGATCGGTTGCGGGTGGTACGGCAAGTGCGACCTGCTGCGCCTCATCCAGGTGGCGCCGGTCGAAGTGGTGTCGCTGTGCGACGTGGATTCCCGCATGCTGGCCCAGGCGGCCGGCATCGTGGCCGGGCGACAGGCGTCCAAGAAGCAACCGCGCACCTTCTCCGACTACCGCGAGATGCTGCGGCAGAAAGACCTGGACATCGTGCTGGTCGGCACTCCCGACCACTGGCACGCCCTGCCCATGATCGCCGCCGTCGAAGCCGGCGCCGACGTGTGGGTGCAAAAGCCCATCAGCGTCGACGTGGTCGAAGGCCAGGCCATGCTGGCCGCGGCGCGCAAACACGGGCGCGTGGTGCAAGTGGGCATGCAGCGGCGCAGCACGCCGCACGTGGAGGAAGCGCGCGACCGCTACATCCGCACCGGAGCGCTGGGCAAGATCGCCCTGGTTGAGATTTACTGTTACTACTCGATGCGCGCGCGCAACAATCCGCCGGACACGAAACCGCCCGAGTATCTCGATTACGAGATGTGGACCGGCCCCGCGCCCATGCGCCCCTACAACGAACTGGTGCACCCGGGCCGCTGGCGCGCCTTCATGGAGTACGGCAACGGAATCGTGGGCGACATGTGCGTCCACATGCTCGACATGGTGCGCTGGATGATGGACCTGGGCTGGCCCCAGCGGGTTTCCTCCACCGGCGGCATCCTGATAGACAAGAACTCCAAATCCAACATCTCCGACACGCAGACCGCCGCCTTCGACTTCAGCGACGTGCGCGTGGTCTGGCAGCACCGCAGTTGGGGCGACGCGCCCGACCCCAAGTATCCGTGGGGGGCCACCTTCTACGGCGACAAGGGGACCCTGCGCGCCAGCGTCTTCAGCTACGACTTCAACCCCGCGGGCAAGAAGGACGCCGTCGAGCACCGCGACGTGACTTACGAGTTGGAGCAGTATCCCGAGGACAAGACCGAAGCGCGCCTGGAGAAGCACTGCGCCCCGGCCATCCGCAAACACATGCGGGACTTCCTGGCCGCCATCGAAAAGCGCGGCCGGCCGGTGGCGGACATCGAACAGGGCTACATCTCGGCGGCCAGTTGCATTCTCGCCAATCTCTCGATGCAACTGGGCCGCACGCTGGCCTGGGACGCGGCCAAGGGCCAGGTCATCGGCGACGCCGAAGCCAACCGCTTGCTGCGGCGGCCTTACCGCGCACCCTGGACCCACCCCGATCCCAACCGGGTCTAAAATCACCCTGAGTTCCGTGGCGCATCGGCACTCTTGCCGATGCTCGGGCGTCCAGACGAGAGGGAGCGGTTGTTGATTCACGCCAGGTTCAAACCAGGCGGTCGATGAGCTGTGCGGCGTGATGCTGAATGTGCCGGAGGTTGCAGAGTCGCTCGTTCTCCCGGTTCCAGGTGGGGTTCAAATCTGCTCGAAATAGCGTTTCCGTTCCCAGTCGGTGACCGCCCCGTCGTAAGCGTCCTGTTCCACGGCGAAGAAGCGGCTGTAGTGGCCGGCCACGTCGCCGCCCAGCGCCTCCCGAACGAAGGAGCTGGAACGGAACAGCTCCGCGGCGTCGCGCAGCGTCGGGGGAATGCGGGGCAGCGCCTGGGCCGAGTAGACGTCCCCCTCGAAGACCGGGGGCGGCTCGATCCGGCGGGCGATTCCGTCCAGGCCGGACGCCAGCGCGGCGGCAAAACCGAGGTAGGGGTTGCAGTCCGCGCCCGGGATGCGGCACTCGATTCGCAGGCTGTCGCCCTTTCCCACCACGCGGAAGCTGGCGGTTCGGTTGTCGTAACTCCACGCCAGGCGCGTGGGCGCCCACGATCCCGCCCGGTAGCGCTTGTAGGAGTTCACCGTGGGAGCATAGAACACCATGAACTCCGGCACGTGAGCGATCCACCCGCCCAGGAACCACCGAAACACGTCGCTGCAAAGGACCGGCCCCAGGCGGTTCTCGCCGGCCATCAGACTCGCGCCGTCCCGCCACAGGCTGAAGTGCAGGTGACAACTGGATCCCGCCTGGGCCGCGTCGTACTTGGCCATGAAGGTGACGCTTTGGCCCATGCGGTCGGCGACTTCCTTGAGGCACTGCTTGAAGATCACGTGGCGGTCGGCCATGGACAGCGCGTCGCAGTAGCGCACGTTCAGTTCGTGCTGACCCTTTCCCCACTCGCCTTTCGTGCACTCCACGGGGATTCCGGACTGGTTGAGATGCCGCCGCACCGCTCCATTCAGGGCTTCCTCGCGGGCGCCCTGGAGCAGGTGATAGTCCTCGATGTACCAGCCGGCGGGCTCCAGGCCCGCATAGCCCGCGGCAGCCGCCTGCCGGTAAGAGTTTTGGAAGATGTAGTACTCCAGTTCCGAGCCGGCCATCGCCTGGTAACCCAGGCCGGCGGCGCGCCGCACCTGCCGCCGCAAGATCGAGCGCGGCGCCTGCTCCACCGGCGCCTGCGAATCCCGCTGAACCAGGTCGCAAACCACCAGGGCGGTTCTGTCCAGCCAACTGGCGACCCGGAGCGTCGCCAAGTCCGGCGCGACATGAAAATCGCCGTAGCCGCGCTCCCAGCTCGCGAGCCGGTAGCCGGGCACCGGGTCCATGTTCATGTCCGTAGTCAGCAGGTAATCGCAGGCGTGCGTGCCGCGCTCGGCGGAGCCGTCCAGGAAGAAGCGCGCGTCCATGCGCTTGCCCAACTGGCGGCCGTACAGATCCGTGAAGGCCAGCAGAACCGTGTCGATCTCGGAGTTCTCCACGCGCGCGCGCAACTCGTCGATGGTGAGCATTCCCGCGGGTTTCGTTTCCATCTTGGTCTCGCCTCAAGTGTAAAGCCCGGGTTCCGGGGCTGGCAACGCGAAAGAGGCGACTGTGCGAGAATGCTCAGACAATGGACAGCCCGGCATACCGCCCCTGGCAAATCCGGATTTTCGCCGCGACTTGGCTGGCTTATGCGGGCTACTACTTCTGCCGCAAGCCTTTCTACGTGGTCAAGGCGGACATGGCGGGAGCACTCGGATTCTCCACTCTCGATCTGGCCCACCTGGGCACGGCCTACCTGGCCGCATACGCGGTCGGGCAATTCTCCAGCGCTTTCTTCGGCCGAAAGTTGGGGCCGAAACTGCTGCTGGTTTTGGGCATCGGAATCTCGGTCGCCTGCAACTTCGTCTTCGGCGTCGCGAACGGCTTCTGGACGGTCATGCTTTTTCTCGCCGTGAACGGCGTGGCCCAGGGCACGGGCTGGCCAGGCTGCATCGGGAGCCTGGCCTTCTGGTTCCGCCGGGACCAAAGAGGAAGCGTGCTCGGAGTGTGGTCCACCTGCTACCAGGTGGGCTCGCTGGTGTCCACATGGTTTGCCGCTTATCTGCTGGGGCGCGCGGGATGGCGCTGGTCCTATTTCGGCTGCGCGCTCGTGCTGCTCGGCATCTGGGCGCTGGTGATCCTGCTGCACCCCAACCGGCCGGCCAGCGTGGGGCTGCCGCCGCTGGGCGACGATGGCGAAGAGCCGGCCGCCGCCGGCCGGGATACCGAGCCGCTGGGCTGGACCCGCAACGTGATCGTCAGCGTGGCCTTGATGGGCGCCATCTACTTCACCATCAAATTCCTGCGCTATGCCTTGTGGAGCTGGGCTCCGTTCTTCCTGCGCATGAACTTCGGGCTTTCCGGACCGCAGGCCGGCTATCTCTCGACGGTGTTCGAGCTGTGCGGTTTCGTGGGAGTCATCGCCTCCGGCGTGGCGTCGGACAAGCTGTTCCACGGGCGGCGCGCCGCGATCTCGTTCGCCATGCTGGCGCTGATGACTCTCTCCTTTGTGCTCATGGCCAGCCTGGGCGCCACCAGCGTCACCATCTTCACCGTCTCCATGGGGCTGGCGGGTTTCATGCTCTTCGGCCCGGACGCGCTGCTGTCGGGCGTGGGCGCGATCGACGTGGGATCGAAACGCGGGGCGCTGGCGGCCGCCGGGATCATCAACGGAATGGGATCCATCGGCCCCATCTTCCAGGAGGAGATCGTCGGCTGGATGTACAAAACCTGGTCGCGGCAACTGTTTCCCATCCTGGCGATGCTGGTGTGCATGGCCGCCGCCGGAACGCTCCTGACGTTCCTGCTGTGGATGAGAGCGCGGCAAGGAAAAGCGGACTTGTAGCCGGCCCTCGCGGCGGCAAGGTATCCTAATCCTTTCAGGGAGGTGGAGTGCCCCGAGTCGGCGCGGTTTCATTTGACCTTTGGGATACGGTCTTCGTGGACGATTCCGACGAGCCCAAGCGGCGCCGGCAGGGCCTGGCGCCAAAGCCTGTGGCGCGCAGGGATCTGGTGCACAGCTTCCTGTCGCGCCGCTCGCCCATCGACCGGACCCTGGTCGAGTGTGCTTACGACACCGCCGACGCGGCCTTCCGGCAAGCGTGGCATCACCAGCACGTCACCTGGCCGGTGGAGGCGCGGCTGCGGCTCCTGCTGGCGGGCCTCAAACGCGAGTTGCCGAAAGAGGAGTTTCAGGAGCTGGTGACGCTGCACGAGGAGATGGAACTTCGCGTGCGCCCCGATCTGGTCCCCGGCATCGCGGAAGCTCTGGAAGCGCTTGGCCGGCGCTTCGCCCTGGTGGTGGTCTCGGATGCGATCTTCACGCCCGGCCGCGCGCTGCGGGAACTGCTGGCCGGCTACGGCCTGCGGGACTTGTTTTCGGCGTTTGTGTTCTCCGACGAGATCGGGTGCTCCAAGCCGGACCCGCGGATGTTCGCCCGGGCTGCCGAACTCGCCGGTTGCGATGTCGCGGAGATCGTTCACATCGGCGACCGCGAGCACAACGACATCGCGGGCGCGAAAGACGCGGGCGCCCGGGCCGTGCTGCTGACGGCGGCCATCGACCGGGGCAGCGACAACACCCGCGCCGACGCCGTATGCGGGGAATGCAGCAAGCTGCCGGCCATCCTCGACTCTCTCGACACGCTCTGACCGACAATCCTATGCCATCCTCACTTCGTTTCCTCATCGTAGACGGGTATCCGAAAGCCAGCCGCGAAGAATTCGACCGCGTCGGAATGAAACACGCCTGGCGGCTGTACGCCGAGATGCTGAACAGGCACCTGCCCGAGGCGGAATTTTCGGTCTGGTTTCCGAGCGACGACACCCTGCCGCCGGGCGGTGTGGGACCGGAACATTACGCCGGCATCCTGTGGACCGGATGCAACCTGACCATCTATCATTCCGGCGAGGCGCGCGTGACATGCCAGATCGAGTTTGCCGCCCGGAGTTACGAGGCCGGCACGCCCGGCTTCGGCACCTGCTGGGGCGTGCAGATGGCGGCCGTTTCGGCGGGCGGCGAGGTGCGGCCCAATCCGAAAGGGCGCGAGATGGGCGTGGCGCGCAAGATCCGGCTCACTCCAGAAGGACTCGCGCATCCCATGTTCGAGGGAAAGCCTGCCGTCTACGGCGGCTTCATCAGCCATCTGGACGAGATCACCCAGCTTCCGCCGGGAGCCGTGCTGCTGGCCTCGAACGATTTCACGCACGTGCAGGCGGTGGAAGTGAAACACAAGAACGGGGTCTTCTGGGCAACCCAATATCATCCGGAATACGATCTGCACGAGATGGCGCGCCTGATCACGGCCCGGGAGCCGAAGCTGCTCCCCGAAGGTTTTTTCCGGGACCACGAGGACCTGGCTCAATACGTCGAGAAACTCGAGACGCTGCATCGGGATCCGGATCGCAAGGACCTGCGCTGGCAGCTTGACATGGATGACGACGTGCTCTCGGACGACGTGCGGCAGGTGGAATTCCGGAATTGGATACACAAGATCGTGCTGCCCCGGGCGGCAAGAGGTTAATTCGAAATGTTCGAAGAAATCAACGCGTTTTCCTTTCCCACCCGAATCGTCTTCGGCTGCGGCGCCGTGCGCGAGCTGCCCAAGGCGCTCACCGAGACCGGCGTGCGAATGCCGCTCATCGTCACCGACCCGGGCCTGCGCGCCACGCCCGTTGTCGATACCGTCACAGGTGTGCTCCACGAAGCCGGCGTGGCGCACGAAGTCTTCGACCGCGTCCACGGCAATCCGATCGAGGAGGATGTCGTCGAATCCGCGGCGCTGTACCGGGCCGCGGGTTGCGACGGGGCGGTTGGTTTGGGCGGCGGCAGCGCCCTCGACGTGGCGAAAGCGGTGGTCGTCCTGGCGCGCTACGACGGCCCGCTGGCGGACCTGGAATGGCAGGCCGGCGGAATGAGCCGCATCACCTGTTCCTTTGACCCCATCATCGCCATTCCCACGACGTCGGGAACCGGCAGCGAAGTGGGCCGGTCCTCCGTGATTACCTCGCACACGCTGGGCCGCAAGATCATCATCTTCAGCCCGCACCTGATGCCCAAACGGGCGATCCTCGACCCGCAACTGACGGTGGGATTGCCCCCCTTCCTGACCGCGGCCACCGGCATGGACGCTTTCACGCACTGCCTGGAATCGCTGACCTGCCCCAGCTTTCACCCCCTGTGCGACGCCATCGCGATTCACGGGTTGGAGCTGGTCGTCCGGTACCTGGAGCGGGCCACGCGCAACGGGCGAGACATCGAGGCGCGGGGGAACATGCAGGTTGCGGCCACCATGGGCGCGGTCGCTTTCCAGAAGGATCTCGGCGCCGCCCATTCGCTGGCGCATCCGCTTTCGACCGAGTTCGGACTGAACCACGGTCTCGCAAACGCCTTGTGCCTGCCCGCGGTCATGCGTTTCAACCTGCCGGATGCGACCGGCCATTATGCGCGGCTGGCGCCGATGTTCGGGCTGCCAGTGCACCAAATGACTCCGGGCGAAGCCGCGGCCAAGTCCATCGGCGAAGTGGAAGGGATGATCGGGCGGATCGGAATCGCTCGCGGCCTGCGCCACCACGGAGTGCCCCGCGAGAGCCTCGGCTCGCTCTCGGGGAAGGCCTTTGAGGACTCCTGCCACAAGACCAATATCCGACCCTGCACTCAAAGCGACCTGCTGCGACTTTACGAGGAGAGCTGGTAGAACATGTCCGTGAACCTCATCAATCCCGCAACTGAGACTGTATTCCGCACGATCGAGTTGACGCCGGACTCCGAGCTTGAATCCATCCTTACGCGCATGCGCCTCGCTCAGCAGGCCTGGCGCGACGTGCCGGTGGAGCAGCGGGCGGAGATCTGCAAGCAGTTCGTCGGCGCCTTCCGCGCGATGAAGGAGAGCGTCGCGCTGGATCTCACGCGCCAGATGGGCAAGCCGCTGAACCAGTCGCGCGGAGAAGTGAACACCATGCTCGACCGCGCCGAGACCATGATCCGGCTGGCGCCCGGCGCGCTTCAGGACGACCTCTTACCGCCCAAGGAGAAGTTCCGCCGGTTCGTCCGGCACGAACCGCTGGGGATCGTGCTCGACATTCCCGCCTGGAACTATCCGCTGCTGATCGCGGTGAACGTCATCGTGCCGGCGCTTCTGGCGGGGAACGCCGTCGTCATCAAGCATTCGCGGCTCACGCCGTTGTGCGGCGACGCATTCGCGGAGGCGTTTCGGAAGACCAACCTGCCGGCGGACCTGGTGGCCTCGATTCACGTCGGACACGACACCGTTCGCCGGCTCATCGACGAGCGAGCCGTCGATTTCGTCTCCTTCACCGGGTCGGTGGAAGGCGGACGCCAGGTGTACCAGTGGGCATCCAGCCAGTTGCTCGACATGGGCCTGGAACTCGGCGGCAAGGATCCGGCCCTGGTGTGCGAGGACGCCAACTTCACCTTCGCGATGGAGAACACGGTGGACGGCGCGTTCTACAATGCCGGCCAGAGTTGCTGCGCCGTCGAGCGGATCTACGTGATGCGCCCGCTGTTCTCCCGCTTCGTCGACGCCTATGTCGCCGAGGTGGAAAAGTACAAGGTCGGCCATCCCGAGGATGGAGCCACCACGATGGGCCCGCTGGCGCAGCGCAAGGCCATCGATTTCCTGGAGGCTCAGATCGCCGATGCGGTGGGCAAGGGAGCCAGGGTGCTGACCGGAGGGCGCCGCCTGCCGGGGCCGGGATACTACTTCCAGCCCACGGTGCTGGTGGATGTCGATCACAGCATGAGCGTCATGATGGAGGAGAGCTTCGGGCCGGTGATCGGAATCATGCCTGTGGACAGCGAAGACGAAGCCGTCCGGCTGATGAACGATAGCCCGTACGGCCTCACCGCGTCCATCTGGACCGAGGACGCCGCCAGGGGCGAGGCGCTCGCCCACCGGACTGCGGCTGGCACCGTGTACTTGAACCGCTGCGACTATCTGGATCCCGAACTCGCGTGGGTCGGGATCAAGGATAGCGGCCACGGATGCACTCTGTCGCATCTTGGATTCCGGTACCTGACGCGGCCCAAGAGCTTCCACATCCGGACCAAACTGTAGCTACCTGGCGCGGCGGAACGGCGAGTCCAGATAGCGGCGCGCTTCCTTGGCCGCCTCGGAATCGGGCGCCAGTTCGGTGGCTTGGCGGTATGCCTGCCGCGCCTCCGCCCGGCGGCCTTTGAGGTCGCAGGCCTGCCCCAGGCGCAAGCACGCATAGACGCCGGTGTTCAGGTCCAGATCGCCCGCTCTGGCCGTGACGCGGCGCAAGTCCTCGATGGCCGCGTCCAGGTCCCAGTACCAGAACCGAAGCACGCCGCGGGAAAAGTATATCTTTTCCACCGGCAGGCGCGCGTACCCCGGCGCACCGGCGGCACGCAGCTTTTCGATCTCCGCCAGAACCCGCAACCCGCCGGCCTTGTCGCCGGCGTCGGCGAACATCTGCACCATTTCAAAACGCAGCAGGTAGTTGCGCGGGTAGCGCCGCACCAGGTCTTCGAGCAGCGGAAGAGCCGCCTTGGGATTGCGCTCGCGCCGGTAGACCGCCGCCAAGAGCACCTCGGCATCCACGCGGTTCACGTCGCCGTTCCGCGCGACGTATTGCAGCGTGCGGATGCCCTGTTCCTTGTCGCCGCGAAAGCCGACCAGGAATCCGAGCAGTTTCCAGCCCCAGGGCAGGCTTCCGACCACGTAGTCGTGAACCCCCTGTATCAGACGCGCGTCGATGATCTTGGGGTCCAGCTCCGTCACGCGGTTGTGCAGCTTGCGGGCCGTGGTGGCGTCGCGCAGCGAATCGCGCCAGGCCTTGCGGACCAGGAAGCTGTAGTTGGCGCGCAGGCCGTAGGCCACCCCCAGCGCATACAGCGCGCTCACGTCCCGGCCATCCCGATCCACGCGCGCCTGCGCCAGTTCCATGGCTCTGCGGATGGAGTCGTCGAAGCGGCGCTGATCCTCTTCCGCGGGGTTCATCTTGGCACGGCGCAGAAACGGATTCGATCCCGTGACCAATTCCGATTCGAGCGCGCCGGAGCGGAACATCTCGCGATACAGGATCGCCTGCGCCAGATGGTTGAACCGGTCGGGCGAGCCGGGCCGCTCGCGAATGGCCTTCTCGAACCCCGCCACCGCCTGGTCGTACTCGAGGTTGTAGAAATGATCGAAGGCTTGGGCGACCAGAGGATCTTGTTGCGCGAGGAGCAGGAGCAGGGCCAGCGGGGGCATCTGCCCCCATTCTAACGGCCCCGCCGCCGCACGGGCGCATCGAGCGGCGCGAACGCCGGGTCCTCGGTGACCGCGGCGCGCCGGTTCCGCGGGCACACCTCCTGGCAGTTGTCGCAGCCATAGGCGCCGGCGGCGCGGCAGGGCTGGCCGTCCT
>JACQZT010000219.1 GCA_016213755.1 Acidobacteriota bacterium | reverse complement strand
GTGATGACCGCTTTCGCCACGCCCGCCTTCCAGCCAGTCGCGCTCTGCGCCTGCGCGGTCGAGAAGGAGCCGGCGACGAACGCCGCGACCAGCAGCCACAGCCAGCGCCCGCCGCCAGCCCGTCTCATGCCCGCACCAGTTCACCCGCGTGGGCCTGAATCTTCTGGACCGCCTGCCCGATTTGCTCCATGTCGCCGCGGCCGCCCAGCAGCACGCTCTGCATGATCCAGACCGCCTCCTCGCAGAGCTGGTCGTTCACCGGACACAGGTTGCGCTCCTCCAGCCGGGCCATCTGCGGCTTGGAATAGATCCGCCGATAGCCGCGCGAGTTGAGCGCGTTCTTGAGGTACTGCTTCTTGTTGAGCGGTGTGTATCCGCTGGAGGCGGGTATGCCTTCCGCCGACAAGGCCTTCAGGAACTTGGCCCGGGGCAGGCCGGCGAACTGCTCCTTCCGGTAGCGGAAGATGAGCCCGTGATAGGCGTTGCGCGTGCAGCCGTCGTACATGCGCGCCGGCACGATGCCGGGGATCTCGCGCAACAGGCTGGTCAGGTACTGCGCGTTCTGCCCGCGGGTCTTGGTCTGCTCCTCCAGCCTGGTCATCTGGGCCAGCAGCATAGCCGCTTGGAACTCCGACATCAGGAACTTCGATCCGTGCAGGAGGTCGGAGTACTTCTCGCTTCGCGCGCCGCCGTTCCAGTGCTGGGCAAAGCACTTCTCGAGCAGTTCCTCGTCGTTGGTGAGGATGGCGCCGCCCTCGCCGCAGTTCAGGTTCTTGGAGGCCTGGAAGCTGAAGCAGCCGGTGGCGCCGTAGGTGCCGGCCTTGCGACCCCGCCACTCTGCCAGGTGGGACTGGCAGGTATCCTCGACCACCGCGATCTTGCGCTTCCGGGCCACCGCCACAATTGTGTCCAGATCGGCCACGTTACCGGCTAGGTGCACCGGAATCATGGCCGTCGTCCGGTCGGTGATGGCCGCCTCGATTTTGCGCGCGTCGATCTGGGCCGTCTCCAGGTCCGAATCGACGAACACCGGCAGGGCGTACATGTTGAGGATCACGTTCAGCGTGGCCGTAAAGGTGTACGGCGGCAGAATCACCTCCTCGCCCGGCCCCACGCCCAAAGCCGCCAGCGAGGTCTGCAAAGCACCCGTCCCGCTGGAAGTGGCCAGGCAGAACTTGGCCCCCGTGAGCCGCGCCCAGGCCTGCTCGAAGCGCGGGACGACGCGCTCTGCGTCCCCGTAGCCCCGGAACCACTTGCCGCTGCGCAGAGCCTCCAACAAGGCTCGCTCTTCCTTCTGATCGAACACCGGCCAGGCCGGGAAGCGTTGTGTCCGGACCGGCTGGCCGCCCAGCAGGGCCGACTTCGCGGCCGGAGCCGGCACCTTGGCCGATGCCGTTGCCAAGCCTGCCGCGGGCGCGGCAACCAAAAACCTCCTACGGGTCACGTGCTTGTCCATTTGAATCCTCCTGGTCTACATGCAGTCTATAGCAGATCTCCAGCGCTGCCAACAGAAAAGGACGTAAGAAGAGATGTTGGGGCACCAATTGCTTCCAATTTGAAAAGAACACCGATCGGAAACGTGAGCTGCGTGTTGACAAGCGCGTTCACCCAACGTAACCTTGCTTCCGATAGGGGGTCACCGCAGATGTCGGATTTACGCGTTTCCGTCAGCTTAGCCGCTGTAGTCGTTTTCTTGATACCGATCGCCGTTCGCGCACAGGACGCGCGCGGCGCCATCTTGGGCAGAGTTACCGACCCCAGCGGGGCGGTCGTTGCCGGTGCGGACGTCCGCGCGACCAATGTCAGCACCGGTGTCGCCGCTGCCGCGCGCAGCAACGAGGCCGGGAACTTCCGGATGCCGTACCTGCTGCCCGGCACATACACCGTCCAGGTCGAGACGGCCGGTTTCAAGAAATTCGTCCGGGAAGGGATCCAGGTGCGCGTGAGCGACGCAGTGGAAGTGAACGTCTCGCTGGAACTGGGAAGCGCGGCGGAATCGGTAGAAGTGCGGGCCGACACTCCGCTGCTCAGCACTGCGGAAGCCTCGCTGGGCCAGGTGGTGGACGAACGCCGCATCGCCGAACTGCCGCAATTCGGAAGCAGCCCCATGGACCTCGTGCATCTGGCGCCGGGCACGATCAACACGGCCAACATGCGGGTTCGCAAACCCAACCCAACCAGACCGGCTCCGCTTCGTCTTTCGCCGCCGATGGAGCCGGCCTGTACAACAACGAGTTCACCGTGGACGGTGTCCCGAACACGATGTCGTACGGGTCGAACGCTTACGTGGCGTTCGTTCCCCCGTCCACCGCCGTCAGCGAGTTCAAGGTACAGACATCTTCGTTCGACGCTAGTGTCGGCCACACCATGGGCGCTTTGCTGAACGTGGGGGTAAAGAGTGGCACGAACGAATTCCATGGAGAAGCGCACTGGGCGGTGATGAACCGCATTTTCGACGCTCCGAATACGTTCCAGAATCGGTCCGGCCAGAAGCCCGCAACCTATCAGGACAACCGGTATGGCCTGTCCGCCGGCGGCCCCGTGCTCATCCCCAAGCTGTACAACGGCAGGAACCGGACGTTCTGGTTCTACGCCTGGGAGGCCAACCCTTTCACCTACCCCATCAACTTCCTGACTACCGTGCCGACCGACGCCATGCGCACCGGCGATCTTTCGCCGCTGCTCAGGCTCGGGCCGAACTATCAGGTGTACGATCCGGCCACCACCGTCCTGGCTCCCGGCGGCCGCTTCAGCCGCCAGCCGATTCCCAACAACGTAATCCCCGCGAGCCGCATCGATCCCGTCGCAAAGAAAGTACTGGACTACTGGCCCAGGCCGAACCAGGCCGGCACGACCGAGGGCCGGAACAACTGGTTCAACCCGGGTCCGGCGGGTTTCGACAGTTGGGTGCACCTGGGCCGCGTCGATCACGCCTTCAGCCTGAACCACCGTGCCTACCTGCGGCTCAGCAAGGACTTCTACAGCGAAGACGAAAACCACGTCTTCAACACGGATGTCACGCGAACCATCGGAAGCCGCTACATCCAAGGCTTGGCTCTCGACGATGTGTACGTCTTCACCCCGTCGTTCCTGGTGAACTTCCGCTACGGCGTGACGCAAATGAATTTCGACGAGCGGCGTGCCACGCGCGGATTCGATCTCGCCTCACTCGGCTTTTCTCCGCGCCTGGTCGGGCTGACCGAAAAGGACCGTGCCACGTTTCCGTTCGTTCAGGTGGGGCCCTGGCAGAACCTCGGCCTGTTCGTGAGCGGCGGGGATGGCGGGTGGTCGTCGCAGATCCATTCCTTCAACGGGAACTTCACCAGGTACATGGGGAGTCACAGCCTGCGATTCGGCGCCGAGTTCCGCATCTACCGTGAGTACCGGGACCAGCGGCCCTACGAGGTTGCGCCCCAGTTGACGTTCTCCAGCACCTACACGCGGGGACCCTTCGACAATTCTCCGGCTCCGCCGGTTGGCGGAGAGATCGCCGCGTTTCTGCTGGGCATTCCGGGCGGGCAGATGCAGCGTTCCGCCAGTTACGCCGACCAGAACCTGTATTACGGGCTCTACATTCACGACGACTACAAAGTGAGTCCCAAGCTCACGTTGAACTTAGGGCTGCGCTACGAACTCGAGACGCCGGTCACCGAGAGGTTCGACCGTTCCGCGGCGCACTTCGCCTTCGCTGAGCCGAACCCCATCGAGGCCCAGGCAAGAGCCAACTACGCAGCCAGTCCGATTCCCGAATTGCCGGCCAGCCAGTTCCGCGTGCGGGGCGGGCTGACCTTCGCCAATACCGGCGGGAACCCGCGAACGCTTTGGGAAGGCGAGAAGAAGGCCTTCATGCCGCGGGTAGGCTTTGCCTGGGAAGTCCTGCCGAGAACGGTCCTGCGCGGGGGCTACGGGATCTACTTCAGCACTATCGGGATCAATACAACCACCGCAAACCAAACCGGCTTCAGCCAGTCGACCCCTATTCAGGCTTCGCTGGATGGCGGCCTCACGTTCATTGCCGGGATCGCCAATCCGATGCCGAACGGGCTCGATCCGCCACTGGGTGCGGCCGGGGGCCTGACCACGAACCTCGGGCAGTCCGTCAGCTTCTTCCCGGTCCGCCGCAGGCAGCCCTACGCGCAGAGGTGGTCGTGGGGAATTCAGCGCACGCTTCCGGGCCAACTGCTGCTCGAACTCGCTTACGTCGGCAACCGCAACACGCGGCTCGGCGTGAACCGCAACCTGAACTTCACGCCGGCACAGTATATGAGCCGGCTGCCGGTCCGCGACACGCAGACCATCAATTACCTGAGCGCGCAGTTCCCGAACCCTTTCAACGGCATCCGGCCGATCTACGGCACCACGATGTCGCGCTCGGGCCTGCTGGCCGCTTACCCGCAGTTCGGGGGCGTGACCGTACAGGAGCCTATCGGCTATTCCTGGTATCACTCGCTTCAGGCACGCGTCGAAAGGCGTTTTTCGCGCGGCTTCACGTACCAGTTGTCCTACACCTGGTCGAAGCTGATGGAGGCCACGGAACTCCTGAATGCCAGCGACCCGGCGCCCTACCGGTCCATTGCGTCTCTGGACCGCACGCACCGCCTGGTGATGAGCGGCATCTGGGACCTGCCCTTCGGCCGCGGGAGGAGTTTCGGCGCGCATCTGCCCAAAGCAGTGGAGTTCTTCGCGGGCGGCTGGCAACTCGGCATGGTGGGCCAGCGGCAGAGCGGTCCCCCGCTGGCTTTCGGCGACATCTGGCCGCTGTTCACCGGAGATCCGGACAACATCAAACTGCCCCGAAGCCAGCGGACGCTGGAGCGATTTTTCAACACCGAAGCCGGCTTCAACCGCAATAGCGCGCAGCAGTTGGCCAGTAACATCCGGGTTTCCCCGATCCGTTTCAGCGGGCTGCGGGCCGATGGTCAGGCACGGTGGGACTTCTCGGCCATCAAGAATTTCATGGTCACCGAGAGGATGAAGGTGCAGTTCCGCGCCGAATGCATCAACGCCTGGAACCACGCCAACCTGAGTACTCCAAACACGAGCCCGACCAGCAGCGCTTTCGGCTCGATTTCGACAGCGGATTCGCCGCGCCTGTGGCAGATGGCTTTGAAGTTCGCTTTCTGATCACGCCCGCGCCAGTTCAGCCGCGTGGGCCTGGATTTTTAGCACCGCTGCGGCGATCTGGTCCATATCGCTCCGCGGACCGAGCAGCAGGTTCTGCGTGAACCCGGCCGCTTCCTCGCAAAGCCGATCGTTGGCCGGGCACTGGTTGCGCTCTTCCCAGCGCGCCAGCACATCCTTGGGGTAAATGAGATGGTAACCCTTCGACTTGAGGCAGTTCTTCAGGTACTGCTTCTTGTTGAGCGGCGTGTATCCGCTGCCGGCCGGGATTCCCTCGGCGGCCATCGCTTTGAGGAACTTCGCCCGCGGCAGGCCCGCGAACTGCTCCTTCTTGTAACGGAGCTTGTAGCTGAGGTATGCGCCCCGGGTGCAGCCGTCATACCTCCGCAGCGGCAGGATCCCGGGGATCTCCTTCAGCAGGCTGGTGAGATACAGCGCGTTCTGCTCGCGGGTCTGGGCCAGATCTTCCATGCGGGTCATCTGGGCCAGCAGGATGGCCGCCTGGAATTCGGTCATCAGGAACTTGGCGCCGTGGATGGAATCGGTGAAGTTATAGCGCGCGGTCCTACGCCCGCCGCCGTTCCAGTGATAAGCGAAGCACTTCTCGAACAGCTCCTCGTTATTGGTGACGATGGCTCCGCCCTCGCCGCAGTTGACGTTCTTGGAGGCCTGGAAGCTGAAGCACCCCGTAGCGCCATAAGTGCCGGCCTTCCGGCCTCGCCATTCCGCCAGGTGCGACTGGCAGGCGTCCTCTACCACCGGCAGGTTGCGCTCGCCGGCCGCCGCCATGATCGTGTCCAGGTCTGCCACGTTGCCGGAATAGTGGACCGGCAGGATCGCCGCCGTGCGTTCGGTGATGGCCGGCGCGATCTTGCGGGCGTCGATCTGGAACGTCTCGGGGTCCGAATCGACGAACACCGGCAGGGCGTACAGGTTCAGGATCACGTTCAGCGTGGCCGTGAAAGTGTACGGCGGCAGAATCACTTCGTCGCCCGGCCCCACGCCCAGCGCCGCCAGCGAGGTCTGCAAAGCCCCCGTCCCGCTCGAGGTGCCCAGGCAGTACTTCGCGCCCATGACCTTGGCGTATGCCTCCTCGAAGCGCTTCACCGTCTGCCCGTTACCGCGGAACCAGTGGCCGGAACGGAGCGTCTCGACCAGCCCCTGCTCCTCCTTCCGATCGAACACCGGCCAGGCGGGGAAGCGTTGCGTCCGGACCGGCTGGCCGCCCAGCAGGGCCGGCTTCCCGGCCACTGCCGTCGCCAAGCCTGCCGCGGGCGCGGCAGCCAAAAAACTCCTGCGGGTCACATCGCTCATATATTCCTCCTCATTTGAACTTCATCGCATTGAAGATATCACTCGTCAGAACGTAATGCGTCCGCTGATCAGCAGAAACCTCTTGTTGGTTTGCGAAACCACGGTGACCGCGCTGAAATTCGTGGACAGCGGATCGGTGACGGGCGCGGCGAATTGAGTGCGGTTGAAAACATTCAGCGCTTCCAGGCGCGCCTGGAAGGTCACCCGTTCGGTGATTTTGAATGCGCGCAGCACGTTGGAATTCCAGGCGTTGGTGGGGTCGGCGCGCAGGCCCTCGACGCGCGTCGGGAAGACGCGCCGGTGGTAGGCGGCCGGCGCTCGGGCGGCGGTGCGCTCGAAGTTGGCGGTGTTGAACCAGCGGTCGAAGGTGCGCGTCCCGGTGTTGATCTCCTCGATCTTGCCGTAATAGAAGAGGTTCCCGAAATCGAGCAGGGGGCCGGGCTGGGCTTCCCAGGCCACGCCGATCTGCCAACCGCCCACGATCCGGCCCAGCGGACCCTGCCGCAGGATGGAGCGGCCCTTCCCGAAGGGCAGCTCCCAGATCCCATTGAGGACGAATCGGTGCGGGCGGCCGTTGTTGCTTTGGCGCCAGGAGGGCGCGGCGTCGAACTCGTTGAGGAACACGTCGCGGTCCTCATCCCGAAGGCGGGTGTAGGCGAAGTACAGACTGAAGCCCTTGGCAAACCGGCGCTCGAAGCTGAGTTGCATGTCGTGCGTGCGGACCTTCCCGAAAGGCGCATTGCGCTGGGAAAGACCGGAGGCCTGGGGATAGGGCCGGAGCAGTTGGTTCTTGCGAATGGTGGTGGAGGTGAAGAACCCCTGGGTGCCGATGTCCTGGTAGACCAGCGGGTCCGACGAGCGCAGCGCGGCGAAGTTGGCCAGCAGAAACGGATTGCGGACGTTGGCGTTGAGGTCGTTGGCGACGGCATTGTTGCGCACCAGCCCGTCGGCCCAGAAGCGCTGCGCCAGAGGGTTGAGGTTCCGGGTCACGTAAACGCGATCGGAGTAGGAGCCGGTGTAAGCGACTTCCAGCAGCATGGAAGCGCCGATCTGACGCTGGACTCCGGCCCTCCACCGGCGCTGGCGGGCATGGCGGGTGTCGAAGCCGGCGAACGTGAAGCCGCGCCCGGCGGTGGCCATGGCGCCGAGCTTGTCGCGCACCGGCTCGTCGAAACGGGTCCCGTCGGCCCGAACGGGGAAGGGATCGGTGAGCGGCGAGACGCCGTTGCGCGGGTTGCCGGCCAGCCAGTTCATACCGAAATCGTTGGTGATGTTGGTGGAGGTTGTGCGCGAATACCCTTGTTGATTCACGGTCTCCGTGGAGGCGTTCAGAGTGTCGAAGAACAGGCCGAAGCCGGCGCGGATGACGGTGCGGGAGTTGAGCTGCCAGGCGGCGGCAATGCGCGGGAGCCACATGAGCTCGTTGCGGCGGATCTCCCGGGCCACGCCCTGCGAGCCGGGATACACCGGACCGCCCCGGACGAGGACGTCCGCGGCAGCGCGTTCCGGGAGCGGATTGGCGGCATAAGCGGCTTGGGCGGCACGGGAGATAGGAAGCTCGGTGCCGGAGACGAAATAGCCGATCCATCGATCGTAGCGTTCCGTGGGACCTCTCTCGTATTCCAGTCGCAGGCCCAGGTTGAGATTGAGCTTGGGGGTCACGCGCCAGTTGTCTTGAAAGTGCCAGCCGTAATAGGGGTTCGAAATGACGTAGCTGTCGGTGGCGCCGAGGGTCATGCTGGAGGGCATGCCCATCATGAAGGCGGCCCAGGAGTGGCCGAGGCTGCCCGCGGGCGCAAGGGAGTCGTCGTAGCGGCGGGTGAAGGTATTGCTGAAGTTGAAGTTTCCGGATGTGTTGCCCCCGCCGCCGCCGACGCGATACTGACGGCGGAAGTCGATTCCGCCGCGCAAGGAATGCTTGCCCCGAATGTAGGCCAGGTCGGCCTTGAGCGCGGCGGAACGAAAACGATTGATGGACGCAACATTGCGGCCGACGGAGTTGTATCCATCGAAGTTCATGGTGGGCAGAATGTGCAGGTCGCCGGCGCGGTCGTCCAGGTACTTGGGCAGGCCCACGTCGCTCGGCTTGTAGTTCATGATCTTGGGCGGGTAGGTGGGGCTGATGTATTGGTTGCCCGAGACCGAGACGTCAAGCACGGTGCTGGCGCCCCGCGTGTACACCCAGTCCACCACCGCGGCGATGTTGTGCCGCCGGTCGCGGTCGGCCATGAGGCCCGGCTCGGTCTGGAAGGCCCAGTCCGAGGAGTTCAGATAGTAGTCGTCATAAGTCCAGCGGCCGTAAAAGCGGTGCTGGTCCGAGTACTTGTAGTCAACCCGGTTGGTGTAGGCCTCGTAGGGAGCGGTCCACGGGATGCTCACGCCCAGGTAGTTGATGAGCGGCTCTTTACGCGGATCCGTCGGATCGTTGTTGGGGGTGGGAAGAACCCTCTCGTAAAACTTGTAGGCGGGGTTCACCACGCGGGAGGCGGGAAGGATGTTGCCGGGAATCGGAGTGCGGATGTAGTTGCCGGGCCGGTTGGGGTCCGGCTGCACGCTGAGCGGGTCGTAGATCTGATAGCGGGCGGCGTCCACGTTGAGAAGCTGGGAGAAGTCGCCCCGGCGGTTGGCCAGGGTGGGGAAGGTGTGATTGAAGTTGATGGGATTCGGGGGATAGATGCGCCGGAAGCCGACAAAGCTGAAGAAGAAGAAGAGCCGGTCGCGGCCGTTAAAAACGCCGGGGATGACGACCGGACCGCCCAGGAAGGCGCTGTAGTGATTCCTCCGGCCGGAGAGCTGTTTGGGCGTATTCCGGAGCTGATTGGCGAGCGCGGTGTCGCCGGCGGCTTCGGCCTCCGCGATGCGGCGGTAGTAAAGCTGGCGGGTGAAGTAAGGCGTGGCATTCCAGCGCGCCTGGTCGTGGCTATTGCTGGCGCCGCCGTGGAACTGGTTGGAGCCGGCCTTCGACATCATGGCCACGACCATTCCGGAGCTATGGCCGATGGAGGAATCAAAGCCGCCGGTTTCGACCTTGATTTCCGAGATTTCGTCCGAATGGGCCACGTAGCCGACGGTGCGGCCGCCGGAGCCGGTGTTGGAGCCTCCATCGATGGACCATTCGTTGCCGCCGACGCCGCCGGCAATCTTGTAATCGGACGTGGAGAACTGGTCGCCGGGGCCGATGACGCGCACCTCGCCGTTGCTCTGGACTCCGGGCGCCATCCGGGCAAACAGCGTGATGTTGGAGGAGGAGATGGGGAGGCCGGACTGCGTGCGGTTGTCGATCACGCGGCCGGAGGACGCCGAGGCGGTGTCGAGCAGGGGCGCTTCCGCCACCACCGTGACCGACTCGGACACGGAGCCAAGCTCGAGATTCATATCGACCTCGACGCGGGAGGCGACGGATAGGACGATGCCTTTGCGGATCGAAGTGCGAAATCCAACGGCCTCCGCCGAGACCTGATAGTTGCCGGGCAGCAGCAGGCTGGCCTCGTAGTAGCCGGTATCGTTGGTGGCCAGAGGAGTGGAAGTGTTGGTGTCCACGTTGGTGACCGTGACCCGAGCGCCGGCGGTAGGCGAGCCCTGCGGATCAAGAACGCGACCGAAAATCATGCCGCGGGTTTCCTGGGCAGTGCCAGGCAGGCAAACCACCAGCAGGGTGAGCAAAACACCTCGTTGAATTCGCATGTAACCCTCTCCTTTTGGGTGCGAGTATATCATGGCCGCCTTCCACTATCTGCCCCAGGCCGACCGCATCGACATCCGGCCATCCGGGTGACGCTCCAGCACCGCGGACCATCGATACGAATCGACCCAGCGGCGGAACATCGGCATCCAGAAGAGCAACCGGAATAGCAGGCTGCGCTCGGCGCTTCGCCAGCCGCCGGTCAACTGCAAGGAGACGGAAATCCGTGCGCCGCGCCGGGCAGCCCGCCAGGCACCTCCCAATCGGCCGGCGTCGCCGCTGGCGTGGATCGTGAAGCGTCCTTCGGCCGCCGCGCCGTCGCCCAGACCGGCTAGGTCGGGAAAGGCCGGCTGGAACTCCATCGCCAGAGCGCGCGCCGCGCGCGCAACGCGAATGCTGGCGATCTCCAGGTGTCCGGCCCGCTCGGCCAGCTCGTACAATGCGTCTCCGGCAGAGAACGTCCCTGCCCCAGGGGGACACAAAGGCGCCAGCGGACCATCCTGCGCCAGGTTCCACCAGAAGAGGAACGGTTCCGCCACATAGCGCAGGCCGTAGCACGACGTGGCGCCGAGCGGGATGGCGAACCGGGCGGGCCGGCGGGCCGCGCCCCCGATGCGTATCGAAACGCGCGTGCCCGCCCGCGGCACGAACTTGACCCCGTAGAGGAAGAACAGCGGAAAGAACTTCGGGTTGACGATCGCGTTGCCGACTGGCGCCAGCAGCGCCATAGGCGCCACCGATCGGCTTCCATCCTCGGCGATACGCACCTCGATCAGTTGGCCATGAACGTCGGTGAAGCGGAGGTCAAGGTCGACGCCTCGCGGGGTGATTTCGAAGTGCGCGGCGTCCATGGCGGTTTCGACGAAGGCGCCGAGCCCCTGCCCGATCGCAAAGGCGTCCCGGGGCAGGCGCAGGCCGGGCTGGAAATGCGCGTCGACCTTGCCGTCGCGGCGGTAAACCAGAACGGCCAAACCCTGGCCATGCTCCATGTCGTCGAAGGCCTGGGGTTCGACGCATTCGTAACGCGGGTCATCGTCGAAGTTGACCAGCATGAGCCGCTGCATTGAGTAGTGGGCCAACTGGAAGGGACAGTAGACGCGGCCGTCAAATCCGGCCGAGTAAATGCCGGCGCGATGCATTCTATCTCCCCGGGGACGGCAGCCCCAGCAGCCGGGCCGCGTTTCGCCAGCGGATGTTCTCCTTGACCTGTTCGCCGGCTTCCAGGACCTCCAGT
>JACQZT010000221.1 GCA_016213755.1 Acidobacteriota bacterium | reverse complement strand
GGTGAATCGGTGCACCTGGCCGGCGTCGCTCAGCTTCTCCTCGATGGTGGTCGCCGCGGCGGGTTGAATGAACTTCCCAAACCGCGTACCGGTGTTGGCGACACCCCAGGACGGGATCTCGATATTGAACGCGTCCAGGGCCTTCCAGACCGCTTCCTGCTGTTGTGTCGAGAGCATCGCTTCCTCCTGAATGGAATGTCCGAAGAGATAGTGTCTCTTCCGGGGAGGGTGCGCGTCAACGGCTGCGGACGCTCTACGTGACCGCTCCCTGTCGAACCGTCGTCAAGAAAACGGAAAGGCCCGGTGTCCACCCGCAAGAGGCGCTTGGGATACTGGAGCCACTCCTCAGGATGCACCAGTCTGTCCCCGGCAGTTGTATACTGTTATCGTATACTGACACCAGATGGCCGATTTCGAGTTGTTCCGGTGGTGCACTGGTTTCGAGTGGGACGAACACAACTCCCAAAAGAACTGGGAGAAGCACAAGGTGGCCGTGCGGGAGTGCGAACAGGTGTTTTTCAACGTCCCGCTGGTGGTTGAGGCGGATCCAAGGCACTCGCAGCGAGAGCCTCGGTTCTACTGCCTGGGGCGGACGGACTCGGGCAGGCTGCTGTTTGTGGTGTTCACCGCGCGCGGCAGGCTGATTCGGGTGATTTCGGCCAGAGACATGAATCGGAAGGAAAGGGAGGTCTATGGTTCGTTATGAAGACGCACCACGCTATGAAGACGGTACCGGAATTCCGCAATGAGGACGAGGAGCGCGCGTTTTGGGCGGCTCAGGACTCGACCGAGTACGTCGACTGGAATAAGGGCGCCAGGGCGACCTTCCCGAACCTCAAACCGACCCTGAAAACGATCTCGCTTCGCCTGCCGGAGTCCCTGATTGCGGAACTGAAGATGCTCGCCAACAAGCGCGACGTGCCGTATCAATCGCTGCTGAAAGTGTACCTGGCAGAGCGGGTGGCCATGGAGCTCGGGTCTCGCCTGCCTCGGGATTAAAGGGCCGCGCGGGAACCCGGAGATGGGGACACCCTGGGAGCCTGCCGGTCCCGCTTTCCGATGGCTCCCGGCGGCCGTCTCAGCGTTTGTGGATGTCGCGGTGGCTTCCCTTGACTTTGAAGCCGGCGCGGGTCAGGCGCTTGCGGATCTCGTCGGCCATCATCACCGAGCGGTGCTGGCCGCCGGTGCACCCGAAACTGATGGTCAGGTAGCTCTTGCCCTCGTGGATGTAGTGGGGGACGAGGTAGACCAGCAGTTGCGAGATGCGGTCGACGAATTCGCGCGTCTGCGGAAACGAGCGGATGTAGCGCGCCACGCGCGGGTCGCGGCCGGTCCGGTCCTTGAACTCGGGCAGGTAGTTGGGGTTGGGCAGGAAGCGCACGTCGAAGACCAGGTCGGAGTCGTGCGGCACGCCGTGGCGGAAGCCGAAGCTGTTGACGTGGATCAGAAGCTTGGATTCGTCGCGGTCGCCGCCGAAGCGCTCGCCGATGAACTCGCGCAGTTCGTGGACCGTGAACTTCGAGGTGTTGATGGTCACGTCGGCCAGGGCGCGAATCGGCGCCAGCATCTGCCGCTCCGAGCCGATGTTGCGCACCACCGAGCGGCTGGCGCCCAGCGGGTGCGGGCGGCGGGTTTCGCTGAAGCGCCGCAGGAGCGCATCGTCGTCGGCCTCTAAGAAGATCAGGCGGGCGGGTACGCGCCGGCGCACGCGCCGGTACAGGGCCGGAAAGCGCCGCAGCGCCTCGCCTTCGCGGACATCCACCACCAGCGCGGCGCGGCGGATGTCCGGCGAGGCTTCCGCGAGTCCGGCGAACTTCTCGATCAGGTCGATGGGCAGATTGTCGACCGAGTAGTAACCGAGGTCCTCCAGGCACTTGAGAACGGTCCCCTTGCCGGAACCGCTCAGCCCGGTAATCACCACCACTTCACTGGGCGCGATCGCGGGCTGGGCCTCGGTTTTTTTGGCCATGGGGATCGCCGGTCAGGACTGGACCAGGTCGAAATTCCCGTCCCGGCGCCGGACCAGCACCGACAGCCGGTCGGACTCGGCGTCGCGGTAGACCACGTAGTCGCGGCTTTTTTCCATCTCCAGCACCGCCTCGTCCAGGGTCATCGGTTTTCGCGCGCGGTGCGAGCCAACCCGGAAGACGCGGCTGGCGGGGACTTCGGCGCCGGCGTCTTCGGCTTCCGGCTCTTCCGCCGGCGCCGCACTTTCCACCGCCCGCTCGGCCTTGGATCCGCGGTGGGTGTCGCGGCGCTTGGCGCGGAGTTTCAGAAGCTGCTTCTCGATGTTCTCGAGGGCCTCGGCCATGGCCTGGAATTCCCCGGCATCCGCTCCGACGCCGATCAGGGAGTGGTCGAAGCACTGAACCGTGATCTCAGCCCGGCTCAGGTGCCGTTCCGAGGTCAGGATCACGTGGGCTTCCTTTTCTCCTTTCCGGCTGTCGATCAGCTTGGAGAGTTTGGCGAACTTGGCATCCAGCTTCTTTTGCTGGGGAAGAGTCAACTTCTGAGGCTTGCCGGTGTATGAAATTCTCATGCTTTCCTCCATGACTCAACGTGTGGAAATCGCGCCTCCGCGCCGCTAGCTCCGCGAACGGCGCTGGTGCGTGGAGGGAATCTTCATGTCTTCCCGGTATTTCGCCACCGTGCGGCGGGTCACCCGGATTCCTTCGGTTTGCAGGCGGTCGGTGATCTGCTCGTCGGTCAGCGGATGGGCGGAGTCTTCCTCCTCGATCATCTTCTTGACCCGGCGCTTGAGCAGCAGCAGCGGCGTCGCACTGCCCGAAGGGCCCTGAACGGCCTCCGAGAAGAAGTAGCGCAACTCGAAGACGCCTTGCGGCGTGTGGGCGTACTTGTTGGCCACCGCCCGGCTTACCGTCGAGGGATGCACGCCGATTTCTTCGGCCACCTCCTTGATCATCATCGGCAGCAGGAAGTCGAGCCCGCGGTCGAGGAACTCGGTCTGCCTGCGCACGATCGACTGGCAGACCCTGAGGATGGTTTGCTTGCGCTGCTCGATGTTCTTCATCAACTGGAGCGCCGAAGCATAGCGCTCCTTGACGTAGTTGCGCACGTCCTTGCTGGGCTCCTGCTGGCGGTCGAGCATGCGCCGGTACTGCGGGTTCAGACGCAGTTGGGGAAGGTCTTCGTCGTTGAGCTGGATGAGGTACTCGTCGCCCTCTTTGGAGATGTAGACGTCCGGCTCCACCTGCCGGGCGCCGGGCCCCGAGTAGCGCAGCCCCGGGCGCGGATCCAGGTGCCGGATCACGTCCAAAGCGATCTCGACGTGATGGAACGGGCGCCCCAGCACGCGCGCCAGCTCCTTGGTCTGGCGTGTCTCGACCAGCTTCAGATGGTCGGAAACGATCTGCCAGGCCACGCCGCCGCGCCCGTTGCGGCTTTCCAGTTGCAGCAGCAGGCACTCGCGCACGTCGCGCGCGCCCACGCCCGCCGGCTCCAGCGACTGCACCGCCTTGAGCGCCGCTTCGAGGTCCCCGATCATGTGCCCGCCCGAGGCGGCCATCTCCTCGAGGGAGGCGGTAAGGTAGCCGTTCTCGTCCAGGTTGCCGATGACCGAATCCGCCGCCTCGCGCACGGTGTCCGGAATGAGGACGATGGTCAACTGCGAATGGAGATGGTCGGAAAGCATCTCCGGGGCCGAGAGGAAGGTTTCAAACGAGGGCTTGTCGACCGATTCCGAGGCCGGGCTCTTGTAGCCCGGATCCAGGTAGTCGTCGAAAAAGGAGCCGAAATCGATCTCGTCAAACGGATCGGTGGAGGTTTTGGCTTCGGCCGGCTCGCCGGTTTCGGATTCACCCGGCCCGGCCGGCAGCGCGGCGACCGCGGCCGCATCGGCCGCGAAAATGTCGGCGTTAAAATCGACCGACGATTCCGTTTCGGCGCCCCGGCCCAGCTCCTCCAGCATGCCCTGGTCGGCCGGTTCGCGGACCCGCTCGGCTTCCAGCAGCGCGTGCACCTCTTCCGGCGTGAGTTCCTCGCCCGCCTCGGCCGATTCCTCGAGCACGGGGTTCTCGGCAATCTCCTGGGTGATCATCTCCTTCAACTCCAGGCGATTCAGTTGCAGGACCGTGACCATCTGGACCAGCCCAGGAGTCAGGATCTGCTTCTGCGCGACTTTTAACTGCAGCCGTGGCGAAAGCAAACTCATTGCCCTAATTCTAGCACCGGCGGGAACATCCGGAACCGCCCCCGCCGCTCAAGGATCGAAGATTCCGGCCTGGTCCCACTTGGCGACCGTTTCGCGAACCAGTTCGCTCATCTTATCGGCCACGGCCTTGAAATACGCGTCCGCTTTCGCCTGGTCGCACCGAACGTAACCCTGGCCCGGCTGGTAGAGAATGATGGGCGAGGGGAACGGATAGGCGGACCACGCGCCGGGCGCGGGACGTGGCGTGGCGAGCGAGTCGCGGTAGCGCTCCCGCTGGATCAGCTTGGGGTCGATGGCCTGGATGAAGGCGTTCTCGTTCCAGCCGGCATGGCCGCCGTCCTCGCCGAAAACCTTCAGCGTGACGTCGGAGCAATAAGCCCACCAGTTCACCACCAGCGTGCGCACGCGGTGCGCGCGGCCGACTTTTTCGGCCACCTCGTTGAGGATTGCCGTTTGCGGCCCGCCGTGGCCGTTGACCACGACGATGTTGCGAAAGCCGTTCTTGGCCAGTCCCGCCAGGACATCGCCCAGGTAGGCGCGATAGGCTTCCTCGGAAATGGTGATCCCGCCGGCGTAGGCGTCCAGGCTCCCCGTGACGCCGTAAGGCACCGCGGGGGCCACCAGCGCTTCGACGCGAGGCGCCATGGCCCGCGCCAGCGCCACCGGCGCGGTCACATCCGCGCCGTTATTGGCCACCCCGTGCGCCTCGACCGTCCCGGTGGGCAGCAGCACCGTGCGGACCTTGGTGGGCACCACCTCGCGAAACTCCATCCAGTTCAGATCCGCCATCTCGCGCGAGGACTGCGCCCGGGCGGCCGCGCAACACAGCCACAATACTGCGAGTGTTCGCACCATGAAAGCTATGGTACTCCGTCTCGCGATTCCGCTTCCGCATTCCGCGGGCCGTGCGGCGCCGAAGAACGCCGCCGCGCTGGGCAACTTGCCGGAAGCGGACTTGGGTCCGCCACCCTTAGAATTCCAATTTCCGAGTACGCCGTAATCAGACCGCAGGCCGCGCCCGATCGCGCTACCCTACTCGGCCTCACATGAGCTATCGTGCGAATCGGTCCGGCCATTGCAGCGCGCGAATCGTGTGCCGAGTTCGGCCGCCGCCGCGGCGGCCTCGTTGTGGACCAGCCATCGAGCGAGCAGTTCCCGATCGAATGGAGATCCCTCGGGGAGACTCCAATTCAGAAGATGTGAACGGCGGCGCATCTGGCGCCGCCGTTCGCTTGTGCTTCTGGTCTCCGAGGAACCCGGTGCCCTGAAGACCGCCCGGCCCCTTACTCGCAAGTGGGCACGCTTCACAATTGTCGCGTGCCGGGCCCCTCGCTCAGCGCAGGTCGAAGCGGTCGAGGTTCATCACCTTGGCCCAGGCCTTCGCAAAGTCCTGCGCGAGCTTTTCCTGTCCATCGGCCGATGCATAGACCTCCGCGATGGTGCGGAGTTCGGAGTTCGAGCCGATGATCAGGTCCACCGGGGTCGCCGTCCACTTCCGCGTCCCGGTCTTGCGATCGAGTCCCTCGTAGATGCCGTCCGGCGTCGAGGTCTTGCTCCACTTGGTGGACATGTCCAGCAGGTTTACGAAGTAGTCGTTGCTCAGAGTCCCGGGCCGATTGGTGAACACACCATGGGGGACCTGTCCGGTGTTGGCGTTCAGGGTGCGCATACCGCCCACCAGCACGGTCATCTCCGGAACAGTGAGCTTCAGCTGATTCGCGCGATCCACCAGTAACTCAGCCGGTGACAGAGCTTGCCCGGGGCGGTAGTAGTTGCGGAAGCCGTCCGCGGCCGGCTCCAGCGCTGCGAAGGACGCCACGTCGGTCTGCGCCTGCGTGGCATCCGCGCGTCCCGAAGTGAAGGGAACCTGCACGTTGTGCCCCCCATCCTTCGCGGCCTTCTCGATGGCGGCGTTGCCGGCCAGAACGATCAGGTCGGCGAGCGAGATCTTCTTGCCGCCGGTCTGCGCGCGGTTGAAGTCCTGCTGGATGCCCTCCAGCTTCTGCAGCACTTTGGCCAGTTCGCCCGGGTTGTTGACCTCCCAGTCCTTCTGCGGAGCCAGGCGAACGCGCGCCCCGTTGGCGCCGCCGCGCATGTCGGTGCCGCGGAACGAAGCCGCCGACGCCCAGGCCGTCCGCACCAGTTCAGGAACCGTCAATCCCGAGGCGAGGATCTTCGACTTCAGCGCCGCGGCGTCTTTCGCATCGACCCGCGCCGAGTTTCCCTTGGGCAGCGGATCCTGCCAGATCAGCTCCTCGCCTGGCACATCCTGCCCGAGGTAACGCGAACGCGGGCCCATGTCGCGATGGGTCAGTTTGAACCACGCTTTGGCAAACGCCATCTGGAATTCCGCGGGCTTCCGCCAGAAGCGCATGGCAATGGCCCGGTAGCTCGGATCGAACTTCAGAGCGAGGTCGGTGGTGAACATGATCGGCGCGTGACGCTTCGCAGGGTCGTGCGCGTCCGGAACAAGGTTTTTCGCCTGATCTTTCGCGGGTATCCACTGGGTCGCCCCGGCGGGGCTCTTGGTTTGCACCCATTCGAACGCAAAGAGGTTGTCGAGATACTGGGAGGACCATTTCGCCGGAGAGGCGGACCAGGCGCCTTCCAGGCCGCTGGTCACCGTGTCGCCCGCGTTGCCTTTGCCGCACTTGTTTTGCCAGCCGAGTCCTTGCTGTTCAAGGCCGGCGGCGGCGGGATCGGGTCCCACGCACTTGCCCGGATCGTAAGCGCCATGCGCCTTTCCGAAGGTGTGCCCGCCCGCGATCAGCGCGACCGTCTCCTCGTCGTTCATCGCCATGCGGCCAAACGTCTCGCGGATATCCTTGGCCGCGGCCAGCGGATCCGGGTTGCCGTTGGGTCCCTCAGGGTTCACATAGATCAAGCCCATTTGCACGGCCGCCAGCGGCCGCTGCAGATTGCGGTTGCCGCTATGGCGTTCGTCGGCCAGCCACTTTTTTTCGGGGCCCCAGTAGACGAGATCCGGCTCCCAATCGTCCGCGCGCCCGCCGGCGAAGCCGAAGGTCTTGAATCCCATGTTTTCCAGCGCGACATTACCGGCCAAGACCATCAGGTCGCCCCAGGAGAGCTTCCGGCCATACTTCTGCTTGACCGGCCAGAGCAGACGCCGCGCCTTATCGAGGTTGGCGTTATCCGGCCAGCTGTTGAGTGGGTCGAAGCGCTGCTGGCCGCCATCGGCGCCGCCGCGCCCGTCCATCACGCGGTAGGTGCCGGCGCTGTGCCAAGCCATCCGGATGAAGAACGGCCCATAGTTGCCGTAGTCGGCCGGCCACCAATCCTGCGAAGTGGTCAGCACCTTGTGAATGTCCTGCTTGACAGCCTTGAGGTCGAGGCTCGAGAACGCCTTGGCGTAGTCGAACTCCTTGCCGAACGGGTTGGACTCAGCCGAATGCTGCCGGAGCGGCGAGAGGTCCAGTTGCTCGGGCCACCAGAACTGGTTTGGCTTGGGCGGCTGCGCGGTGGCTATCCCCGCGAGCAGGAACGGCGCGGCGGCAACCACTAAGCCGGTGAGTAGCGACTTTAGTGTCTTCATAATGCTGAGTATAGGGTGGGTGCTTGACATAGGGCAATACGATTGCGACTATAGTGTGCATCGGATTTGCCTATGGCACAGACACCTCGGCTGCGCGGGTTCGACTTGCGGCAATTGGAGTACTTTTGCGCGGTGGCGCGGACGGGCAGCTTCACGAAAGCGGCTGAGGACCTGGGGATTGCCCAGCCGTCGCTTTCCGAGCAGATCGCGCGGCTGGAGCACAGCCTGGGGGCGGCGCTGTTCGAAAGGCTGAACCGGCGCATCGAGCTGACGCCCCTGGGCGAAGCCATCCTGGGCAGGGCGCAAGCCTTGCTGGAGGACGCCGCGGCGTTGCCGGACTGCTTCGAGCGAGCGCGGGAAGGAGTGCACGGTCCGCTGCGGGTGGGCGCGATTCCCACTATCCTGCCGTACTTTCTGGCGCCGCTCTTGAAGGGCTTCACCGGGCGCTTCCCGGACGTCGATCTGCACGTTCGCGAGGGTACGACGGCGGAACTGGTCGGGCAAGTGCTCGACGGGATGATCGACGTGGTGGTGCTCAGCCTGCCGGTGAAAGGCGCCGGGCTGGTCATGAAGGAACTGTTCCGCGATCCTCTCTATCTGGCGGTTCGGGAAGACCACCCCCTGGCCTCGGCGGAGAAGGTGCAATTGCGGCGCGTCTCCGAAGAACGCCTCCTCATCCTGAAGGACGGCCACTGCCTGCGCGATGAGACCCTGGCGGTCTGCGACCGGGCAAGGGCCCGTTTCGCGGGTCAGTTCGAGGCGGATCAGTTCCTGACCATCTTCGAGTTGATCCGGGCCGGCTTTGGGGTGAGCATCGTGCCGGAAATGGCGCGGAGTTTGAGCCAGAACTGCCGGCTCATCGAGATCGAACCGAAAGCCAGCCGCCGGGTCGGCTATGTCCGCCTGGAACGGCGATATCTGTCGAAAGCCCAACAGTCGTTCACGGAGTATCTGAAAGAGTCAGCGGGGAAACGTCAGCGATAAGGACCGCCACCAGGGTAAAGCTGGCCTTTGCTCCCGAATGGTCGGCCACTCGGAAACAACCCACAGGCGCATCGGGAATCCGCGCGACGGCCTGTCGCCACCTCTGGATCACCGGCGCGGTCACATCCGCGCCGTCAATGGCCGCCCCGTGCGCCTCGACCGTCCCGGTGGGCAGCAGCACCGTGCGGACCTTGGCGGGCACCACCTCGCGAAACTCCATCCAGTTCAGATCCGCCATCTCGCGCGAGGACTGCGCCCGGGCGGCCGCGCAACACAGCCACAATACTGCGAGTGTTCGCACCATGGATGCTATGGTACTCCGTCTCACGGCTTCGCTTTTGCATTCCGCGGGCTGTGGAGTGTCGAAGAGCGTCGCCGCGGTTCGGGGGCGCGGCGCTTTGGGCCGAAGCCGATGACTTTCGGAGGGGCCGTGATCCGGGCTTCACTCGGAAAACCGCTCCGCTGCGCCGAGTCGGAGATTGATGGCGCCCCGGTGCCAGATGCCGAGACTCCAGGTGGAAACGGTACCGGAGGACGACGCTTTTGCTGAAAGAGAGCCGCGGCTCCGAGCAGTACCATTCAATGGACTCCTCGATCGCGTGCCGGTATCCTCGCTGAGCATCCGTCGAACTGAGGCTGTTCAGAACGGCCGATTTGGCCTGGTCCAGGTCAGGCAGCCGCAACACTGTCTTGGGCGCGGGCCGTCCCCGCTTTCCTGAGCGCTTCTTCGCCACCCGTTGCGGCCCTCCTGGACCGCGGACCGATCCCGGCCCGGGCGCGGCGGCGTGTCCGAATTGCCTGGTCGATCCACGGTTCAGGGCGCATCTTGCCGTTCGGTGCGACCTCCGCGTGGTATCATATTCTGGTAGGATACTTTGTATGCCGCGCGGCAACCCATCGCCGAAGCTGGCCATCACTGTAGACCCTGACGTTCACGAAAACATCCTTGCGGCGGCCGCCCGCGACGGGGTGAGCGTCTCTGCCTGGATGACCGCCGCGGCGCGCGAAGCACTGCAGCGGCGGGCTGGTTTGGCGGCGGTCGCGCTGTGGGAAAAGCAGCACGGACGCTTCACGACAGAAGAGATGAATGAAGCTCGCCGCAGCGTGCGGGCTCAGCTCCGAATATCGCGAACGGTCGGGCGTTCGGCATGAGCACCGTCGTCTACGACGCCGCCGTGCTCGTGGCCGCCGATAGAAACGAACGGCGAGCGTGGGCTGAACACAAGGCCCGTTTGGAACTTGGCGTTGTTCCATTGGTTCCCGCGCCGGTGGTCGCCCAGGTCAGCCGGTCCCCACAACAAACCCAACTCCGGCGCTTCTTGACTGGGTGCGTGGTCGTTCCTCTTGGCGAGACCGAGGCGCACGAAGCCGGGCGGCTGTTAGGCATGACCAAAACTTCGGATGTCGTTGACGCCGTTGTGGTGACGACAGCCCTTCGGCGACAAGCCACGATTCTCACCAGCGACCCAGACGACATTGAACGGCTCGTCAGGGCTTCTGGCCGCGAAGTCGCTGTCGTGGCTATCTGAGGTATAGCGAAGACGGTCCGTCCAGGATACGTCGTCAGCGAATCGGAAACAATCCACAGGCGCATCGGGAATCCGCGCGACGGCCTGTCGCCACCTCTGGATCACCGGCGCGGTCACATCCGCGCCGTTGTTGGCCACCCCGTGCGCCTCGACCGTCCCGGTGGGCAGCAGCACCGTGCGGACCTTGGCGGGCACCACCTCGCGAAACTCCATCCAGTTCAGATCCGCCATCTCGCGCGAGGACTGCGCCCGGGCGGCC
>JACQZT010000218.1 GCA_016213755.1 Acidobacteriota bacterium | reverse complement strand
GTCGAGGACTTCGTGGTGACCGACGAGCAGCACTACGTGGTCTATGAGAAGGACCCCAAGTACGTGCTGGCGCGGAGCGTGAACGAAGACGGGCTGGAATACACCGACCAGTCCGGCCGGCGCAGCAACTCCTGCGAAGCGGTGTGGGCCTACGAGTACGGCAAGGGCCGCGTGTGCTTCATGGGTCCCGGTCACATGATCAGCGCGCTGTGGAATCCGGAGTACGAGAAGATGCAGAAGAACGCGGTCCGCTGGCTGCTCAGAACGTAAGCCGCAACAACAGCCGGAAGGTCCGCCCGTCGTTCAGCGTGTTGGTGATCTGTCCGAAACTGGGCGAACTCAGCTCGCCCCAGGGTTGCGCGAACTGAGGGGTGTTGAGGAAGTTGATCGACTCGGCGCGGAAGGCGATGAGTTTGTCCTTGCCCACAGCCCAGCTTCGGGAAAGCGCCGCGTTGACGTTTTGAATGGGGCCTTTGCGGAACACGTTGCGGCCGAGGTTGCCGCGCAGGTCGGTGGGCTGGATGAAGGCGAACGCGGAGCGGGGCAGCAGGCTCCGGGACGTGTCCGGGTTTCCGAAGGCGCGTCCCAGGATAGAGGGGTCGGCCAGGTTCGGGCGGTCTCCTTCCTGTCCGTCCACATTGCCGAAGCCGGGAGCGTCGGACCCCGAGAGCACGTCGAACGGCGTGCCGTTCTTGAGCAGCACCACGGCGGAAAAACTCCACCCGCGAAGAGGCGTCCGCCGGGGGATGTCGTAGGTCATGCGGGCCAGAAACGCGTGCGGCTGGTGGAAGGTGCCAGGCCCGCGCAGATCCTCGCGAACCAGAAACTCCGACTGGCTGCGCACCTGGTTTCGGCTGTCGGTGACGGCCGGACTGGCGTAGTCGCCGCCCAGGTCGAGGGCCTTGCTGAACCAGTACGCCGCGTCCGCGGTGAGACCATGCCAGCGGCGCAGCGAGAACGCCGCGCGGGCCGCGTCGAAGTAGCCGCGGGAGCTGTTGGTCACTTCGCGGACGTCATAGCGGTTCGGGTCCGGACGCCGCAGGGCCACCGTGGCGTTGGTTTGCGGAATGCCGGGCACCGGACGCGCGCGGTTGTTGTAGACCAGGAAGAGCAGGCGCTGCGCGCGGCTCCCGACATAGCCCAACTGCAAGCTCCATTTCGACGAGAGCGCGGGTTCCCAACTGAAATTGTACTGTTGCGCGAAAGGCGCGCCCAGGTTCTCGGGCAAAACGAAGATGGTGCTGCGGCTGTCGGGATTTAACTCCACTCCCGCGAGTGGATCCACCAGGCTGGGATTCTGAATCTCCGCTTTGACCACGCCCGGCGGGTTGAAGCGGAGCTGCTGATAGGTGACCGGGAAGATCTGCCCGTAATGCAGTCCCCAGGCGCCCCGCAGAGTCCCCCACCACGCCGGCAGCCGTCCGGCGAAACCGAACCTTGGCGCCAGGTTGGCGCACTGGCATCCATAGGGGATCTTGCTCAAGCCATTCGCTTCCGTGGGCCGGGCCGCGGGCTCGTAGCGCAGCCCGTAGTGCAGGGTCAGGTTCGACGAAGCCCGCCAGGTGTCGCCGGCGTAGAACTGCATGTCCGTGCTTCGGAATCCGCGGTACGGATCGCCCACGCCCACGCTGAACCGGCTGGGCACGCCCAGGCGGAAGTTGGTGATGGCATCGCGCCCGAAGTCGTTCACGAAACGGAAGGTCCCCCGCTGGCTGCTGTATTCGCTGCCGTTGATCTGCCGGCGCAACAGTTCGGCGCCGAACTTCCAGTTGTGAGACCCGGCCGGACGATAGGCGATGTGGACCGCGGACCGAAACTGGTTTTGCGCGCGGTCGATGGGGATCGTGGAGGCGGGACCGAGCATCTCCATCAGGGATCCGAAGGAGACCTGCGGGCCGACGGAGTTTTCCTCGGGCACGATCAGCGTGTGGATGCGGTCGAAGCCCAGCGAGACATCCAGGACGGTGGCGGCGCTGTGGGCGCGGCTGAGCGTCACAGTGGCGGCGTGCGACTTGGTGTCGCTGTTGGGGTTCTGTCCCGCCACAAGCTGAAAGGCCCGCACCGGCTGGCCGGTGAAGCGGTGCTGGAGCGTGAGGCGGTTGCGGCCCGCCTGCTGGTCCAGGCGGAGGACGGAGTTGTTGGTGTCGATCGACTGCGGAGAGTTGGTGTTGAGTGCGCGCTCGTTGATGTCGGTGCGGTTGGGCAGCTCCCGCGGATAGGCGGCCAGGAAGCGCTCGACGATGCGGCGGGTGGCGGGGTCGGTGGCCAGCGGCGTGCGCTCGTCGGCGCGCGGCACCAGCACGTTGCCGTTGACGCTGCCGCGGGCTTTCTGCTGGCTTCCTTCCAGCGAGAGGAATGCGCCGCGCCACGGCGCCGCGCCGAACTGGAATCCGTAGTCGTTGGTGCGCGCCGGCTTGACGCCGCCCACCTGGAAGAAGGACCGGGCGCTGAAGAAGCTGTTGCTGTGCCACTCGTAGACGCCGCCGTGGATGCCGGACCGTTTGGACGCCGGCAAGTGCAGGGGCGCGGAAGGGGAACTCCCGAACTCCGCGCCGAAGTAGTTGCGCTCGGCCTGGAATTCGTTCACCAGCGTGGCCGTTACTCCCAGGCGAACGTTGAGATCCTTGAGGGCGTTGTTGTCGATGGGGTTGAACTGAACGTTTTCGTTGCGCCGGCTTTCGCCGGAGGCGGCGTCGGTCTGGCCCTGAAGGTTCAACTCGGTGCGCCGGGTGCGCTCGTCGGCGGCGAACGAAAGAGAGGGGAACAGCAGAAGCGCGCAGATAGCGCCCTTCATGACCGCTCCCTGACGGTCGCGGCTCGGTAATGGAAGGACTCGCCCCAGCCCAGGACCAGGAACGGGTAGGGGGTTCCGAACAGGTGATTGTAGGTCTGCGTGTAATCCTCGCGGTGGTCGACGGTGTGCCCCATTTCGTTCTCGTGGCCAGTGAGAATCAGCTTGGGATTCACTCCGCGAGCCATGCGCTGGATGTCGGTGGTCCAGCAGTTGGGCATCAGCACGTCTACTTTGTGCCCGGCGCCGATGCGGTCGATCCAGTCGAAGTCGCCGCCCGATTGATCGCCGGTGTGCAGTATCGTGAATCCCTCCGGCGTGGTCACCAGGTTCACGTTCACGATGGGCGAAGCTCCCTGGTGTCCGGGGTAGGCGACCAACTTCAGCGTCTTCCGGCCGCTCTGGATGGGGATTTCGTGAACCAGCGTTGTGCTTCGCTTGGGATACAGCAGCGCCTTGGAGAACTCGGCCTGGCCGGCCCACAGTCCTTCCGGCGCCACCACCGGCTTGCCGCGCGCCAGAAAGAGCCGGGCGACCGCTTGATTGGCATGATCGCCGTGCAGGTGGCTGATGAAGAACGCGTCGGCCTGATCGGCCACCCGTTCGAGCGCCGGCGCATCCACCGAGAATCCCCTCTCGTTGGTGCCGGGCACGATGTCGATGGCAAAGGACACTCCGGCCGTGCGCACGAAGAAGCCGTGATTGTAGAGCTTCCAGATGCGCATACCTTCGGTCACGCGGGTCCGTTCGATTTCGCGCACGGCCTTCTCGATGCGTGCGCGGTAGAACTGCTGGACCAGCGGCTTGCGCGGAGCGGATTCGATGTGCAGTACATCGTCGAGCCGGATGAGGGCCGCGCGGCGCACCGGATGTTCCGGCACGGCGGGCGGGTAGCGGTCCAGAATGTCGTCGGCCCACTTCAGCGAGCGGTCTATCCACTCGTCCGGGGCGTCGCGCAGTTCCGGGGCCGTGAACGCCCGGCGGGGCGAGGAAAGATAGGGTTTGATCGGATCGGCTACGGGGGCGAGCCAAGGACCAGCCGCCGTCAAAAGCAGAAGCAGTGATCGAGAACTCATTCCGGGCATCTCCCAGTGGAACGCCGCGGCTTCCCTGCGGAAAACCGCAGGGATTGCACCTTCGGCGGCATGGTGGGTGCCAGCGTGAAAGCCACCTCGACGGCGCCGCGCTCGCAGGCCAGGCTGAAACGTCCGCGCAGCCAGTTTTCGGGCTCGATGCCGCCCTCGGGCCGGCAGGCGCCGACTTCGGCCTTCATCTTCTCGATGGCCTGCCGGCGTTCGGCGGCCGGCGTGTCGAGGAACAAGTTGTCGGCCGCCAGCGCCGAGGCATCGGCGTCGTCCCAGCGCTGCCACAGCCTGACGATGGCGTCGCGCGTGGCGAGGAGGGATTCGGAAGGAGGAAGCTCGCGCGGCTTCAGCGCTCCCGTGGCACGCAGGATTTCAAACGCCTCGTCGATGGCCGGGGCCGGCGACGCGTAGGTCAGGTTGGCCATGGCGAAAATTCCTGCGCCGTATTCGGGAAGCCACTTCATGAACGAACCGAAGCCCGGCAGTCCGCCGCCATGGCCCACGATGTGGTTGTAGCGGCAGTCTTCCGACACACTGAGTCCGTAGCCGTAGCCGCCCGCCGTGACTTGAAGGGGCCGGCTCACCCGGAAAGGGTTGCTCCGCCACACGCGCTGCATCTCGCGCAGGGAACCGCGCCGCACGGGTCCCTTGTCGTCGTCGTCGCGCGCGGGAAAGGCCGAAAGCTGATACGCCACGTAACGCCCCAGGTCGCGCGTGGAGGTCAGCATGCCGCCCATGGCGCCGAATGCGCCGTGCGGCAGCGACGGCTCCTCGGAGTATTCTGAGCCCGCGCGCCGGTATCCGGTGGCACGCACATCGGCGGGTACCGCGGCCGGCTCCAGCGACGACGCGCGCATTCCCAGCGGCGCCAGGATGCGCTTCTCGACGTACTCGCGGTACGGCATGCCGGAGGCCTTGGCCACCACGCGACCGGCCAGGGCGAAGCCATAGTTGGCATACTCGAAGGCGGTGTCGGGAGGGGTGGAGAAGGGAAGTCCCTGCCGCAGCCAGCGGGTCAGCGTCTCGTCGCTCACCCCAAGCTGGCGGTCGCCCCACGGATTGTCTTCCGGCAGGCCCGCTCCGTGCGTGATCAACTGGCGGACGCGAATGGGCGCTGTATCGCGGGTGGGGAGTTCCAGGCGCGCGAACTCGGGGATCCACTTCGAGACCGGGTCGTCGAGCGAGAGCTTGCCGTCGTCGCGCAGCTTGAGAATGGCCAGGGCCGTGAAGCTCTTGGTCATGGAGGCGATGCGGAAGACGGTGTCGGGCGTCACCGGGTCTTGCGTCTTCCGTTCGCGCACGCCGAAACTTTTCATGGCGACGGTCTCTCCGTCGATGACAATGCCGTAGGAAAGCCCCGGAATCCCGCGCCGCTCCCTGAAGTTCTCGAACGCCTTCTCGATGGCGGGGAACGCCGCCGCGAGCTTGGCGCGGCGTTCCGGATCGGTAAAGCGCGGCACGGGCGCCTTTTGCGCGCCGGCGGGCAGCGCCAGGACGGCGGCGGCGATAAGCGCGCTGGTTCGTAGCTGGGTCCGCATTCCTCCATTGGTAACACGCCGGGGCTATCATGAGGGAGATGCGGCGACGAGAATTCCTGATCCTGGCGGCGGCGCCGAAGACGCCCGAGATCCGCGTTCTTTCCGACGATGGCGGCTGGTGCTGGTTCGAAGACGAGCGCGCCATCGTGGCGGGCGACAAGCTCATCTTCGGGACCGTCGCCAGCGGACGGAAAAACCCCGCCCGCAAGGGCAATATCGAGGTGGTTCAGTACGACCTCAAGCGCCATCGTGCGACGACGTTCACGTTGCACCGGCCGGAGCGCGACCAGCGCCCGAAAGAATGGATGGACGACCACAATTCGCCGGCTTTCCTGGCGCGTCCGGACGGGCGGCTGCTGGTGTGCTATGCGCGGCACAACACGTCCAGCCAGATTCACTCTCGCCTGTCGTCGAAGCCGCTGGACGCCGCGGCCTGGGAGGAGGAGAAGCTCTTCGTCCCCAGCCCGAGCTCGCGCGTGACTTACAGCAACCTGTTCCTGCTCAAGAAAGAGAACGGCGGGCGCGGGCGCGTGTACGATTTCTACCGCGGCTTCAACAACTCCTTCAAACCCTCCTACAGCTTCTCGGACGACTTCGGCGAAACCTGGACCGCGGGCGGCGTGGTGATCGACGTGCCCGCCAAGGTCCGTCACCGGCCTTATGTGAAGTACTGCTCGAACGGACAGGACACCGTGCACCTGGCTTACACGGAAGGCCATCCGGATGTTTTCGACAACAGCGTTTACCACGTCTTCTGCCGCGACGGCCGCCTGCACCGCTCCGACGGGACGCCGATTCGCGGCCTGGAGGATGGGCTGCGCGACCCGCGGGAGGGCACGCGCATCTTCCAGGGCGACGCCAACAACGTGGCCTGGACCACGGACTTCCATGTCATGCCACAAGGCGAGTTGGCGCTGCTGTACACCGTGCAGAAGGACGGGGGCGGACTGCCGCCGCGAGAGAAGGGTCGCGACCACCGCTTCCGCCTGGCGCGCTGGAGCGGCGGGCGATGGGAAGACCACGAGATTGCTTACGCAGGCAGCCGCCTGTATCCCACCCAGGAGTTCTACACCGGCCTGGCGGCGCTCGATCCCTTCGATCCGCGGACCGTGTACATCTCCACCGACGCCGACCCGGTGAGCGGAGAACCGCTCATCAGCCGGGCGGACCAGCGGCGGCATCGGGAACTGTTCCGCGGCACGACGCTTGACGGCAAGAGCTTTCGCTGGACCGCCGTCACGAAGGACTCGAGCGCGGACCAAGTGCGGCCGATCATCCCCATCTGGCCCGGCAAGCGGCGCGCGGTGCTGTGGCTGCGCGGCGTCATGCGCGCCTACACGGACTACGACTTCGAAGTGGCGGGACTGGTCGAGAACCGCTGAGCGCGAAGGGTCCGACTTCTCACGCCTCGGGGACGCCTGAGTCTCCGCATGGCACAGCCGGAAGTTTCCGGGCCGCCGGAACGAACTTCGACCGGGTGTAGAAGGGGCGCAATCCTGTTTCACTGAGACCAGTGTAGTGCCGCGCGGCGGTGGTCTTGATTCGCGGCGTTGATAACACGGGAGAAAAGGGATGGGAAGGGGCGTGACTGAAAAAGGTTTGCCCGGTTTCGCGGCGCCGGAGAGGCGGGGGAGCGGGAAGGTTGCCCGCGCCTACTTGTTCCCGACAGTCTCCCATTCCTGGTGTAGCCCGCGGTCCGTGGAGTGGCTGGACTTCCTCGTGCTGACCCCTATGCGCCTCGCTATTCGCCGGCAAGGTCGATGCCTTGTTCCTCGCAGAAGTAGTCGACGAAGCCCGGGACATTCTTGGCGAGGCTGTGCAGGAGGCGAGGCAGGGGCACCTCAATCTTCGCAGCTTGTTCATGCAGCTTGCCGGCAAACAATCCGGGGTCGAGATCGTAGAGCCCGCGCAGGAACGCGGACGGGGCCCGCACATCGATCTCCCAGGGCTGCAAAGAAGCAGCCGGGAAGTGGCGGCGGTTGTAGGTGACGATCAACTCGGAGTGGGAGCGAACCGCCGCAGCCAAGACATGATGGTCTCCGGGATCGTTCGTCATCACGCCGATGATCGGCTCGGAGCCTTCGACCCAAGCCTCCGGGAAATGACGCCGCAGTTCCTCCACGCGGCGGTGAGCCTTCTCGGGCGCCATTCCCCACTTCGCGATGAGGTTGCGCGTCACCTCCTCCATGATTGTTTGTGACCACTTCGGCAGATAGAGCCGGGGCGCCTCCGCCATGCGCAGAAGCGTATCGGCCAGCGGCATCGGGATGAGCACGCACGCGTCGAGGACGACGCGGTAGTCCGCTCTCATTCGTCTTCGCCGCCTTCGGGTATGCCGGTGCGATCATACAAGCCGGACTCAAAGGCGTCTCTTGCGATGCGGTCGAGCGCCGCTTTGCGCTCGGCGTCGCGGCGCTTCCGATAAGCGGCGAGGTCTTTGAGGTAGATGCGTCGGTGGCTCCCGGCCTTGTGATACGGCAACTCGCCAGCCTCCAGCAACTTGATCAGATGAGGCCGGGAAACGCCGAGGAGGTCGGCAGCCCGCTGGGTGGTCAACTGCTGGTTCTCAGGAATCAGGACAATCGCCCGGCCCAACTGCATGTTGCGCGCGATGTCCTTGAGCAAGCGGAAAACGGCATTCGGCAGTTCCATCCGCTTCCCATCGGCCCCGACCAACGCCGGCGAACCGAATTGAAGCATGCGATTCAGTTCTCGGATCTGAACCTCCTCCGACTCCGGCAATGCGACAGGCTCCTGCGGCATGGTTGCTGGCCTCCAAACACAACAGTATCACGCAATCGAAATAGACGCAACACAGTCGAATCAATCGAAGCAAGTGCGAAATCTGGATTTCTTGCCGCAAAAGCAAGAATTTACGCCAAATGTCAATCACTTACGGAAGGTGGTCACTGAAAACACAAGTACACCAGCGGCAGACAAACAGCAGGAGAGTTTTGGCGGCGGCCACGGCGGTGTCGATTTCCAGGTATTCGTCGGCGGAGTGGGTGTTGCCGCCGCGGGCGCCGTAGAGCACGGCGGGAATGCCGAAGGCCTGGTGGAAGACGTACATGTCGCAGGGGCCTTCGATGCCGACGATGACGGGTTCGGCACCCAGCGCCTGGGTGGCGCTGGCGGCCAGTTCCGAAATCAGAGGCTCGTTGCGGGAGAGGGCCGAGCCGGGCAGCCAGCGGAGGGGGAATTCGACTTCGGGCCGCAGGGCGGAGACGGAATCCAGCCAGGCGAAGAACTCGGCTTCGATGTCCGCTTGGGTTTCGCCGGGCATGGCTTGCCAGTAGAACTCGACCCGGCAGGTGTCGGGGATGGTACACGGCTCGCCGGTGCCCCAGGGCGCGGTGTGGATCTTGGCGACGGTGACGGGCACGGGGTCGGGGTTGTTGGCGTAATAGGGATGGACGCGCGCTTTTTGCCGGCGCGCGGCGGCGAATTCGGGCACGCGATTGAGGAAGCGGGTGAGCTGATCGACCACGCCGGGGGCGGAACCGGCGTCGTCCAGAATGCCGCCCGAGGAGCGGAAGGCGATGTGCGCGATGCGGCCGCCGCGCTGGGCGGGGCAGATGCGCAGGAAGGAAGGCTCGGAGATGATCGCCGCGTCCGCGTTGAAGCCCGCCAGCCGGCCGGCCAGGGTGCCGTTGACGCCGCCGAACTCCTCGTCGACGACGGTTTCAAAGACCAGGTCGCCGGCCAGGCGGATGCCGAGCTCGTGGAGCGCTTCGAGGACGAACAGGTTCGTGGCGACGCCGCCCTTCATGTCGTTGGAGCCGCGGCCGTAGAGGCGGTCGCCTTCGACCGCCCCGCCGAAGGGATCGCGGGTCCAGGGCTGCGTGCCGCGGGGGACGGTGTCGATGTGGCCGGTGAGCAGCAGGGAGCGGCCGCCGCCCGCGCCGGGACGGCGCGCGCCGAGGTTGGGGCGATCGGTGTAATCGCGGCCGGGCCAATAGAGGGGGTGTTCGGCGAGGCCGGGGACATCGCGGAGTTCGTAGAGCGAGGGTTCCCAGCCCAGGGCGCGCAGTTGGCGGGCGAGGTATTCCTGGCAGGCCTTTTCGGCGCCGGTGGGGGCGGTGTTCTCGCTGGGGATACGCACCAGGTCCTGGACGATTTCGACCAGGCGGTGGCGGTGCTGGTCGACGTAGCGTTCCAGGGCGGACGGGGCGGGCATCAGGTCAACTCCTGGGTTCGGTGCAGCAAAGCGGGGGCGAAAACGAGGCCCAAAGGGGGCGAAATTCGGGTGAAGCGGGGTGGGACGAACCCGGCATTTTCTCTCAGCCAGAGGGTGATTCCGTTTCGGGGGCGGACGGAAATACTCCCTATTTCCAGAGAGTTGGGGGGATGGGCCGGGAGGCGGGCGGCAGAAAAGCTGGGGTTCGTTTGGTATCCCCGTGTGGCGCGGGTCCCGGGGGTGTCGGATTGGGTGGCGGTGGTCATCGGTGGCCCGGGGTTAGTGTATCACGGGGGCGGGAGGGGGGATGGGGTAAGTGGTTGATTTGGTTGGCGGGATGGGTTGTGACTGAACTATGGGCTGACGGTCCACGATCCCATTGTGGTCCAGCCGGTACCCAGGGAGGCGTCCCAAACGTGGACATATATGTTCTTTGATCCTGAGAACGCGGGTTTGAACACGAGGGACACATTGAGGGTGAGATTGTTCCCCGACGAGGACACGCTCGAGCCGGTTATGGTGCATTGGCTGTTGGAAAGCGTGGAGGAGGAGCCAATGGGAACCGAACCGAACCAGCCCGTGCCGGCGTCGTTCCACAGGGAGAGG